>SVPJ01000015.1 GCA_015065885.1 Oscillospiraceae bacterium | reverse complement strand
TTCAGGCACAAGCGGAGGCGGTGTGCGAACTGTTCGGCGGCAACAAGGAGGATATCAAGATCATCGGTATTCGCCACGGCGAAAAGATGTTTGAGACCTTGCTGACCAACGAAGAATGTGCCACGGCGGTGGACATGGGGAATTTCTATCGCGTGCCCTGCGACAAGCGCGACTTGAACTATGACAAATATTTCCACGAAGGAAACGTGGATCGCGATCCCGTGACCGAATTCAACTCCCACAACACCGAGCTTCTGACGGTAGAGGAAGTAAAGCAAAAGTTGCTCTCCCTCTCCTACATTCGCGAGCGGCTCGACGAAATGGGCATCGCATATTAAATTAGAAAGTAAAAAAGCAAGGGTCTGCCGTTTCGGCAGACCCTTGCTTTTTGGCTCTTATCGTCATTTGCGCGGTGCGTACAACAGGTTCAATATTATGGCATCCATAGCGTTCTCGTCGGGATAAAACTCCATAAAAGTGCCGCCGTGAACATTCTGCCCTTCAAACGTAAGCGTACCGTTGAAGGTGTATTCCCCGTAACGCGAAAGCAGGTTGCTCATCACCTTCTGCGAACAATCGGTAACCAGATAATCCGCCGCTTTGTCGTATGCCTTCAACTCCCAGCCCGCTGAAGCGGAACGCACCGACTGCACAAAACCTTGCATGTATTGCTCCTGCCGCTTCATACGTGAGAGGTTGAGTTGGTCACCCACGCCGCTACGGCTCTGCACATAGCGGACCGCCTGCTGTCCCTTCAAGGTCACTTCCCCCATCGGAATGGTGTCGTCCACCTTCGAGAAATCGTCAGTGACCGTCACCTTCACGCCGCCGACGGCGTCGTTAAAGATCGCGATCGCATCGGTACGCACGGAAATATAATAGTCGATCGGGAAGTTGTACAACAGCGCAGAGACCGCGTTGCGCGTGTTTTCCGCGCTGTCGGTCAAACCGCTGCCGTAGGTATGCGCAAGCGCCAACTGTTGCTTCGCCGTACCTGCAGGACGACCGCCCGGACCAAGCACGGGCACCTCTGTCATCGTATCGCGGTTGATGGTCAAAACGGTGTAGGACTCCTTCGTTT
Source organism: Oscillospiraceae bacterium (assembly GCA_015065885.1). Taxonomy (GTDB): domain Bacteria; phylum Bacillota; class Clostridia; order Oscillospirales; family Acutalibacteraceae; genus SIG588. Next base: position 46,418 of record SVPJ01000015.1, on the reverse strand, counting down.
CGTCGAACACCGCAACTGCCAGCATATCCGCCGCACCGGCGTTGTTATACGCCCCGCTGCTCTCGGCAGGACCGGGTTGATCAATACCCATCATCAACAGCACCGTTATGTCCTGCCGCGGATAATACTCCACGCCGTCCCGCACAATGATACGGGATTCGGCGGGAATGTTGTCCCCGCGATCGGCAGGAAAAACAATGGGCTCCAAAACTTGGAACCCACTGTACACAACAACCAGCAGCAGAAATACAATGAGAACGATCATCCAAGTTTTTCGTCTTGCTCGTGGTCTCATAGGATCACACCCTGTTGTTTTTTATCTGTTCTATTGTTCTGAAATTATTCCGCATCGGCACGGCGGCGGTACAACAGCACCGACACGACCATCGCGACGAGCGCCGCCAACATGATCACGATCCACAGCGTGGTATGAGAATTCTCACCCGTTTGAGTATCATCCGACCCCACACTTGCGGGTACCATGATTGCCACAGGCCCGAGTTCGTCCAGCTCCACGGTGATGGTGTTGTCACCGTTGTTCACGGTGTTGTCAAGCGCCACCCATTTGCCATCCTTGTACAGCATGGCAAACACCTTTTCGTCCTTCCCAACAGTGGAATCCAACGTCAGTTTCAAGGTTTTGCCGTCGGCCAAATATGCGGGAATCTCCTCGCAGGTCGCGCCCACATGGAACAGATCACGCACAACCAGATCGTCCGCCGTCTTACCTTCACCGAGCACCTTCTTCACGAGATCGGTCAGATCGGGGCACTGCTCGGACAGTTTCACGCCATCCTTGGACAGTTCATTGTACACCTTCTTCAAGGTCGCCGCTTCGTCCGCAGTGATGTCCTTCGAAGTATCCGCTTCCGCCACAGGAACGATGACAATGCAGTCTTCGTGACCCGCAGGGTCGGTCGCTACTACACCGGGGGCGGGCTTATACGAGATGCTGGGAACGAATTCCACCGTCTCGGCAAACGCCGAGACCGCAACGGACAGACACAATACCAGCATCAATAGGCACGCTACAAACTTCTTCATTTCTACCACTCCTACTGTAAATAAAAAATAATGTTGCTTTTTGTATATATCGAGCAATATGCTCGAGAAACAACTCAATTCATCCGCCGCGCTCAGTTTGCTTCCTTGTTTTCGGAAGAACTGTTGCGCGCACCGTACCCATAATAATGACGGTACTTGTAATACTTCTTGCCGTAGCGGTAACCGTATCCGTAACGGCCGATGCTTTCGGACATCGCGTTCAGCACCACACCCAAAATGCGGGTCTCCACAAAGCGGAACTGATGCACCGCATTTGTCAGTGCCATCGTATTGCCGTAGTTCTGACGGGCAACCAACAAAATGCCGTCAGTCAACTTCGCCGCGACCATCGCATCACTCACCTCACCGACAGGCGGCAGGTCAAGTAAAATGTAGTCATATGAACTGCGCAACTCACTCAGCAAAGTTTCCATCGTCGGTGAGCTCAGCAACTCGATCGGATTGGGCGGGTTACGACCGGACGCGATCACGTCAAACCCTTCCTTCACATCGTTGCCGCAAGGCTGGATAACATCGGACAGCCGATCCTGACCGGTCAGATAATTGGAAAGGCCGGGCACCTTCGAAATCTGCAGTTTCGCAGCCAACGAGGGGCGGCGCATATCGCAGTCGATCAACAAAACGCGCTTGTTAAGCTGCGCCAGCGAAAATGCCAAGTTGACCGCCGACAAACTCTTACCTTCACCCGCCAGGGCACTGGAAATACCGATGACCGGGCAACTGACCTCATTCGTAAAGGAGAACTGCAATTTTGTACGTAACAACTTATACGCTTCCGAAGCAGCAAAACTGATGTTGCGGCCGATCAAAACGGGAGCCTGATTGGCTGCGGTCGGCGCTTTCTTCTTATTATTGTTCGACGAACCGTAGTAATAATACCTGCCGTATCGTCCGCCCTTGAAGGATGCCGTCATATCGGGCACCGCCGCCAAGATCGGCACGTCACAGCACTGCTCCACGTCGCTTTCGGAACGGATCGTGACGTCAAACAACTCGCGAATGACCAGGAAGGCCACTGCCGCCGCCAAGCCCAGCAAAAAGCCGAGTGCCGTATTCTTGGGATAACTGGGCGAACTGGGAGTCGCCGCAATGATGGCGTGTTCTACCACCTTAGCGGAGGTACCCTCCACAATACCTGCGATACGTTTCGGGAGAATGTACGCGATCGCGTTGGCAAGTGCTTCCGCTTCCTGCGGATCGGTACTGGTCACCACCACCTCGAAAATTTCGGTGGAGTTGACCGACGCTGCCGAGATCATACTACGCAACTCGCTGTAGGTGCGATCCACACCCGAATAGTCGATCACTTCATTGAGCGAAGCGCGCGTCTTCAAAATAACGATGTACGAATCCACAAGGCTTTTGGAAGCCGTAATATCCGTCGAAGAAATACTGAGTGCCGTATCGCCGAGCGAGAGGTTATTGTTTACGTAGAACATCGCCGAAGAACGGTATTTCGGGGTGATAAGATAAAACGTACCCACGAAAAACAGAACGGCACACACCACGGCAGACAACGCAACGATCCACCAACGACCGATCACTGCGTTCCACAAACGCCGAATATCGATCTGCATACCATCCTGTTTGGGCATTGTACCTTCGCTCATTCAGACACCTCCGTCACAACCGTTTGGTGTTCACAGCGTACGCTCTGTCTAAAGAAACGCACACGCACCTCAATATACATTACATAGAATAACACACCTCGTATCAAAAGTCAAGCAAAAAGTCATCTCTTATAAACCGACTTTTTTGTTGCATTTGCAAACGAAATATGGTAATATTTGAATATCACCATAAATAGGAGAGATGCGGTATGACTCAACTGCAACTCGGCATAGGGCGGGAGATCATCACTCCCGCGGTGGGCGGCGCACTGTACGGCTACCGTCCCGACCTGTTTTCCACTGCGGTGAACGACGATCTGACCGCCACTGCTTTTCTGTTTCGACAGGGAGATACCACGGCGCTGATGGTCAGTTTGACCGTCTGTGAACTGCAGACCGCCTTTGCCGCGCGTATTTGTGCGAAGATTGAAACCCTGTACGGTATTCCTGCCGCGCACTGTCTTTTGTGTGCTACCCACACCCACTCCGCCCCCAACGTGGCGGGCACGGTCGGTTGGGGGGATATTGACGTTGCCTATTCCGAAAACGTCTTCGTCCCCGCCATACTGCGCGCCGTAAAAACCGCCCTCGACACGTTGCAGCCCGTGAAAACGGCAGTCGCCGTGGGTGACAGCCGCGTGGGGGTCAACCGCCGCGAGTTGACGACAGACAACACCGTCGCACTCGGACAAAATCCGTGGGGATGTTTGGACACCAAAATGACCGTCCTCTCCTTCTGCGACGCGGCGGGCACGGTGGTCGCCAATATGATCCATTACGGCGCACACGGCACCGCGGCGGGAGCCAATACCGAGATCACCCGTGACTGGTCGGGCATCATGACCGATGCGGTAGAGGCACAAAGCGGCGGTGTCACCGCCTTTTTCAACGGCACGATGGGTGACGTCGGCCCACGCATCAGCAACGGCAAAACGGTGGGCGACCTTCGCTACGTTCGCGAACTGGGAGAGATCGCCGCACGGGATGCCTTGGCCGTGTACCGCACACTCGGAGAATACACCGATATGCCGCTCAAGGTTTCCTCTAAAGTACTGTCCGTTCCGCAGAAAAAGCGGATGGCGCGTACCGAGGCCGAGACGCTGCTCACACAGTGTGCAAACAACGGTATCGGTTCGGATGAAATGATACGCGTACACTGCGAAGAGGTACTGCGCTCTTACGAGACAGGATATACCGACACCGACACCTTCCCCTTGAAGCAGACGGTGATCGTGCTGGGAAACATTGCTTTCGCCGCCTTCCCGTTCGAGATATTTTCGGAGATCGGTCTGCGGTGCGACCGCGCGGTGGAAGACCTGTCGGTGCGGGTGCTGTCGAACGTCAACGGCTTTGAGGGGTATTTCGTCACCGAAGACGCACTGTGCCGCGGCGGATACGAGGTAGGCATCTTTCTGTACAGCCATCTGCAGCCCCCCGCCGACAACGCGGATTACCATTTGATGAAACAGACCGTTCAACATATCAACGAAACCGATAAAAAAGGAGAATGACTATGTACCGTGTAGGACAAGAAGAGATCGCCGAGCTGACCAAAGTGGTACAATCGGGCGATTTGTTTAAGATCAACGGCGGTGTGCAGGAATCGGCGCAGGTAGAGCGTAAATTACGGGAGATTCTTAACGCCGAGCACGCCATTTTTATGACCAGCGGCCAAGCGGCGCTGACCTGCGCCTTAGTGGCGATGGGCATCGGCCCGGGCGACCAGGTCATCGTACCCGCCTACACCTACATTTCCACCGCTATGGCGGTGGTGGCGGCCGGTGCCGTTCCCGTGATCGCGGAGGTGGACGACACGCTGACCCTCTCCCCCGCGGACTTTGAGCGCAAGATCACCGCGCACACCAAAGCGGTCGTCCCGGTACACATCCAGGGCTTCCCGTGCAATATGGATGCCATTACTGCGATCGCCGACCGTCACGGCATTCTCGTGCTGGAGGATGCCTGCCAGGCGGACGGCGGCAGTTATCGTGGTCGTCGACTCGGCACCATCGGCAAGGCGGGCGCGTTTAGTTTTAACTTCTTCAAAATCGTTTCTTGCGGCGAGGGCGGAGCCCTCGTCACCGACGACGCCACCTTGTTCCAGCGTGCGCTCATTTATCACGACAGCAGTGCCGTCGCCTTCTTCGGCGACCAGATGGCAGGGTTTTCGGAAGCGGGCTTTTGCGGCGACGAGTACCGTTCGAACGAGTTGTGTGCGGCGATGCTGAATGTACAGCTTGACCGTTTGGACGGCATTTTGGACGACCTGCGCCGCAACAAACGGTATATGATGAACGCACTGGACGGCATCGCAACACCGATCCCCTCGCACGACAGCGACGGCGATTGCGGCACCACGCTCGCACTGCGATTCGAAAGCGAAGACGCCGCCCGTCGTTTTGCGACCGCCGAAGGCGTACGCGGCGTGTTGCCGATCGACACCGGCCGCCACATCTACACCCACTGGACCCCCATTATGGAGATGCGCGGCGCACTCCACCCGCTGATGGATCCCTTCAAGATGGAGGCCAACCGCGACATCCTACCCGCGTACCGCGCGGATATGTGTCCCGAAACGCTCGACCTCTTGTCGCGCACGGTGTATATTGCAGTGGACCCCAACGCCGACGCCAAGGCACTCGACGAAAAAATTGCCATCCTCAAAGCAGCATTGGCATAAAACAACACCCGCCGTACGGCGGGTGTTGTTTTATATCTTCGGCAAGCTCTTCGCGTACGCCACCACCGATTTCACCACCGACGCCATCAGGGCGTCCTGAAAATCGGCGGTGACCAACAGTTCCAGATCCTCTGCGTTGGTCATAAACCCGCATTCCAGCAACAAGGCGGGCATTTCGCTGATACGGGTGACGAAGAACGGATTCCAGCGATAGTGACGGTCGTGGTCGCTGCCGTATTGGGCGTAGACCGCCGTCATTTCTTTATACATGCTCTCGGCGATCCCACGGGAATAATCGGTGAAATAATGCACCGAACAACCGCCCACCGACGCACTGGTGGAACCGTCCATGTGGATGCTTAAAAACAGATCCGCACCCGTCGGGCGGGTGATCTGCGTGCGTTCAAGCAGCGAAAGGTCGCTGTCGTCGGTGCGGGTCATGATCACTGTCGCACCGAGCGCTTCCAGTTGGTCGCGAAGAAGCAGACCGTAGGTCAGCGCCAACCGTTTTTCGGGCACGTTACCGCCCGACGTGCCGTAGGAATGGCCGCCGTGACCGGGATCTACCACCACGGTGAACCCGTGAAGCGGCTGTTCGGGATCGTTATCCCCCACGTACGTCGGGTGCTTAAAGGTAAAGGTCAGCACGCCGTCGTTATCCCACTGGGCGTGATAGCCGTAAAACTGTGCCGTTTTGGTGAGGTACAACCGCAGGGTGCGGGTATCCTCGCCTTCGATCCATTGTGCCGACTTGAACAAGGGACTTGCGGACACGTCCACTTCTCCCACCGTCGCCGCGGTGTAGGCAAAGGTGATGTCAATGTATTCCGTAGTCTGTCCTTTGCTGCTGTAATCTTGCTTCGCGGGGTTGCCGTACGCCTGCGGCAACAGTTGCAGATTGAACGGCACGCGCCAATCCGCCGACAGTTTCAAGACGGTGTTCTTCGACCCCGCCGTCACACCGCCGACCGTCAGCGTGTTGGCGGAAAGTGAACCGCCGCTTATGTATACCGCGGCGTCCTCTTGGTACACCCGCCGCCCGCAACCGAGCAGGTAATAATGATTGCCCGAAGCCGCGTCGTACGCTGTACCCGCAAGAATATCGGTGGTACCGCGCGGCAGATATGCGTTGGTGGGACGGGAATAGTCGTCGGTGGTATCGCCGTTGAACGTCTCGGCGTGATCCGCCGTGATGATCAGCACCGTCCCCTCTGCCAACGTGTCACCGCCCGTTGACGGGTCGATCGGCGTGAGTTCGGGCACCGTAACGTCTTCCACCGTGGGAGATTGCACCACGGGGAGCGCTTTCACGGTCAACTTGCCGCCCGTCTCGGTCGCACTCTGCCCGCTGTAACTGCCGTGAACCGTGATCGCACCGAGCGATTGTGTCTCTCCTACACGTCCTGCAGGCAGTTTGTATTTGCCCGCATAGGTAACGTATTCCGAGCCTTCCAGCGTTTCGCCCTCGTCCTCCTGCACCGTAACGGGTTGCATGGTCACTTTGGTGCCGTTCACCATGGCGTACACGGTTGCCCCTTCGTGCGCCACCGCCGACACGGTGATCTCGGCACCGCCGTCCAACGTCATATCCCCGGCAGGGGATACGCTCTTAAAAATAACTACCTTATAATAGACCGTATAGGTGGTGGTGACCCCTTTGTTTTCAAACGTGAAGGTGTTCTCCCCCGGTTGCAACACCTTATCCAATGCGAAATAACCGTGATCGGTCAAGGTGAGTTCCTCACCGTTCAGCAACACGGGAAAGTTCGGGTCGGCACTGCCGCGCAGGTTGATGGCGGATTCGTACACCGTGATACTTTCCGCCGACGGCTCGGTCACCGTCAACGTACGGCTGATGTATTCTTCCATCAGCGTACCGTCGAACGCCTGCCGCGCCGCCGACGCCGCATCGCTCACCTTTTGCAGTGCGGCAAACGAATCGAAGGTGCTGCCCTGCCACGCGTGCGCTTTTTGGCAAGCCAACACCTGCCGTGCCAACTGGTCGCGCACGCTCCAACGGCGTTCTCCCGCCGCGGCGTTGGTGGCGGCGTGCGCCATATACAGCGGCACGTTCGCCTCTTTGCACACGGCGTCCCACCAGTTCAGCACCGTACCGAACGCCGCCGAATAATCGCCCGTGGCGCGGAAATTCTTCACCATTACGAAATCCACCGCGCCGTCCAACACCAAGCGGCGGGTATCCGCGCCGCCGTCGGTCAACTCTTCGTATACGTTCGCAGTAGCGGAACCTTCCGCCAACACGGAAGAGTGCGCCCACACCGCCTCGGTCAGCAGACCGACGTAGGCGTTTTGGTTTTCCGCGTGGATGGCGTTCACTGCACTGCGGAGCATCGCGTCGATGCTCGCCCCCACGTGCAACGGTTTCACACCGTAGCGGAAGGAATAACCCGTGAGCAAGAAGCCGTCTGCCGCGTAGCGGTGCGCCAACAGACGCACGCGTTCGGTCAGTTTTTCCCGCTCGGGCAAGCGGGTCGGGAACAGGTCGCCGTCGTACACGCCGCAGTTCACCGTCATATACACGAACAATTCCTGCTCGCGCGCTTTTTCTAAAATATAGGCAGGCGCGTCGAACGCACCCTCGGCAGGCAGTTCGGCGGGCAAGGTCACGATCACCGTGTTCCACGACCACTCTTTCAGCGCCGCCAACGCCTTATCGATCTCCGCCTGTACCGTCGCTTCATCCGTGCCGTCTTTGGCGTAATCCACACCCTCCGTCAGCCACACGCCGCGCATCTCCTCAGGGCGGGCAAACTCCCGCACGGGTGGCGTAACTTCGGGCGGCACCGTCACGGGCGGCACCGTTGTGGTCGTCGTGCCCGCCGTCGTATCGGTCGTCGTGGTGGTCACCACAGTCGAAGTCGTCGGAACGGCGGGCGCCCCCACGGGCTTTATCGGTTTTTCCCGCCACATCCACAGCGCGCCGCCAAGCAGAGCCACCACGGCGAGCGCCGCTATTAACCACACCCACCAAAAGCGGTGTGGCTTTTTTTCGGGTTCGCGCCAGTGCCGTCCTGCCATGCTTTACTTACTCCTTTAAGAAAAATCGTCCCTTTTATTGTACCGCACCTTGTCGAAAAATGCAAGACTTTATCCCTCACGGCGTTTACCAAAATATACCGCAAAGACTGCCCTTAGGGTAACCCCAACACGCCTCCTCTGCTTAAAGAAAAAATCCCACAGCACTCGGTGCTGTGGGATTTTTGAATCTGTTTGATTAGTTGCAGATGGTACGCTCGGTCTCTTTGTCGAAGAGATGGATCTTGTTGTTCTCGAGCGCGATCTCGATGGTGTCGCCGGGACGCGCGGTGGAGGTGGGCTCCACACGAGCGGTGTATTTGAAACCTTCCACATCCAAGTACAAGAAGGTCTCCGCACCCATAAGCTCGGTAACTTCCACGTTCGCATAGACCTTGCAATCCGCGTACTCTTCGAGCAGGCGAGGCTCGTTGTGGACGTCTTCCGGACGGATACCCATCACGATTTCACGGCCGACATACTCATCCAGCACGCCGCCCTCGTTCTTCGAATCGGGCAGGGGGATGTAGTACTTCACGCCGCGGGTGGTCTTGGTATCTTCGGTACCGAACTCGACCATGAACTTGCCGTCCTGTTTCACGAGTTTGGAATCGATGAAGTTCATCTGCGGCGAACCCAAGAAGCCTGCCACGAACATGTTGCAGGGCTTGGTGTACAGCACTTGCGGTGCATCGACCTGCTGAATGAAGCCGTCCTTCATGACCACAATGCGGTCACCCATGGTCATAGCTTCGGTCTGGTCGTGGGTAACGTAGATAAAGGTGGTGCCCAGTTTCGCGTGCAACTTGGACAACTCGGTACGCATCTGCGCACGGAGTTTCGCATCCAAGTTGGACAGCGGCTCGTCAAGCAAGAAGACCTGCGGCTCACGGACGATCGCACGGCCGAGCGCCACACGCTGACGCTGACCACCCGACAGAGCCTTCGGCTTACGGTCGAGCAGGTGAGCGATATCCAGCACGCGAGCAGCTTCTTCCACGCGGCGCTTGATCTCATCCTTCGGCGTCTTACGCAGTTTCAAGCCGAACGCCATGTTGTCAAACACGGTCATGTGGGGATACAGAGCGTAGTTCTGGAACACCATCGCGATATCGCGATCCTTCGGCGCGATGTCGTTCACCAAACGGTCGCCGATGTACAGTTCACCTTCGGTGATCTCTTCCAAGCCCGCGATCATACGCAGCGTAGTGGACTTACCACAGCCCGAAGGGCCAACCAGAATGATGAACTCCTTGTCTTTGATTTCGAGATTGAAATCCGAAACCGCGACGACACCGGCGGCATACTTTTTGTAAATGCCTTTCAGCGACAAACCTGCCATTTTAAAATAACCTCCCATTTTTCCTTACACAGACTGCGCTGCAGTCTACATAATTGCATAGGTATATTATATCACATTTTTCAAAAATAGCCATACACTAAATAAACAAACTTACAGCCTTCTCTTTATGGATTTTTGATAATGTCAACTTGCACAAAACTCTTCCACGGATCGCAGTGCCGCCGCCGTTTCCGCGGCGGTAAGCTCGCGGCACTCCCCTTCCGCCAGCGCGGGGTCGAGTGTGAGATCGCCCACCGCAACACGCTTCAACCACAACACCTTGTGTCCGACCACCTCACACATACGCTTTATCTGGTGGTATCGTCCTTCTTGAATAGCAATCTCCACACAGCTGTAATCAGCCATCGAGGGGATTGTATATTCTTCCAAAAACGTGGCGAAACTTGCAAAATCGCCGCCGTTTCTGTTCATAAATTCTTCACAGGACAGTATTTGCAATTTTGCAGGCAGACAGCGGGTTTCATCCTCCAATTCCATCCCCGCAGCGAAGGTTTCCACCGCCGTTTGCGGCATCTCCCCCGCCACCACGGCAAGATAGCGCTTGAATACCGCCTTCTTGGGAGAGAGCAAGCGGTGCGCGTAATCCCCGTCGTCGGTCAGGACGACCAGACCGACCGTATCTTTATCCAACCGCCCCGCAGGGAACAACCCGCGCCGCCGAAAAGCGGGCGGCACCAGATCCACCACCGTTTTCACCTTTGGATCACGAGAAACGCACAGTACCCCTTGCGGCTTGTTCAGCATATAATAACGGTGGGGCTGCGTATCGATGACGTGTCCCGCCACCGACACAACGTGCGCGGCAGGCTCCAGTTTTGCTTCGGGCGTGCGCCACACCTCGCCGTCCACCGTCACGCGCCCTGCACGGATCAAATGCACCGCCTGTTTACGCGGCATATCCGCCAGTTGCGCCACCGTTTTGTCTAACCGTTCCACACCGTCACCGCCTTTTCGGGTAGTATAGCACAGTCGTGCCAAAAAAGCAAGACTACCCCCGCGGAACCAACGCGGTCGTACGCCCGTTTTGCACCGTTTCGGTGATATCCCCGCCCACGATCTCGTCGCGATACACGTACAAATGTGCAATCGTCTCCTCGGTGTTTCCGCTGTTTAAAATGCGATAACTCCAGCATTTTACGCGTTTGCCCTGATACGGGGTCAGATCCATATCCGCCGCCGCTTGCATGGCGTTGTATTCGGAAAATACGGCGTCGAATTCCTCTGGAATGTGTATCTCACACACCTCGCAGTACGCGGGATCCACTTCGTATCCCAGCGTGTTTAAAAACGCAATGCGTGCCGCCGTGTCCTCGGCGGCGGTGGACACCGCCGTGCCGCCGCCCGCGGGCCACAAGAACGCCGCCGCCAGAATCAGCACCAACACCCCCACACAAAGCAACAGCGACACCCAGCGGCGTCGCGACATTTTCACCGATACAACAAACACACACGGCTCCCCCTGTCATTGGTTTTACTACAGGGTATGAAACGGCGATGAAAATTATGTACACAAAAATCCTAAACTTTTTTCAAAAAACGATTGACAAAGCGCGTAAAATGCGGTATTATACTAAGGCTGTGACAAATCAGGCAGCATTTCGGGATGTAGCGCAGTTTGGTAGCGCGCTTCGTTCGGGACGAAGAGGCCGCAGGTTCAAGTCCTGTCATCCCGACCAAACAAAAGAGACAGACTGTTGGTCTGTCTCTTTTGTTTTTGGTCTATGACAGGACTTGAAACGAGCTCCAAGGGTGAGCGGACATCGTCCGCGAAGCCTTGGCAGCAACAGTCCGGGGGACTGTTGCGCTCGCGAGAAGAAAGTCCTGTCATCCCGACCGCGCGGCACAGCCGCGCTGTTTCGGACACCGCAAGCGGGTCACGTTGCCGAGCGCCGCCGGTGGCGGATGCAGCGAGGCATAAGTGAGTGCCGCGGTCGAAAAAATCGAGGAACAGCGCGAAGCGCCCGACGATTTTTTCGGGCACCGCAAACGGGTCACGTATTCGACGACATGTCACTTTTCTGCCGCCTCTTTAAGAAAGTCCTGTCATCCCGACTGCGCGGCACAGCCGCGCCGTTTCGGGCACCGCAAACGGGTCATGTTCGCGAGCGCCGCACACATACGCCATCAACACGTTTTCGTTTTCTCCTTCCACTACCCCTCCGATTTTCTTGCAATGAAATGGCAAGAAAATCACCTTCCCTGACAAGGGGAGGCCGAGAGACCGCACCCCGATCGCGCTCTCGTCTTCCCACCGTCCCCATCGGCTGAAGCCGCCTTTTCAATTTAGTGTTTACTTTCGTATATTCCTATGCTATAATGATATATAGCAAATCATACCGTAAAAATATGTTGTAAAGGAGCAATGGATTATGGGACTTATCAAAGCAGGATTGGGTGCTCTGGGCGGTGTGCTGGCCGATCAGTGGAAGGAGTTCTTTTACTGTGACGCGCTGGACATGGACACGTTGGTGGTAAAAGGCGAAAAACGCGTGGGCGGCCGCAGTTCAAACACCAAGGGAAGCGATAACGTCATTTCCAACGGCTCCGGCATTGCCGTGGCCGACGGGCAGTGCATGATCATTGTCGAACAGGGCAAGGTCGTGGAAGTGTGTGCCGAACCGGGCGAATATACATACGACACCTCCACCGAACCCTCCATCTTTGCGGGTTCTTTCGGTGAAAGTTTGAAAAACACTTTCAAAGCGATCGGCAAGCGTTTCACCTATGGTGGTGACACGGGCAAAGACCAGCGGGTGTACTACTTCAACACCAAGGAGATCATGGACAATAAGTTTGGCACACCCAGCCCCATCATCTTTGAGGTGACGAACAAGCAGATCGGCTTCAGCCGCACCGTCAACGTCCGTTGCAACGGTGTGTACTCCTACGTTATCAGCGACCCGTTGCTGTTCTACACCAAGGTGTGCGGCAACGTGGAGCAGGCGTTCACCCGCGATCAGATCGACAGCCAGATGAAGACCGAATTCGTCTCGGCTTTGCAACCCGCCTTTGGTGCGTTGGCCGAAATGGAATTGCGCCCCGCGCAACTGCCGGCAAAAGTGAACGAACTGAAAGCCGCCATGAACGAGGCGTTGAAATACGAGTGGGTAGAATCCCGCGGTATTTCGGTTGAGAAGATCGCACTGAACCCCATCACCCTCGCCGACGAGGATATGAAGAAGATCCAGGAAATGGAAGATTCCGTGGCATACGGTTCCAACGCCGCGATGATGGCAGGCCGCATGACCACTGCCACCGCCAATGCGATGGAAACGGCGGCCGGCAACAGCGCAGGGGCGATGACCGGTTTTATGGGTATGAACATGGCCGGCGGCGCGATGGGCGGCGGCTTCAATGCCGCGCAACAGCTTTACGGCATGGGTCAACAGCAGCAGGCGCAACAGGCTCAGCAACAAGCCGCTCCTGCGGCTGACGGTTGGCAGTGTGCGTGCGGTGCCACCGCCAACGGCAAATTCTGCCCCGAATGCGGCGCCAAGAAACCCGAAGCCCCTGCCGGTTGGACCTGCGCGTGCGGGGCAACCAACACGGGCAAATTCTGCTCGGAATGCGGTGCTAAGAAACCCACGGGCGTTCCGCAGTACAAGTGCGACAAGTGCGGTTGGCAACCCGCCGACCCCACGAAGGCGCCGAAATTCTGCCCCGAATGCGGCGATCCTTTTGACAACGGCGATATCGTGTGATCGCACGGTACACCGCACACGCTGCACACAGACATTGTAAAGGAGTGATGATCGTTGGCTGTTTTGCAAGAGTTCAAGTGTCCTTGCTGCGACGGTGCCATTGAGTTCGACAGCACGTTGCAAAAAATGAAATGTCCCTACTGCGACACCGAATTTGAAATGAGTGACGTGAAAGCCTACGACGACGCGTTAAAAGACCAGCCGGAAGACAACATGCAGTGGAACACGACGGCAGGCAGTACGTGGGAAGAGGGCGAAACCGACGGATTGTTGGTGTACACCTGCAACTCCTGCGGCGGCGAGATCGTGGGCGACCAAACAGTCGGTGCGACCGAATGCCCGTTCTGCGGCAACCCCGTAGTCATGACGGCGCAGTTCGCCGGCGCATTGAAACCCGATCTGGTGATCCCTTTCAAGTTAGATAAAAAAACCGCCATGGAGGCGCTGAAAAAACATTACAGCGGTAAGCGATTACTGCCGAAAGTCTTCAAAGATGAGAACCGTGTAAAAGAAGTGAAGGGCGTTTACGTGCCGTTCTGGTTGTTCGATGCCGATGCCGAAGGGGGCGTAAATTACAAAGCGACACGCACCCGCTTTTGGAGTGACAGCAACTACAACTACACCGAAACCAGCCATTACCGCGCCCTGCGCGCGGGCAGTTTGGGCTTCGCCAACGTGCCGGTGGACGGTTGCAGCAAGATGGACGATACCTTGATGGAATCCATTGAGCCGTTTGATTTGTCGGCGGCGGTCGATTTCCAGTCGGCCTATCTTGCGGGCTATTTGGCCGACAAGTACGACGTGGATTCCGAAAGCAGTATCACACGAGCGAACGAGCGTATCCGCCGCAGCACCGAGGAGGCGTTCGCTTCCACCGTGCAGGGATACGACACGGTCACGCCCGTCAGCACCAGTATTCACCTGAATAACGGAACAGCGAAATACGCGCTGTTGCCGGTTTGGATCTTAAACACCCAATGGAACGGCAAGACCTATACGTTCGCCATGAATGCACAAACGGGCAAACTGGTGGGCGACTTGCCGCTGGACAAAAAAGCCTACCGCAAGTGGCTGTTTGGGGTTGCCGGCATCGTCAGTGCCGCCACCTTTATTCTCAGCTATCTTATGTGGTTGCTGTAAGGAGGTGTGACAGATGACGAAAAAACTGATGGCTTTACTGGTCGCACTGCTGTTGTGCGCTTGCATGTTTGTTTGCGTTTCTGCCGCACCCGCCGCGGGCGAAGACTTGCTGTTGATCGACAATGCCGACCTCTTGTCCGTTTCCGAGGAAGCGTCACTGCGCACCAGACTGGCCGAGATTTCTGCGGCGTACGGTGCCGAAGTGTGCGTTCTCACCGTGGCATCGTCGGGCAATACCGACGTCGACACGCTTGTCAATACCCGCTTCGACAACGACGGCTACGGGTATGGTGACAACCACGACGGTGTGTTGCTTCTCGTGTGTATGGATCCGCGTGAATACCGCATTCTCAGTAACGGGTTCGCATCCGAAGCTATCACCATGGACGACATTGACAGTATCGGCGACAACATCGTTTCCTACTTGTCCGATGGCGACTATGCCGAAGCCTTTGAGGCATACGCCGAAGAATGCGACTACTATTTGAACGGTCACATCAACGGGTTCCCCTTTGCCTTCGGTACGAACCTGTTGATCGCAGTGGTGTTCGGTCTTGTGGTCGGTTTCATCGTCGCTTCGGTTTTGAAGGGGCAATTGAAATCGGTGCGCAAGCAGGATAAAGCCAACGTATACGTGAAAGCGGGCAGTTTCAACCTTACACGTTCCAACGATTTCTTCCTGTACCGTACGGTTACCCGAACCGAGAAGCCGAAAAGCAACTCGTCAAGTTCCTCCTCCGGCTCGCATTCTTCCCGCAACGTCGGCGGCGGCAAGTTCTAAATCAAGCAACATATGCCATACGCAAAAACGCCCCAAGCAACCGCTTGGGGCGTTTCGTTATACCGTTCTTACCGTTCGGGGCCTGCCGCGACGAGCGCTTTGCCCGCCTCGTTGCCGGTGTACTTGTCGAAGTTCTTGACAAAACGGGCGGCGAGGTCTTTCGCCTTGGTCTCCCATTCCGCCGCATCGGCATAGGTGTCACGCGGGTCGAGAATTGTGGTTACCATTTTCAAAAACGACATTACAATGTACCGGCTTTGTGGTACACTGTAAAGACAGCCGATACCTTCACGGTGTTTGGTTTGTGGGCAACGGTAGCCAATCGCTTTGGTCGGTGGATGGCTGGCGTTGTTGTTATTTTTGATTCTGCTCGATCTGGATTGCTATGCGAAGCAGTCTGCGAAGCTCTCGCTGCGGATTGTCCACTGCTAACGCTTGTATGATGTCGGCATCCGTGTTCTTGTTCAGACGTAACATCATCTTGTGGACGTTCTCCGCTTCGTACTTTTTCTGTGATGCATACCCAGTCCGCTTGCTGTATTCACTTTGTATCTCAGCCTTGGTTTTTGCCACTTGACAACATCCCCTTTCTGTAGTAGAATGTAGCAAGAGGCACCGCTGCTTTTTGGTTTGCGCGTGGGCTTCGCTTGGGACTTAAGTCGTTGCACCGACTTAAGTCCTTTTTACGTCACCCGACCGCGCGGTAGCCTCCGCAATGCATCGCACGACCCTGCTCTGCGATGCCGAATCCGCAAGACACCTTGACGAAACACGGTGGCACGGAATCCGGTTGACAAGCCCACACAAAGCCAGTATACTGATAACAAAAACACCGCCGCAGAAGGAGAAAATAATCATGGCGAAGAGCAGAGAAACCATGCCGGCATGGGAACAGGAACTGGAACGCGAGTGGGACAAACTGGGATTGTCGGAGGAGGATCGGAAGGACCCAGTCTTTCAGATGCAACGAAGACACCGGGAGAGACTGGCTACAGCATCCCCGGAAGAACGACAGAGACTGTTGGAAATGGAACAAACGATGGAAGAACTGCTGTACCCCGGACAGGGTCAGAAAAACGGTTAAAATCCGGTGCCGTCACCCCTTACAAGAGAACGGATTCCTTTACCATCCATAGCACTGCACGACAGCGTGGCACCCTTGGCATCGCAAACAGATGGTACGTTAGCCTTTCTCGGTACGGTTGACATAACGCTTTCTTCACAAAAACGTGCCCATACAAACGCCCCAAGCAACCGCTTAGGGCGTTTCGTTATACCGTTCTTACAGTTCGGGGCCTGCCGCGACGAGCGCTTTGCCCGCCTCGTTGCCGGTGTACTTGTCGAAGTTCTTGACAAAACGGGCGGCG
Source organism: Oscillospiraceae bacterium (assembly GCA_015065885.1). Classification (GTDB taxonomy): domain Bacteria; phylum Bacillota; class Clostridia; order Oscillospirales; family Acutalibacteraceae; genus SIG588. Next base: position 29,675 of record SVPJ01000015.1, on the reverse strand, counting down.
AGGTCTTTCGCCTTGGTCTCCCACTCCGCCGCATCGGCATAGGTGTCACGCGGGTCGAGAATGCCGCTGTCCACACCCGGCAGGGCGGTGGGCACTTCGAGGTTAAAGAAGGGAATGGTCTTGGTCTCCGCCTTCAGGATGGAGCCGTCGAGGATCGCGTCGATGATACCGCGGGTATCCTTGATGGAGATACGCTTGCCGGTACCGTTCCAGCCGGTGTTGACGAGATACGCCTTCGCGCCGCTCTTTTCCATCTTCTTCACCAGTTCTTCTGCATACTTGGTGGGATGCAGTTCGAGAAACGCCTGGCCGAAGCACGCCGAGAAGGTGGGGGTCGGCTCGGTGATGCCGCGCTCGGTACCTGCGAGTTTCGAGGTGAAGCCGGAGAGGAAGTAGTACTGCGCCTGCTCGGGCGTCAGGATGGACACGGGCGGCAACACGCCGAACGCATCCGCCGACAGGAAGATGACGTTCTTCGCATCGGGCGCCGCCGACACGGGGCGCACGATCTTTTCAATATGGTCGATCGGGTAGGACACGCGGGTGTTTTCGGTGACCGAACCGTCATCGAAATCACACACGCCGTTCTCGTCCACCGTCACGTTTTCGAGCAGGGCGTTGCGACGGATCGCCGCGTAGATGTCCGGCTCGGACTCTTTGTCGAGGTTGATGACCTTCGCATAGCAACCGCCTTCGAAGTTGAACACACCGTTGTCGTCCCAGCCGTGTTCGTCATCGCCGATGAGCAAACGCTTGGGATCGGTGGAGAGGGTGGTCTTACCGGTACCCGACAGACCGAAGAACAGCGCGGTGTTCTTGCCTTCCATATCGGTGTTCGCGGAGCAGTGCATCGACGCCATGCCTGCGAGCGGCAGGTAGTAGTTCATCATCGAGAACATACCCTTCTTCATTTCGCCGCCGTACCAGGTGTTCAGGATGACCTGCTCTTTGGAAGTCAGGTTAAAGAGGACCGCCGTCTCGGAGTTGAGGCCGAGTTCCTTATAGTTCTCCACCTTCGCCTTGGACGCGTTGTACACCACGAAGTCGGGCTCGAAGGTTTCGAGTTCTTCCGCCGTGGGGGTGATGAACATATTTTTGACGAAGTGCGCCTGCCAGGCAACCTCCATCACGAAACGGATCGCCATGCGGGAATCCTTGTTGGTGCCGCAGAAGAGATCCATCACGTACAGTTTCTTGCCCGAGAGCTGCTGCATCGCGAGTGCCTTGCACGCGTTCCACGCTTCGATGGACGCGGGCTTGTTGTCGTTCTTGAACTCGTCCGAGGTCCACCACACGGTGTCCTTGGAGGTCTCGTCCATCACGATGAACTTATCTTTGGGGGAACGGCCGGTGTAGATGCCCGTCATCACGTTGACGGCACCGAGTTCGGTCAACTGACCTTTCTCAAAGCCTTCCAGCGTCGGGTCGGTCTCGGCTGCGAACAACTCCTCGAACGAGGGGTTGTGAACGATCTCGGTCACGCCCGAGATGCCGTACTTGGTCAGATCCAACTGTTTCATACTGCGTCATTCCTTTTCTGAATAATAATTTTTCACGGGGCGAAAAGCACTCAAAATGAAAGAGTTGCCAAAGTCCCCCATTGTCTGTTATTATACTACACAGTCAGCGAAATTTCAATACATAAAAAAGGAAAATTCCCCGTTTTTTACTACGAAAAAAGTGGATAAATTGCCAACTTCTCCGCGTTTGCACTTAGGCTGGCGGAATACGCAAGTCTTGCACATTGAGGTTTAAAGAAATGTGCAAAAATTGCATAAATTTATTGCATATTTCGTTTTTTCGTGATATACTACATACGAGGTGATGATATGACTCTGCGAGAACTTCGAAAAAGTAAAGGAATTACACAAAAAGAAGCAGCCCGTTTCGTGGAAGTGCCGCTGAGAACGTACTCCAATTATGAAAACGACTGTCAAAAGCAATCGACCGTTAAATATCGCTATATGTTGGAGAAACTGCGCACCTACGGCTACGTCGACGAGGAACACGGTGTACTGACTTTGCAGGAGATACAAACTATCTGCGCACGCATTTTCTCAAACTATCCGGTGGAATACGGCTACTTGTTCGGATCTTATGCCAAAGGTAAAGCCACACCCGCCAGTGATATCGACCTGCTGATCGGCACCTCCCTTTCCGGTTTGAAATTTTACGGATTGGTAGAAGAACTGCGCGAATCGTTAAAGAAAAAAGTAGACGTACTCGACCAACGCCAACTGGAAAAAAATTTTGCGCTTACGCAAGAGATACTGAAAGACGGGGTGAAGATCTATGGATAACGTAAAAGACGACAGCTACTATCTTCGGAAAATGCTGAAAGACATTTCCTTTGTTATGGAAAAAACGCGCGGCATTACGCTTGAAGAACTGGAAAGCAATGAAGTGCTGTGTGATTCGGTTCTTTTCCGCTTAATTCAGATCTCCGAAAATTCCGCCAAACTTACCCCTGCATTCAAAGCGCTTCACAATGGTATCCCTTGGCAAGCCATCAAAGGTATGCGCAACAGAATCGTGCATGAATATGGGGACGTGGAATTTGATGTCGTCCACCAAACGATCACGGAGGACATTCCCGCTATTTACGAAATCCTCACACAATTCGTGTAAGGTAACACATAAAGCACGACCGCGGACGGCAAGTCGTCAGCGGTCGTGCTTTTATACGCTTATTCTTCTGCCGTGCCGAACACGGTGAAATTCATCACCCCGGGTTGAATACCCACGGGATGGCCCGTGACGCACAGCCGCACCTTGGTCGCTTTCATCGTCTGCAACGGGCGGTAGTCGATCAGCAGATCCTCCGCATTGTCCGTGCGATCCAGCACGCACACCCAGTCGCCGTCCATCGAAAGTGCCTCCACACGGTATCGGAACGGGCCGGGCATCACGCCGCGTTTCACGTCCAATCCCACGTCCCGCCACATCAGCCGCATGGCACGGACGGTGAGTCCGTGATCCGACAGATCGACCGTCAGCGTGGGGGCGGGATCGTCCGCCGCGGGTTGCCACCACGTAAGCAGGCTGTCGTCGCAGGCGTACAACCCGTCCCGCCCCGCAGCCGCCGACGATTCACACACCCGTGCGTGTTGGGTAAGCGGGAGCAACCCCGCATTATTGCCGCGGTGCGGGTCACTTATGTAGCCGGGTATCCACTGCGGAATCTCACTGGGTGCGGCGACGATATCGCCGTTTTCGTCGAAGCCCAGCGCGTCAAACCCGCAGCGGCGCTCGAACATCCCGCCGTAGCCCACAAGGCAGGTGTAAAACACCCACAGCGTGTCGCGCGGGCCTTTTACCACGCATCCGTGCCCCGTGGCACGCACGATGCCGTGGCGGCGAGACAAAAACGGACTGCTCTCCATATACTCCCACGGGCCGAGCGGCGAGCGGCTTTTGTACGCCCCCATGGCATAGGTCACCCACTGGGTACCGGGCGCGGAATAGATAAGATAGTAGGTATCCCCCTGCCGATGCAGCCACGCCCCCTCCGTCCAACTGTAGGACGGGTCTTGGTTGAAGTCTCCGATGCGTTCCCACGGATGATTTTGCGTATCCATCGTGAACATCGTCTGCGGCTCGGTCAGCATACGGCGCGGGTCGGCAGCATCCAACTCCACCCCCGTGATCCCGCCGCCGCACCCGGCGTAGAGATACAAGCGGCCGTCCTCATCCGAAAACAGCATCGGATCGCCGCAGGCATACTCCTCCCCGTTCGGACGGAGAAACCGTCCGCGTTCGTGAAAGGGCCCCAGCGGTGAGTCGGACACGTACAGCGGTGCCCCGCTCGCGGTGAGGTAAAACCGCCCGCGGTGTTTCACCACCGTGGGAGCGTACCCGCAATCGTACGGCTCCATCGGCTGATGGTGCCACGTGGTAAAATCCTCCGTCCAATACGCCATGCCGCAGGAAGGGTACAGATACCATTTGCCGTCCTCCCACAACACGGTGGGGTCGGCCGTTTCGCGGTAGTCACAGCGAAAGGGCGTGTCGGTCAACAGGCAATCCCGCCCGATGGGATAGTCGGGCAACGGAATGGGATTGCAATAGGTTTTTTCGGCGTCGATCACGTCCCGCTTCATACCAGTTCGATCAATACGTCGTGAGCGGCGTTGTCGCCGAACGCGGGAATGACGTTGCCATCAATCGCCTTGCCGTCCACCGTGAGTTTCACAGTGCCGCCGCCGCGGTTTTCGATGCGGATGTTCAGCACGCTGCCGCGATAGGGGCGCTGTGCCGTGACCGTATCCCACGAAGCAGGCAGATTCGGGCGGATAGACAACCCATCAAATTCGCGGGTGATGCCCAGCACCCCTTCGTAATAGTCGCGCAGACCCCACGCGGAGGAGCCCGTCTGCCACGAGAAGCCGACCACCATATCCTCGTTTTCGTGTTTGCCGTAGCAATTGGTGAACACGTACGGCTCGGTGGTGGTCTTTTCGCTGGGATTCGCCGCGCCGCCGGGAATCATCTTAAGCAGGGTGCCCACCGCCTGTTCACCGCGACCAAGCTTGCAATCCGCCATCACCTTAAAGGCGCAGGCGTGGTTGTAGATACCGCCGTTTTCGTACACACCGGGCGGCATCGCGGACATACGTCCCACTGCGGGGTCGTACTTGCGGTACGGAGGCGAGCAGATCGGCACGCCGCAATCCGTCTCCATACCGTCCACCGCACGAAGTACCGCGGGCAGGCGGTCGGCGGGAATGATGTCCGAAAGGATCGCCCACACCTGCGGGTTGACGTAGATATTACCGCCGTTTTGACTCGTCTTATCCCCCACCGTGCCGAATTTACTGAACGCACGGACGTAGTAATCCCCGTTGAACGCCACCTCGTTGGTGTGCGCCGCCAGTTTTTCGCGGAACTCCGCCAACAGGTCGGCACGGGTATCGTCCCCGCGACGGCGGCAAAGTTCGATCAACTGCCCAAACGAGAAGCAGATAAGCATCGCCATAAACACCGATTCCGCGGTGTCGTCGGGGATGTTCAACGCGTCGTTCCAGTCGGCGTGGTGGATGCGCGGCATGCCGTGCGGGCCGTAGTTGTCCTCCCGCATAAACCAGTTCGCCGCCATCTGCAAATGCTCGTACACTGTGGCTTCCCCACCGTCGAAATACGGGATCACCTCGTCACAGAAGGCGAGGTCGCCGCTCTCTTTGATGTACTCGCACACCGCCATCGTGAGCCAGGTGGACGGGTCGGAATAGGTGTCGGGTTCGCGCCAGCCGATTGCCCACGTGAGCAGGGAGTGCCCGTCGGCACACTGGTTAGCAAGGCAATCCGACACCGCCTTGCGGGCGAGTTTCGTGTCGTAATTCAACATACCCAGCACGATCTGTGCGTTATCGCGCACCGCTTGTTTGCCGAGCATACAATAACTGACCTGCTTTTGCACCCAGAAGTTCATCAGATTGTTGATGCGCTCCTCAGGGCAGACGGTACGCAGATCGCCGAAATCACGGATACCTTTTTCATACAAACCGTCAAACGCCGCCTCGGCTTTGGCGATCAGTTCCGCTTTGCGGGCGGCAGTGATCGACGGGTCGGACGGTGCAAAACCAAAGACATAGTAGATCGTCCGCTCTTCGCCCGCCGCCAGCGTCACCTTGTTTTGCAGAATGCCGCCGCGGGCACGCACCGCCGCGTGGGTACATTCGAGATCGCGGTTTTCCTGCAGGATGCGCGGCACGGCATAGCCGCCCGCCGTGCCGAAGAAATGCTCCAGCCGCCCTTCAAACGCCGTCACGGGTGCGGACGACATCACGTAACCGCTGAAGATATCATCCGGCATAAAGGGGCTGATAAGCTGGCAAAACAGCGTTTCGGTCTCGGGCAGCCACATCGTAGCGCCCGTGTTCGCGGCATAATAGTACCGCGACTGGGTAAAGCCGTTCAAGTTGAGTTGTGAGAACGCAAAAGCGCTGATCTCGCGCGGGCGGTCGGACTCGTTTTTCAAGGTGACCTGCCACACTTCCGCTAAATCATGTTCCAGCACCGTCACACACTGCGACGCAAAAATACCGCCGCGACGAGAGGAAAAGCGGCTGAACGCAAGCCCGTGTTCACAGCAATAGTCCTCCACGGGACGGCAGGTGGGGGCGTAGGCGATGTTCCAATAATCCCCCGACTCATCGTCCCGCAGATACACGCAGGACGGGGTGCCCGTATCGGTCAAAAACACCTTTTCGGAAGTGTCGCGCAACAGCCACGACACCGACCCGCCCACGTGGGTGGTCATGGTGAGGAAAAAGCCCTTTTCGGTCTCGTTCCACATATAGTTCTCCCACTTGCGCCCCGTTTCGGCGGTGGTGGTAAAGAAACTGCCGGTCTGTTTGTCAAAACGGTAATCCATAATCCTTCTCCTTTATATCGTCATTGTTTCGCCCGACTTTACACCATACAGCCGCCCGTCCGCATTAAACCACACGTCGGTGGCGGCGGGGTTGTGTACTATCGTATCGTCGGCGGAAAATTCCAGTGCTTCGTACGCTTTTACATAGGCGTAAATTTCGCCGTTGGTCGCGTACCACGTGTCGTCCTTACCCGCCAACGTGTCGCACAACGCTTCCATATGTTCCCAGTTATTCCGTTGGTCAAACTCATAACTGTGACCCCAAAGATAAAACAGTCGCGGCGGCATCCCCGCCTTGTCTTCCAATGCCAAGAATTTCGCTGCATAGTCCATCACAGCGGGGTTGTTGTGGTGCGCCGTGGGCATCCACGCGTGCCAATCGCACGGCAGATCAAAGCGGTCGTTATCCCCTGCCAACGTGCGGGCGTAGGTGATGCCCAGTGCCGTGAGATACGTCTTCACATCCGCATAGGTGTGATCCCCCGTGAAACGGGTGATGCCCGAATCGGGATACGCCATACCGCGTACGATACGCCCGAACGCCTTTTCCATCGCCTCGCGGCAACGCAACACGTCGCGAATGCCGTCGGCGGTGCTGATCACACCCGATGCGCGGTGAAATTCACCGTGCACCGCCACCTCGTGTCCCAAACGTAGGATGTATTCTTGAATTTCTTCGGGCGTGATACGCCCGTTGTTCCCCCACAGACCGCTGTTGATGTTGAACGTTCCTCTAAGTCCGCGGTCGGCAAGCAACTTTGCCAGGCGTTTATCCGCCGTCACACCGTCGTCATAACTGAAGGTGACCGCCTTCAACTTCCCGCCGGGATAGCGTAAATACCGATATTTCATTTTCGCCCCTCCTTACAGCACGAGCGTTTCGCCCGCTTTAACGCAATACAGCGCACCGTCGTTGCTCATCCACACGTCGGTCACGGTCGGGTTGCAGATGCGGCGATGATCCGCAGAATATTTCAGCGATTCAAACGCTTTCACGTAATCGTAGATCGCGCCGTTCGTCGCATACCACGTGTCGTCACGCCCGCCGATCTCCTCGCACACGCGTTCCAACACGTCCCAGTTCTGATCGTTTTCGAACTCGTAGCTGTGCCCCCACATCGAAAAGAGACGCGGCTCGCGACAAGCGATATATATGCAGTCCTCCCGCAGTTCCACGAAGCGACGGACGTACGCCATCACGTCGGGATTTTGGGATTTGACCGACGGCATCCACTGATACCAATCGGCGGGCAATGCGAAATCGAAATTGTCCCCGCCCGCCGTGCGGCAATAGTCGATGTCCAGTGCTTTGAGATAGTTCCGCACCGTTTCGTAATCACTGCCGACACCGAAGGTCGTCGTGTCGGGATACGCCATACCGCGCACCAGACAGTCGAAGGTGTTTTCCAGTGCGATGCGGCAATCCAGCACCTCGCGGATCCCTTCCGCAGGGCGGATCATACCCAGCGCGCGGTGATGCGCCCCGTGTACCGCAATTTCGTGACCCGCGTCCAAGAGGTACGCCTGCACGTCCTTCGCCGTCATATGTCCCGCTGTGCCGAGGTTGACGTTGCCGATATTGAAGGTACACTTCATCCCGTAACGGCCGAGTATCTCCGCCATCCGTTTATCGTGTACCGTGCCGTCGTCATAAGTCAAGGTGACTGCTTTAAACTTTCCCTCGGGAAAGCGCATAAACCGATATTTCACAAAATCGCCCCCTGTTACCACGAGTATACTACACATTTTGGTGTTTGGCAATAAAAAACAGCGGATTTCTCCGCTGTTTTTTCACAAATATGTATTCTCAGTTCTCGCTGAAGATGACCGTGAGGTCGGGATGCAACTGCAGGATGGACGCGGGCACCGCGGGCGTGATGGGGCCGAACAGCGACTTTTCGAGGATCTCTTTCTTCTTCGCACCGTTCGCGATGAGCAACACCTTCTTCGCCTGCATGATGGACATCATACCCATCGTGATCGCCGAGGTCGGCACGTCTTCCTTCTTTTCGAAGAAACGGGCGTTCGCTTCGATGGTGGAGGGGTCAAGCTCCACTTCGTGGGTCGCGGCAGTAAAGCAGTCGTCCGGCTCGTTGAAGCCGATGTGACCGTCCAGACCGATGCCGAGCAGTTGCAGGTCGATACCGCCGAGCGAGCGGATGAGTTCATCATACCGTGCGCCTTCCGCCGCAAGGTCAGCGGCACAGCCGTTCGGCACGTGGGTCTTGCTGTGATCGATGTTGACCTTACTGAACAGATTGGTGTCCATAAAGTAGCGGTAACTTTGATCGTTCGTGCCGTCGAGACCGACGTACTCGTCCAGGTTGACCGAGGTGACCGCGGAAAAATCCACGTCACCCGCCTCGCACTTTTTGATCAGTTCCGCGTATGTACCCAGCGGCGACGAGCCGGTCGCGAGGCCGAGCACGCAGTTGGGTTTCGTCACCACCACGGCGGCGATAAGGTTTGCCGCCTTGCGGCTGAGTTGTTCGTAGTTTTCTACAACGATATAGTTCATAGTCTTTTCCTCTCTTTCGTACGGTTGCAAGGTTAGTTTATCGCCTTTTTACGACGTTGTCAACGCTTTTAACTATACTTTCCTCAGGAAACACGCCGCGCAGGGCGGTCAGCGGGTACACACTGGTGTTTTTGCCGATGACGGTGCCGGGATTCAGCACGCAGCCGCACCCGATATCCGCACCGTCCGCCAGAATACCGCCGATCTTGCGCAGACCCGTTTCGTAGTCCTCGTCTCCGTGGATCACCACGGCTTTGCCGTCCGACTTCAAATTGGAACAGATGGACCCCGCCCCCATGTGCGCGTGATTACCCAGCACCGAATCGCCCACGTAGTTGTAGTGCGGCACCTGCACCGTATCGAGCAACACGCAGTTTTTAAGTTCACTGGAATTGCCGATGACGCAGTTTTCGCCCGTAATGACGTTCCCGCGCAAAAACGCACCGGGGCGGATCTCGGTACCCGCGCCGATCACGGCGGGCGCTTCAATGGTGGCGGTGGGATAAATTTTCACGTTCTCCCCCACCAGCACCCCTTCGGCGTAGAAGGTGTATCCGGGAATACCGTCGCGCAGCAGGGTCGCGATGTGTTCTTTGATGCGCGGCAGCATCTCCCACGGGTATTCCGCCGCTTCAAACAGTTTCGTAAGATACGGGGTCTTGCAATCGAACAGTTCGGCCGTCTTAACTTTTTTACTCAACACCGTGTCCCTCCTCCAAAATGACCGCCACGATGCTCGCGGCATATTCCTTGCAAAGTTCTTCGCTTTCGCTTTCGATCATCACGCGGATCACCGGCTCGGTGCCGCTTTGGCGAAGCAGCGCACGGCCGTTGCCCGCGATCTTGTCCTCCACTGCTTTCAGCTGTGCCTTCACCTTTTCGTCTGCCAACACCGCCGCCTTATCCTTCACGCGGACGTTCTGCGTATACTGCGGATACAGCGTGACCGGCTCGGCAAGTTCCGCCAGTGTCTGTTTGGAATCGCAGATCTCTTCCATCATCATGATGGCGGTCAAAAGACCGTCACCCGTGGTGGCGTACTTCTTCAAAATAATGTGACCCGACTGCTCGCCGCCCAGTGCGTAGTTCTTTTCCTGCATACATTCGTAGACGAAGCGGTCACCCACGGCGGTCTGCTCGCAACGCATACCCGCGCGCTCAAGCGACGCCACAAACCCGCTGTTGGACATCACGGTGGCCACCACCGTGTCGCCCGTCAGCATACCGCGGTTTTTCAGGCGACGGCCGAGAATATACATCATCGCGTCGCCGTCCACCACATTGCCGTCGCCGTCCACCGCAATACAGCGGTCGCAGTCGCCGTCAAACGCAAAGCCGACGTCCAAATGCTGTTCGCGCACCACGCGGCAAAGATTTTCGATGTGGGTGGAGCCGACGCCTTCGTTCACGTTCAAGCCGTTCGGCTGGTCACCGACCACCACCGTCTGTGCGCCGAGCGCACCGAACACCGCGCGAGCGATCATCCACGACGCACCGTTCGCGCAGTCCAGACCCACACGTAGATGCTTATACGAATTGGAAGCGAGCGAAATGAGATAGCCGACGTAGCGGTTGCGCCCCGCGGCATGATCCACGATGCAACCGATATGCTCACGAATGGCAAACGGCAGATCGTCACCGCCCACTCCAAGTGCCTGCAGGTCGCCGTCCAGATACGTTTCGATCAACGCCGTGGTCGCGTCGTCCAGTTTCTCGCCGTAGCGATTGATGACTTTGATGCCGTTGTCGTAAAACGGGTTATGCGACGCGGTGATCATGATACCGCAGTCGAACGCCTCCTGCCGCGTGACGTAGGACACGCTGGGGGTGGTGGTCACGTGAAGCATATACGCGTCCGCACCCGAGGCGGTGATGCCCGCCGCGATGGAATATTCGAGCATATAACTCGAACGGCGGGTATCCTTGCCGATGACGATGCGCGGACGATAGCCCGGCTTATCACAGCCCGACAGCGCGTTGCCGAAGTACCAGCCGAGGAAGCGGCCCACCTTGTACGCCTGCACCGAAGTCAGGTTGATGTTCGCCTCGCCGCGGAAGCCGTCGGTACCGAAATAGTGGTTGTGACCGCTCTTCACGGGACACAGTTCCACCGAATCCCGCATCAACTCATCCGCCGACACGTGGAACAGATCGCACAACTGCAACACCTTGTCGATCTGCGGCAAGGCTTGATCCATTTCCCATTTGGAGACCGCCTGACGCGAAACCTCCATTTTCTCCGCCAATTGCTCCTGCGAAATATCCGCCGCCGTGCGGAGTTTGGTTATCTTCTCACCAATGGTCATTGCGTTATAACACCACTTTCATAGATTATACTTGTTTTTTATCACCTTGCCCATCATAGCAGAGTTTATTTAAAAAGGCAAGCAACTAATCATGGAACTTTTTGCAACCTGCGGTTGCGGATTTGTTGATTTTTTACAAAATATTGAATTTCCCAAGCAAAAACGCCCGTTTTTTCGCAAACATCGGTTGCGTCTCTTCCAATAGTATGCTGCAAAACTGCCGTTTTATGTCTTTTTTGTGATTACCGTACGGCGCGCCGTGTTGCGTGCCATTCCCGCGGACGCGCAATGCGCGCCCCTACCGCACGATTGGCACCACCTCCGTAGGGGACGATGCCCACATCGTCCCGTTATACGACCAATCGCACACGCGTGATGGTACATTTGCTGCAACTCACTTTTTTGCGCTTTCCGCTTTACTTTTCGGTTGTAGTGTGGTATACTAAAGGCATACCACATCACATTTGAATAATTGACCCCTAATTACGGGAAAACACCTTGGTAAAAGGTGCTTTCTCCTTATTCCCGTATGGGGGTCGGTGTGATGTGGTAGTCTAACCGGAGAAACACTTTTTCGGCACATCTCTTCGGGGATGTGCTTTTTTATTGAGGTGAACAGGTATGCGAAAATGGGTGTGCATTGTGTGCGGAGTTTTGCTGTTGCTGACAGGCTGTGCGAAGCAAACGCCCCCAAACGTCGAGACGATGCGCCCCGAAGAAAGTAAACCCACCGATGCGGTGTATACACTGAACTTTACGGAAACACTCCTGCACAACGATTCGGTCGGGAACGATTGGGAAATAACCTACACCTGCGACGGCAGAACGATCGTCAGCGGTGAGCAATGGACCGTCCCGCACGGGACCATTCCGACTTTAACGATCGACGTGACTGTCATTGAAAAGGATAAGTACTCCGATATCGGCTACGGCTCCTTGTCGGTCGTTCTGCGAGACGAATGCACTTCCTCCGTCACCGTGACGGTGACCGAAAGCAGCGGGTGCTACAGAAACCGTACCGCACGGTGGGAGATCTCCTGCAAAGCCGAAATGAAGGCTCCCTAACCCTCCGTATCCCGCAAAAATCCCCGCCGACACGCGGCGGGGATTATCTTTACTTCTTTTGCAACTTTTTAAACAGCACAAATGCGTACGCCAGCACCAGACCGACGACGATCGCCACCACCAGATCAAAGATAACGGTGAGGGCAAAGGTGAGCACCACGACGAGGATATCGGTGACACGGCGGGTCTGCACGATCTTCACGAAGGCGCGCCACTCACTCATATTGTACGCCACCACGAACAAAATAGCGGCGATGGTCGGCATGGGGATCAACCCCGCATACGGCATCAAAAACATCAGCACCGCAAACAGCACCAGCGCGTGTACCATACCCGCCACAGGGGTGCGGCCGCCGTTCTTCACGTTGGCGGCGGTGCGGGCGATGGCACCCGTCGCGGGGATACCGCCGAACAGCACCGAGGCAACGTTCGCCAACCCCTGCGCCGTAAGTTCTGCGTGCGGGTTGTGGGTGTCGTCCACCATGCCGTCCGCCACCACGCAGGAAAGCAGCGATTCGATTCCCGCGAGCAGAGCGATGGTCACCGCGTTCGGCAACAGCGCAAGCCAACGCGCGGGCGAGAGATCCATTCCCGCAAAGTTTACCTGCGGCAAGCCGCGGGGGATGGTATACAGTTCTCCGATGGTACTCACCCCGTCGTTCAACGCGGGGATGCATTGCACGAGCAACGTGCCGACCACCACCGCAATGAGCGACGGCGGCACCCGCTTTTCAAAGCGCGGATAGATCACCAACACAGCCAAACAGACTGCACCCACCAACAGCGCTTCCCATCGGAAGGTGCCGAGTGCCGCGATGTTCGCTTCCATCTTTTCAATGGTCTCCACGGGACGCACCCCTGCGGCGTAGGTAAGGCCGAAAAAGTCCTTGACCTGACCGAGCAAAATGGTCACCGCAATGCCCGCCGTGAAGCCGACGGTGATGGTGTGCGGCACGTACTTTATCAGCGTACCCACTTTGCAAACGCCCATCACAATGAGCAACACGCCCGCCATCACGGTGGCGATGAACAACCCGTCCATCCCCTCGGCGGCGACGATGCCCGCCACCACCGTGGCAAACGCCGCCGTGGGGCCCGCGATCTGCACGCGGCTGCCGCCGAACAGCGACACGATAAAGCCCGCCGCCACCGCGGTATAAATACCGCAGGCAGGCTCCACACCCGACGCCAGCGCCAACGCGATGGAGAGCGGCAGCGCGATCACCGCGACGATGATGCCCGCGATAATGTCACTCACACACTGCTGTCGGGTGTACCCTTTGAGTGCGGTACACACTTTCGGTTGTAAATAGAAGTTTTTCATACTACATCTCCCTCTTTTCGCGGTGATATTATAACAGCCTTCGCCATATTTTGCAAGCAGAAAATGAGTTGACACGAAGTTTTCCCTGTGATACAATAAAGGACGAACTTTATGCCGAAAGGATGACCCCTTATGAAAATGGAGACCAAGTGCCTGCACGCGGGCTATTCCCCGAAGAATACCGAGCCGCGCGTGGTGCCGATCGTGCAGAGCACGACCTACGTATACGATTCCACCGCCGAGGTCGCCTCGGTGTTTGACGAGCCGACCAAGTCGCTCATTTATTCCCGCTTTGCCAACCCCACCGTGATGGCGGTGGAGGAAAAGATCGCCGCCTTGGAAGGCGGCGTGGGTGCGATGTGCACCACCTCGGGGCAGGCGGCAACCTTGCTCTCGCTTTTGAACATCTGCCAGACGGGTGACAGTTTCATCAGCACCACCGAAATTTACGGCGGTACGGTAAACCTGTTCTCCTTCACCTTGAAGAAGCTTGGCATCGAATGTATCTTCGTGGACAAAAATGCCAGCGACGAAGAGATCCTCGCCAAGTTCAAGCCGAACACGAAAGCGGTGTTCGGTGAGACCATTGCCAACCCCGCACTCACGGTGTTTGATATTGAGCGGTTTGCCCGTCTCGCGCATCAGAACAACGTGCCGCTTATCGTGGACAACACCTTTGCCACCCCCGCTCTCTGCCGTCCGATCGAATTCGGCGCGGATATCGTCATCCACTCCACCTCAAAGTATATGGACGGACACGCGGTGCAGGTCGGCGGTGTGATCGTGGACAGCGGCAACTTTGATTGGACGAGCGGCAAGTTCCCCGAACTGGTCGAGCCCGACGAGTCGTATCACGGCATCTCCTATGTCGAAACCTACGGCAAAGCCGCCTATATCATTAAAGCCCGCATGCAGTTGATGCGTGATTTCGGTGTGTATCCTGCGGCGCACTCGGCGTTTTTGCTCAACCTCGGTCTCGAGACCCTCGCCGTGCGTATGAAACAGTATTGCGAAAACGCGCTGACGGTGGCGAAGTTCCTCGAAGGCAACGACAAGATCGAAAGCGTAAAGTACCCCGGTCTGGAAAGCGACCCCGACTACGCCTTGGCGCAGAAGTACCTCGCAGGTGCCAGCGGCGTCATCTCGCTGGTCATCAAGGGCGGGCGCGAAGCCGCCATGCGGTTTATGGATTCGCTCGAACTCGCGTCCAACGAAGTGCACGTGGCGGATATCCGCACCTGCGTGCTGCACCCCGCGAGTGAGACCCACCGCCAGTTGACGGATGAGCAACTGGTCGCCTGCGGTATCGACGGCGGGATGGTCCGCCTCTCGGTCGGTCTGGAAAATGTGAACGACATCCTCGCCGATCTGGAAAAAGGCCTCGCGGCAATTTGAGACAAGGTATAGTAAAACGCACCCGATTGCTCGGGTGCGTTTTTTGTTTTTATAGGTTTACCCTGCGCCACGGATAGCCTCCCCCACCGCTCTTCCACATTCACACGATGAAACACGGTCTTTAGATAGTTTCTATCTAAAGACCGTAAGTGCCCTGTGAGAATTATCGGTGATGGGTGCGGGGAGGTATTCCTATCGTGCCATCACAAGTGGCACGTACTCCACGGCGGCAGGCGCCATTCCCTACGTTTTGGCAATTACGCCGCGGGAGTCAAAACACCGTTCCGCTCGATCAAAGCCTTAATACTCCGCCTCATATGTCACCTGAAGAATATAATCGCCATCGCCCGACAGTTGGAATTCTATACTACCTCTGATATCCGGCTGCCTATAGGTGAGTGTCAGGCGAGTATTTCTATACTCGCCTTCGTCGCTTTTGCTGATCGAACAATACACGTTTGAAGGATTTCCCAACCGTTTGATAATCTCCTTTGTTGTCGAGGCTTCGGTAAGGTTGCCACAAACGGTAAACCCAATGGCGCCCTCTTCTCTTTCACTCGGATCATAGGTGCTGTATTGCGTTAATCGCATTTGCATAAGTACGCACTCCTTAAGAGTGATCGCCTCTTTCGTAGAATTATAGACTGAAATACCGATGTCGTTGTTGTCTTTATTCTTGATATGAGGGAACGCAATGCAATTGGCGCTGATCTCTTGTTCGCCTTGTGCTTCGTTGGAAAGAGTCCACCCTTCTTTGGCTAACTCGTCAAAGGTCATCGGCATCGCAATTTCCGATCCGTCGTCCAATTGACACGTATAATCCAAATCGTATTCCTGTTTATGATCGTACTGAATGCTGTAAGAGTAGGAGTCGAAAAATTCGCTCGTGCTTTCGTACAATTCATTATACAGCGACAGATCCAGCATTTCGTCCATTCGTTGAATGAACGTTTCTTTGGAGGTAATATACCCTTCCGCCGGCACATCCGATGGTTCCGCTTTTGTCGTTGTATAGGTCTCTTCGTCTTCTTCAGTAACGCGCGTTGTGGTTGTGGTAGTAGTCACTGCCGAGGTGCCATCCTCTTCTGTTGGGGTATCAAGGACAACCTCCTTTTCCCCGCACCCTGCTAACAGACTAAGCAGCATCACCAATACTAATAAAAGCGACAGCAATTTTATTCTCTTCATAACAGATCCCCCTTGTTTTAACACTCAATCTATCATCCATTTACAAACAATGCTTTTCTCTTGGTGAAGTAAGCATAGTTCAGCAAGAGAAAACCAACCGATACTGCCAACGAACCGATGCTGCCGACAGTAAATTGGTTGACCCCGGTAACTACCAGTAACGCGACATTATAAAGCAGTGTTAAACCCGCACCGGCACCGTACAAACTATATACACACAGCGGGGCGTTCACCTTAAACTTCGCCAATCGGAAACGGGTATATATCGCAAAACCGGCTATGGCGATCAAGCAAACCCCATACACCACATCCAACGTCTTTAACCCCGAACCAAAGGTGCTGTAAACCGTTTCGGCGGTCACCTGTCCATCGGTTTGTGCAAAATAGATCCCTCCGGTTATGTAGTTAAAACCGTTCACCAAATTAATAAATGCGCCAAAGAACAAACTAAAATTAATCAAAAACTTAAACCACTTCATCTTATACTGAACAATCGGTTCAGACGGAGTGTTTGTCTCTTCGTTAGTATGTATCCCGTTCATAATTATTACCTCGATCACGTTTTTTGTCTTACCCAATGATCGACAATCCTTGTGTCAATACCTTTTCGGGATTGTAGAATACTACACCGCGTGTCGAAGTGAAAGATTTCTCTGCCGCCTGCCTTTCAATACTCCACCCGGAATACGAAGACTGGTTCTCCGGTGTATGCAAACTACCGTTAGCGTTTACTACACTGCTGCTTGTGATTTGAAAATGCAGATGCACGCCCGTTACATCACCCGTATTTCCCATAGTAGCAATCGGCTGACCGCCAGTCACCGTGTCGCCTTGAGAAACACGAATACTGTTAGATTGCAAATGGAAATAGTAGGAATAGAAGGTTTTGCCATTGTAGGTATGGCGAAGTTCCACGTAGTTACCTGCGCTGGCATTGTATGCCACGCGGCTGACCGTGCCGCCATAGAAAGCGTAAATCGTCGAATCGGATGCACTTGACACGTAATCGATCCCAACGTGTGCCCATTGGTTGGAGTAATCTTGCCGATAATACGGTTGGAAATTCGAGGTAATTCTACGAGAGACCACAGGAGAATACAAAGCGTTATCATTGCTTTCCGCCGAAGACTTTACCTCGGTAAACTGCCACAGTTGATAGGTATCCCCTGCCGCATACGTTTTAAGACATACGTTGTCGGAATTTGCCTTCCCCGTTGCTGCCAACACAAAATCCGTATTGGAAGCGGAACGAAGAACGTATGCGTTAGCGCTACTGTTATATTCCAACTCCCACGCTTGCGTGTTGTGCCCCGTCTTTTCCCAAATGCATACGTTTGCATTGTTAGTAGCGCTCTCGCCGTACACATTCAATGCACTGCCTGTTGCACACTGCGGAACCAAGACGTAGGCATCCCCGTTTTTCACACACTGAAAATACTGACCCGCCGTGTTATCGTTGTCATATATCGTCACGTTGGTATTGTTTGCACTTTTATTCCCATACACGTTGAGCAACTTGTTGCTTGCGAGGTTAGTCAGTGTGTATATCTTGCCGCTTTCAATGGCAGCGTCAACCTTGTCCGTGTCGTCCTTGTCACCGTTTTCCGTTTTCGAAACAGGCAAACGGTCGATTTTCTTCACACAATATTGTAATATCAATCGAGCATCGGTCGAGTTGACCGCACCGTCACTGTCAACATCGGCAACTGTGAGATTCAGGGAGGAAGCGGTAATTTTCTTAACGACATATTGTAACACAAGACGGGCATCAGTAGAATCTACCTTTCCGCTGTTGTCTACATCACCACACATTGTCGAAGCCGGTGGCATAGGAGTGCTTGTGTTTTTTGACCACACGGCATACAGTACGGTGTTCGCGTTGGCAGTGAACGTTCCGCCTACGGTATAGGTTGCCGCTGTTGCCGTAGGCGAAGTAGCCCAGCCGAGGAAGGTATAGCCGCTGCGGTTGGGGATGGTGGCACTCAACGTCGCAGAATTGCCGTATGTCTTCATCTGCATTGCCGGTGCGCCCTCGCCCCCGTTGGCATCGTAAGAAATGCTGTTTTCCAATACCCACGTTTGTGAAGCGCCGCCGTGCGCGGTGTATACGGCGACATTATGATCGTCAAGCACATCCAACACACATGAGGGATTCTGCACAACGCGAAGGATGTGCCCGTCGATCGTTTCTTCAAAATACCACCGTTGCGTACCGTCGCCCGTGTCGTTGTAGATGCACACGTTTTTACCCGACACCACATTGTCGGCGTACACATTTAGCATGCGTGAGCTACTGCACAGCGGACGCAAAGCATAGCCGCTGGTCGTAGTGGACTGCTTCACCTCAAACTGGTACGCCGTTGACGGATAAAAGCCAAACGTCCGCACATCTTGTCCATTCACATCTTTGCCGTCTGCCACTGCTAAATAGTCGTTTGTGTAGAAATTACGAAGATAATAGGCGCCTTCGCTGACGGTGGAAAATTGGGAACTTTCGCTCATATGAAATGAATATATCGATATATCGCTTCCCTTATGTTCGTACTCGTCCCAGAATCCACCAATATAAACCATATTGTTCCACGGAGCGTTATGCGCATATGCTGTCGCATTTCCTGCACTATTATATCCCGAGCAAATTGCAACATGCATCATCTTTCCACAGCGCGAACAAAAGAAGAAGATCGGATCACCGGCAGATAACTTCTCTGCATTAAGTGAATACGGTATATACTGACCACTTTTAGTGAGAAGATATTCCGTCCCGTATCCGCTATTTCTTAATTGATTTCTCAAGTTCGTTACATTACTGGACCAAGCACCACAACCGCCAGCCTTAAGGCAATTAGAGACAAAGCTTGCACACGCTCCCACTCCGTCGTCCCAATGTTGAGCCGCATAATCAACAGCAGCATTGGCGTTGTACTCTGCTGCAAAAGCAATCAGTCGCTCTCTTGGCATCATAACAACCAGAATTAGTGCAACCAATATAAATGATAACACTCTTTTTGTATGTGACATAAAAACCATACTGACAACCTCCTAAGTATCTGTGCCTCTTTTGTTTAGACAAGATGATTATGTGCGATGACTCCTATTTTCCACATTATACTCAATATTTTGAGTATTGTCAAGAGATTAAGTATGGTACACTAACATTGGTGATGAAAATGATCTCGTACAAGCCGTTTTACGAAACACTGTTCAAAAAGGGCGTCACGGAATACCAACTCATCTTCAAACAAGGCTTTTCTGCCAACACGATCCACCGCATGAAAAAAGGCGAAGCCATCAGCACCAAAACCTTGGATGCCTTATGCTACGCCTTAGATTGCGAAGTCAGCGATATATTGGAATTTGTCAAAGAATAACGCACCCGAGTGATCGGGCGCGTTTTTTGTTTTTATAGGTTTACCCTGCGCCGCGGATAGCCTCCCCCACCGCTCTTCCACATTCACACGATGAAATACGGGCTTTAGACAGTTTCCATCTAAAGCCCGTAAGCGCCCTATGGGAATTATCAGCGATGGGCACGGGGAGGTATTCCCATCGTGCCGCCCGCAGAAAACGCGCGAGTTGGGGCGGTACGCACATGCCTGTGCGAACGGTTGGGGAACGGGCGTTCACACAGAACGCCCCTACGGTTTTTGCACACAACACGACCTGTACGGTAGGGGCGCGCATTGCGCGTCCGCGAAAATGTGCGCAAATTGGCACGGACCGTCGGGGACGCCGGTCCCTACCGTGTCCGCCGTAGGTGCGTGGTCGGTCGCAGGACGTGACGTCGAAGGTACCGTCCCCTACCACAAGAATCGTATTGTGCAATCAGTTACAAACGGCGGGATCCGACCCTCGCCCCGTAACGTGCACACGTCGACAATACCCGTGAAAGATCAACGGACTTTAGATAGTTTCCATCTAAAGTCCGTAAGTGCCTATGGGAATTATCGGCGGCGTGCGCGGGGCGGTATTCCCATCGTGCCGCCCGCAGAAAACGCGTGAGTTGGGGCGGTACGCACATGCCCGTGCGAACGGTTGGGAAACGGGCGTTCACACAGAACGCCCCTACGGTTTTTGCACACAACACGACCTGTACGGTAGGGGCGCGCATTGCGCGTCCGCAAAAATGTGCGCAAATTGGCACGGACCGTCGGGGACGCCGGTCCCTACCGTGTCCGCCATAGGTAGGTGGTCGGTCGCAGGACGTGACACGATGCACACCCCTACCGTGTCCGTCGTAGGTGCGGGAGCAAGTCCTCACCCTGTCGGTTTGCGTCCCCTCACGCGTCGTCGTTTTTCGCTTCGCTCATATAGATCTTCTCTACCTCGGCTTTTTTGCGCACGATGGTGCAGAAACACGCCACAAGGCACACGGCGCCGCACACCGTCATGACCACGCGGTAATCCAGATATTCACCGAGCAGACCCACACCGAGCGACAGCACCGCTTCGAACAGCAAAAACACCATAGATTGAAACGCATTGATGCGGGCGCGCATCTCGTCGGGAATATATTTTTGAATGGCGGCGTACCGCAACGTGCCGCTTTGGATACCGAGAAACCCGCAAAATGCGCGGTTGATCAGCATCAAGGGATACGGCAACCATAAAAGAATGGTATCCATCGAATCGTAGGTGAGATATACGAACAGCGCGTGTTTATATTTGCGTTCCCGTGGGATCTCTTTTTTATAAATAAAGATACCGCCGAGGGTGCGCCCGATAAATTCCGCCACCGAAAAGAAACTGTACATCGCCACCGAAAACCCGGGGGCAGAGGAGAAAAACGCGACCCATATCGGCTCATACCCCGCAAACATACCGTTGGTGGTACCGGAATACAGCGTCATGGCAAGCAATCCTTTTTCACGCTTCAAATACCCTGCCGCTTCACGGATGTCCCCCCACCATTGTTTGATCGAAAGCTCGGTGCCCGCCCGTACCTCTTCTTTTACGTGGATACGACTTTCGGTGAAACTGGTCACAAGGCAAAACACGCCTTGTATCATCAAAATATTCGCCACTCCGATGGTCTTATACAAAAACGCCGACACGGGCATCATCACCATCATCAAGACGGGATACAGCATCGAAGAGACGGTGTAACCCCTCTCCTCTGCCCCCGCGGGGATGACCTTGGGGAAAATGGCGTTGTAGGAGAGTTGATCCACACTGCCGAGGGAGGCGATAAGCAGGGAAAACAGCAGATAATAGACGTATTGAAAGTCGTGCTGTTTTAGGTACCACCCTGCAAACAGATACACCACGCAGGCGGCGGCATCGCATCCCACCAAAAACGGTTTGCGGGGGAAGCGGTCCATCAGCGGCGAGAGGATCAGCGGAATAAGAAAACCCGGTATCACCCGCAGGGCGACCACCAGAGCCGCCGCCAAAGTCGAAGCAGTCTCGTCATACACCAAAAAGGAGAGCGCAAAGCCGCCGGCAACGTTGCCGATCGCGCCGAACGCGGTCGCAAGCGTCAGTACCGTGAAATCCCGTGTCCACAGCCGCGGCCGTTTTTCGTTAGGCATAGTATCACCTCACAGAAAAAAACAGAACTGCCTTACGGCAGTTCTGTTTTTTAAACGTATTAGCCAACCAGACCACTGCGCTCGATGCCGCCGATGATCCAACGCTGCGCTACCACATAGATAATGATAAGCGGCGTGATAGCCATCAACACACCGGTGTGCAGATACATCGAAGCCGAGAAGGCGCCGCCCGTCAGACCCGACGTTGCACTGCTCATGGTAAAGATGGTGTTCGCCAGCACCTTGAAGTTCGAGAAGAAGATGCCCGAATAGAAGGTGTCTGTCCACTGCCAGGAGAACGCGAACATAAAGATGGTGATCATCATCGGAACCGCCATCGGCAGAATGATGCGGAAGAAGGTGGCAAAGGTGCCGTAGCCGTCGATGGAGGCGGCTTCTTCCAATTCCTCGGGCACGCCTTTGTAGAACTGGCGCATAATAAAGATATACAGACCGTTCTTAAAGCCGTAGCCCGTGATGGACAAAATGATGATCGGCCAGAGTGTGTTCATCAAACTCGGGCCTTGCTCACCCGTCAGTAATCCGTACAGTCCGAAGATATCGAAGAAACGGAACTTCAGGTAGAGCGGGATCAGGATGACCTGGTTTGGAATGAGGATCGCCAGAATGACCATGCCCATCACGAGGTTCGCCCAACGGGACTTCAACTTCGCGAGACCGAAGCCCGTGAAGGAGCAGATCGCCGTTTGCAGAGCCGCCGCCAGGAGAGCGATCAAGAAGGTGTTGCCGAGCGCCTTCAGGAAGGAGGACTCGCGGAACACGACAATGATGTTCTCCAGCGTCGGGTGACGGGGAATAAAGGTCACCGTACGGTCGTACATATCCTGCTCACTCATCAGCGAAGCGCTGAGCTTGGTGAACAGCGGATACACGATGATGAAAGCGATCTCGATCAACAGAAGGTAGATAAAGATCTTACCGAGCAAACTTCCGACGTTGCTCGCATTGAAACGCTCACGGAAAGGCGTGCGCGTCTTTTTGAATTTGCGTTCTTCAGCCTTTTTCGCCTTCGGCGCCTTGGCTTTCGTTACCAATTCACTCATGCTCGCCCCTCCTTAATCGCGTTGTTGATAGTAGATGAAACTACTGATAATGGAAACGATGATCGCGATGAGAATGACCACGACCAGGAAGTAGAACCACGCCATCGCGGCACCAACGCCCATCGCGTTGGACTTAAAGCTCTGTTCCTGAATCAACTGCATGATCGCGTTATCGCTCTTGGTGAACGAGTCCACAACGGTGTAGAACACGTTGACCAGAATGTACGGGCTGATCATCGGGAAGGTGACCAACCAGAAGGTCTCCCAACCGGAAGCACCGTCGATATCCGACGCTTCGTAGATGGAGGGAGAGATGGATTGCAGACCCGCAAGGAACAGCAGCATCTGAACACCCGAGTTGTTCACGATGTCGAAAATGCTGCCGACTGCTTCCACCACATACTTTGAAATGGCGGGCGACAGGCTCATATTCATCATATATTCCTGCAAGTCAAGCGAGTCGAACAGACCGTTCGCAATGGTGCCGCTGGCGGCAGTGCTGTCACCGAGCGAGGACCACGCGTTGTCGGCGATCACGTTGGTCATATCCGCCTTGGTCATAAAACCGGTGGCGAGAATGACGGGAACGAAGAAGATCGCACGGAACGCGGTGCGGCCCTTGATGTCACGGTTGAGCAGCACGGCAACGAACAGACTGTAGAAGGTGATCATCAGCACGTCGGGGATCATACCGCCGACGGAGGAGATGATGTTACCCGGATAGTCCACGTCCTGCAAGGCTTTTGCATAGTTTGCGAAACCGACGAACTCCTGCGTGAAGCCGTCCTTACCCTTCATCGTCAATTCACAGAAACTGTAGATGAGCGAATCCAGATAGATGCCGGCAAACAAGCAGACGAAGCCGAGAATGAAGGGAATCAAAAACACCCAATAGGCTTTCTGCTGTCTCGCTTCAAGCGAAGAGCGCCGACGAGCTTTTTGTTTTAAATTCTTTACGGCAGTACTCATAATTCCAACCTCTACTTCTCAAATTCTAAATGTGACAGCGATCAAAGGACCGTGAAGTCCTGAGCCGCAACTGTTTTGCCTTCCACCGTCACATCTGTACGGTTGTAATTGACTGCGACCTTCGTGCCGTCACTGTAGGTGGTGACATACACGTTGTCCGCATACTCGCCGTGGTCCGTGATCTCTTTATCCTGCAAGTTCTTGAACACCGCGTTGAACTTGTTGTACAGCGTGGTCACGTCTTCCTTCCAGGTATCGAAATCAATGGTGAAGTAGTTGGAATACACCGTTTCCTTCAGTTCACGCGTGTTCTGTGCGCTAAGCGTGAAGTGGAGGTTCGCTCCGTATTCCGCACTCTTCAAAATAGAGTTCGTCCAGTTGTCCGCCAGGTTCAAAGCGTTACCCGCATACTGAACGTGGCCGTGCAGAACGATCTGCATAAACGGCACCGAGCGGTCAGCCAACAGCGTGTTACTGCCCGACATCGGCATATCCACGATCTCGTCGGCATAGGCCCAGGTGTACGCATTGCCGCCTTCCACCATAATGCGGTCATTGCCGCCTTCCACCGCGTACTTCTGCACGTTGGAGGTGATGATGTCGAGCGCCTGTTGACGGTTCTTACCCTTGTTGCCCTTCGCAAAGTCGGAGTACAGCATATTGCCGATGGTGCCCAAGCTGATAGAACCCGCATCGTATTTGTTGTACTTACCGAAGAAGGACTTGAAGTAGCCGCCGACCGAGGAGGGCGAGATCGCAAAGTAGTTCTTGTCGATCTCCATAACGTTATCCAGCTCGTTGCGCGGAGTCAGCGTGATGGAGGTGCGGTCGGTCATCTTCGGACCGTTGTTCTGCAGGGAATACTTGTCAAACGCGGTATCGCGGCGCACCACGAAGAAGTCCACTTCGGGATACAGCGCGTAACTGCCCGCCTGCATAAAGGAGACCAGTTTCTTGAAGCCGGACTTGCCGCCGAGTTTCTTCTCGATCTTCAAGGTCGAAGGCACCGAGTAGTTCAGGCCGCCGTTCATCCAACCGCGATAGCGCAGAGAGACGTTGCCGACACCCGCTTCGGCGAGTTCGCCGATCATCGCCTCGGCATCTTCGAAGGTGGTCATCGGGATCTTCTTGTCGTAGATGATACCGAGCATCGAAGCCTTCTTATCGATCTGACCGAGCGTTTCGAGCAAGAGCGGCATATTGCCGTTGCCTGCATTCACACCGGAGACCAAGCGGCCGTTCTTCACGAGATACTCGCGATAGGCGGTTGCCATATCCACATAATCGGTATCCTGACCGTACAGCAGGATGTAGCGAACCGCAAAACCGCCCGTGTAGAAGTTTTCGTTGAAGTAGGTGAACTCACCGTTTTGCTTGCTGCCATCGGTGTAGTTGATGGTCTGCACGGTGCCGTAGATGAACTGCGCATACGCCGTCTCAAACGGAGAGGACATATTGCCCGTTTCGCTCGAAACCGTTGCCAACGCGTCGCCCTTTTCGATAACGGCGATGTAACCACGGGTGTTCGCCTTCACACCGAAGACCGGCATATACGCCGACTGGGTAAGGTTGTTATACGTTTTGGTGGTGGTGAGCGAATAGTCTTCGCCGTACACCACTTTGGACAGGGACGCCGCATTCTTCGAGCCGGTGCTGTTGAATTCGATCACCACACCGCTGCCGTCGGGAATGAAGGTGAAGCCCTGATCGCTGTACTTACCGCAGCCGAAGTAACGCAGCGGCAGGATCTTGGTCAACTCGAAGTGATCCTCATCGTACTTAATGTTATCGGTGGGAATGTTCATCTTCATCTGACCGTCTTCCAGCGTGATGTCCATGTAGAACTCAAAGCACGCGAAGAAGTTTTCCGGCGGCTCGTAACCCGAAAGCTCCAAGTCGTTGTCAAAGTCCGCCTGCGTGTACAGCCCCGTCATACGGATATAATCCGAAAGGATCAGCTTATCACGGTTGTACAGGTTGCTGGTACGCAGAATGTAGAAATCGTGTTCCTTGATACCGGGGAATTCCATCGAGATGCTCTGCTTCAAGGAAGTGGACAACTCGTCGTAGGAGTAGACCTTACCGCGGTTGTAGAACGCGATCAGCTTGGTGTACGCCTCTTTCGCCGCCTCGTTACCCGCATCCGCCTTTTCCTTCAGCGGATTCAGCACCTTCGTGTTGAAGTTTTCCACTTCCGCCGCGTAGGGAAGCAGGGTATCCAGTTCTTTCGAACCGATCTGGAAATTCATGCGCACGCCGCCGTCGATCTTTTCCGCCCAATACTGAATGTTATCGATCGAGTCGGGATCGTCGGGATCGGCGTAGGTGGTCTTGTTGACCGCATCGTCGTAGGAATAGAGCGTCTTCTTGTTCGCGGAATTGTCGTAGAATTCCAACTCGATGACCGACGCCAACTGACTCTTGGTGGTCACGCTGGGCACCAGCACACGGTTGTAATCGTACGGATTCGAGAAGAAGTAATCGCCCGTTTCGGAATTGTAGATGGCGAATTCCGCGAGTTCTTCGTCCACATACAGGGTGAGCGGGCCTTCGGTGTGGTACACCGTCATGGCGCTCACGCGCTGCTGTTCGGAAGTGAACTTACCGCGCTTTGCCTTTTTCCAATCCAAACGCTCTTCATAGGTGAGGTTCGGCAGGTTCGCAATTTCCGCACTGGACACGGCAGTGATCTCCACTACGTAGACGCTGGCGCCCACCAGGTCACTGCGATCCACCAACGTAACGTTGCCTTCCTCGTCCTTTACTTCCTGCTCGAACAAGTTGTAGGGAACGATCTTCATGCTGGAAGTGATCTCCACCGCCGCGGAGAGGGGGATCATTTTGCCGTCTTCGTACACGTACACGCCGAGATAGTCGTCGCCTACGCGCTCAACGGTGAAATCCTCTTTCCACAGATCGATGGAATACACCGTAACCGCACGGCCTTCGGCGGCTTTTTCCGCCGCCTGCAACATCTTAATGTTCTCTTCGACTTCGGGATCCACGTAGATGAAGCCGACCTCGTGGGAGAATTCCGCAGTCTCCACCACGTCTTCACCCTCGGTACCGTCTTCGGTACCTTCGACCTGACCGGTCGTATCTTCCGCCTCGTCACCGAAGACGAAGGCGCCGCTGAAGGTGGTCAGAACAAACATTGCCACAAGCAGCAGTGCAATCAAATGAATCTTTTTCATTGTTCTGTCCCCTCCTTACAGCCGATAGGCAATTTCTTGGAAAATGGTTTCGATAAAGCCCCACAGTTTACCGGTCAGCGAGAACAGGAGCAGCACCAAGAACATGATGGCCGCCATACCGAGGACCGAGAGAATAACCGTGAGCAGGTTCTTGCTGAAGGTGTAATCCTGCACCACCATCGAACCGAACACCACCAACAGACCCATCCACAGATACGCCAAGGATTGGAAGAAGGTGAGGAACGGTTGCTCGTCGAGCGAGAAGATGTGGCTGATCAAGGTGGACGGGATCAGCAGAACGATCAACGGGATCAATCCGTAGCACAACGCAATGAAGATATCCTTCATGCTGCCTTCGCCGCTCATCAACGTGGTGAAGCACCAGCTGGCGACCACCCACAGCACCACGGGAATCAGCACGTTACAAGCTTGCTGTACCAAGCTGATCTCCTCGATGGTCACGTTGTTGAACAGGTATGCCGTACCGGTCGCCTGGAAGATGAACGCCAGCACCGCAAGACCGAGGAAGACGAACGCCGCACGCATACTGCCGCGCTTTTCACGCTTGATCTCCCAGAAACCGTTGATGGGGTGGAACACCGCACGCCAACCGTAGCAGAGTTCCTCCACGAAGGTGGTCTTAGTACCCGTGATATGCAGTTTCGCATTCACCCTATTGATCGCGCGGAAGGCGAAATACAACGCCACGCCGATCACGACCGGCACCGCCAAGATCAACAGCAGATTGTCACGCACGTACAGCGAACGGTACTCCTTGAACGCCTTGGAGTAGCCTTCGGTATCGCGGGCGAGTTTGTAATACTCCATCGCCTGCTGATACAGTTCTTTCGCTTCGGCGGATTCCGCCTGTGCGGCACTGCGCAGATAACTCTTTGCAAGACCGATGTACGCAAGGTCAAAGTTCGAGTTCAGCTTCTGCACGTATTTCCACGCCGCTTCCGCTTTCTCATACTCACGCGCCGCATCCGCATTCAGTGCGACTTCGATCTGTGCCGCATAGTCGGTCTGCTTAAAGCGGGTGATGCACCCCGTCGTCTTATCCATAACGAGCAGGTCGGTGCCCTGATAGACCGCCGCGGTGATCAGCGTGAACACACCGAGCTGAGAGCCCGAGCCGCCGAACGCATACAGCAAGTTGCCTTCGCCGTCGTACGTAAACAGTTTGTTGGTCTTATCGTCTACCAAGGTGTAGATACCGGTATCGCCCTTGACCGCCACGTCGACGATGGAGGACACGTCATCTACGTGCTCGGTAACGTCGCCCGCGGGAGCCCAGATGCCGTTACGCACCAACACGTCGTCACCGCTGGGATTCAAACGCTTAACGGGAGCGGTCGTGGTATCGCCGCTGGCGATGTGCGCAAACAGGTCTGCATTCTCCATGGAGTTCGCGGTGATCCACACGAAGTTCTTCGAGTCGATCGCGATGTTGTTGTACACGCGCGGCACGGTACGCACGGTGCGGGCACGCTGTTCCGCCGTCTGGAACAACTGGAGGAACCATTGGAACACGCTGCCGGTAACCTTCTGGGCACCGTAGTAACCCATGAATTCGCCGTCCGCACTGAGCTGCATGATACCCGCGTTGTCATTCTTAACGTTGATATACATACGGCCTGCCGCATCCAACACCAACGACGTGGGTTTGAACACGTAGTTTTCAGACAGAATGGAGGTCTCGGGCTTTTCAACCGTTGCCACCACTTCGTAGTTTTCCAGGCGCCAGCTCTTGGAATCGGCGGGCATCTGCATCTTTACGATACGGCCGCTGCCGGTATCCGCGATATAGAGCGTACCGTCTTCGGTGACGAAGACGCCTTCGGGCGCCACCAGCGCATCTGCAGACGGGTCGTCGGTCTCACCGAGCAGGAACTGGTTCCAATACTCGTAGGCAGCCTTCTCTTCGTCCGTCTCGCCGCGCGATTGCGATGCGATCTCTTCCTCGCTCAGCGAACTGTACTTAAGTGCCACGGGAGACACGTAGTCGATGATCGCGAGCATTTCTTCGGCAGTCGGCATCACTTTGCCGTTCGCCTCGTACTCCGCCTTCACGAGTTGGTACTCCGCTTCTACGGGCACCATGTTGCTGGGCGTGAGATACACCGTAGCCAAACGGTCGCGGATCGCAACATAATCCTCTTCGGTAATGGTAAACTGGACAGGATTCTCTTCACGCTCGGCATACCGCTCGAGCTGTTTTGCGAATTTCGATTTCCACTCTGCATCCTCCGTCTCGCGGATCTGCTTAACGTACGGGACGATCTTCATATAGTTAATGAAGGGAGCGTCGATACCGCCGATAACACCGGCATACTGCAGATTTTCATCGAACGCCACGATGCGGTTGTTACCCGTATCCGCCACGTAGAAGTGGCCGTCGGGTGCGTAGAACAGATCACTCGGATCCTTCAGCGCGGTACGAAGCCCCATCGCCGCACGGTCGAACAGAGAGTCCGCCACGTAGGCGTGCGGGCTCTTCATATCCATACCGTCAAAATCGTAGGTATAGGTCGTGTAGGGTACGAACGTGGAGTCGGAGATGCTTGCGGCAGAAGTACTCAGTGCCAAAGACGAAAGCATCAACACGACCAACGCGAGTACACCGACGCGCTTGGTTACTTGTTTCAGTTTCTGACTCACCTTCATCACCTTACTCCTTCATACCGGAGGAACCCATCGTTTCCACCACGTTACTCTGTGTGAAAATGAACACCGCGATCGGGACGA
>SVPJ01000059.1 GCA_015065885.1 Oscillospiraceae bacterium | reverse complement strand
GTGCCTTACGCATAAAAGACGCGCCGTATCAAAACAGCCGCCGTAATTCTGCTTCGGAAAGGCGGCACTGATCTTCCGCACCGAGCGGAAATACACCGCAAGGGTGTTCACCCCTTCGCGGATCACGCCGTCCACGTTCACGTGATGCGGAATAAGCGCGTTTTCGGTCTCCCCGACCTTCTGCCCGTTCAGATAGATCACGGCATACAGATCCAAGCCCTCAAACACCAATTCGGTGCGAGCCTCCAAGCGATCCACCGTAAATTCGCGGATGTAGCACCAATCGCTTTCGGGTACCCACGCGGCTTTCAAATAGTTATCACTGTAAAACACCGCATCCAGCAGACCCGCCTTTTGCAGGTCGGCGTGTACGTCACCCGGTACGGTAGCGGCAAGCGTCATTTTGGGCTCACCGAAATCCGCTGTCTGCGGCATGATTTCACGATAGTCGTAACAAGCGAGCGACCACTCGCCGTTCAAATTCCAAACTTTCAAACGATCGCCTCCTTTTTTACTCATTATAACAAACGGGTAAAAAAATTCAACCTATTTTTGATAGAACGAAAATATTTCGAAAACACGATCCTCTTTACAGAAAATTGCGTGCGATCCCCCATAAAAGAATAACGAGCAGCACGACAACGTCCACGGCAACGCACGGGGTACGATATTGAAAGCGCCCGTTTCTCACAAAGGATATCACTGCGCTCAAAAGCACCCACGCGATATACGCGAACTCCAAAAAACACAGCGCGTTATACCGAAACGCCGTTACGATATCGCCCCGCAATAACGCCAGTGCGGCACCTGTGTTACCGCAGCCGGGACAGAGAAGTCCCGTAACCGCACGAAAGGGACAGGGAACGGCGGTGAGCACACGGTGTAGCAACACCACGAGTATCGCCACCGCGATCCCGACGCACAGCACCACCGCCGCACGGCGTTTTTCGTTCGTTCTCACACACTCACCCCCAACGCTTTTATCATAATACAAACGCACGTAAAATGCAACGACGTTTTAGGCAAAAGCACCATACAAACATATTCTACGACAATAGTTGACATTCTTTGCCGCATATGCTACACTAAACGTAAAGTTTAGGAGGGGTTTTTTATGCAAATCAAAAATCGTAACATCGTCACCTGCATCATTCTCTCGCTCGTCACCTGCGGCATCTACAGCATCTACTGGGTCGTTTGTCTGGCACGCGAGAGCGTTTCGGTAAGCGACCCGAACGACAGCGCCATTTTGGAGATCGTGCTCTGCCTGTTCCTGCCGTTCCTCGGCTTCTTCCTGGCGGAGCAAAAGTTCGCTAACGGTTGCACCGCGCAGGGTATCCCGCACAAGGATAATTCGATCCTCTATTTGGTTCTCGGTCTGCTCGGCTTCAGCATTGTGAATTACTGCATGATGCAGAACGATCTGAACCAGATCGCTACCTGCTGATCAAAAGCCCAAACGGGGCTGTCGCTATTTAAGCGACAGCCCCGTTTTTATTTACTCTATTCCCAACGCGTCACGAAAAGCCCGCCGTTGTGTTTCACTCGGTGCGAAGTCGGTATGCGAACAACACGGGACGGTCGGCTCACTGCCGTCGGTGCCGTAAAACGGTGTCTCGCGATCGTTTTCGTACAGCACGCGTGCCGATTCGTCGCGGAAATCGGGGATATCGAACGGTTGACCGCCCGAAAGCACCGAGCGATGCCCCAAGATCGCCACCGAGGACATGGCAACGGCACTGTGGAGATCAAACGGATGCTCCGGCTGACAGCCTTCGCGAATACAATCAAGGAACGAACGGACGCTGATATAGTCGCCGCCGCCGTGTCCCGTTTGCCTGATCAATTCTTCATCGCGATCGTTCCAATCCGGCTCGTACAATCCGTCGCGCACACCTTCGGGTCTTTCCCACTCGTTGTAACGGAGCATCACCTGCTCGCCCATGCCGCGCAGATTTTCAATCGAGCCCTTGGTGCCGCAGATACGGTACGCGTTGTGGTGTGCCCCAAAAGCGGCGCAACCCGTGAAACGGAAAACGGAGCCGTCGTCGTTTTGGGTCATAATGACCGCCGCACGGTCGCCGCCGTAACTCGCGGTGGGGGCATTTTCATCCGTAACGGGAGCAAATGCCGCCATTGCCGTCACACGACGGGGTGTAGCACCCGTCGCCCGCATGATCGGGCCGAGCGAATGGGTCACGTAATAGGTGCGCGGCAAAAAGTTGCGCCAATGCTTTTCAAAATAGTTGTAATCTTTTTTAAATTCCACGTCAAAGGGATTCCCCGGATGGTTGTATTCCCCCTCGGCATAGAGGATCTTGCCGAGCGTGCCGGTATCGCAAACCCGTTTCATTTCGCGGTTAAACTTCATTTGAGGATAGTTTTCCGCTAAATAGTAGATGGAATCACTCTTCTCAAATGCACGGACCAGTTCCACGCCTTCCGCCATCGTGCCGTTGCTGATGCACTCGGAATATACGTGTAATCCCTTTTCAAAACAGCGGATCGCATACGGTGCATGCTCGTGGAAGAAGTTTGCCAGCACCACCGCGTCCATCTCGTGTTCGATGAATTCATCAAAGGTGCGGTACAGTGCCACGTCACTGCCGAATTCTTTCACCGCTTGTTGCAAGCGTTCTTCGCGAAAATCGCACGCCGCGACCACTTGGGCCCCTGCGAGCATCGCGTCCCGCCCAATGTAGATGCCGCGTATCCCTACGCCGAAAATGCCGATCCTGATCGTTTTCATATATATTCCTCCCTTTTACATTGGAATGACAAACAACGCCAACATACCCACGAACGCCAATCCGACCGACCACAACTCTTTCGCAGACGGTTTGGTCTTGTTCACAAAGCACAGTGCCGTGGATACGATCATCACACCGCCCGTGACCATCGGATATTGCACCGACGCGTCCATATGTGCCAACGCCGCCACCAAGATGAAATTCGCCACCTTATTCAAGGCACCCGCGGACGACCCTGCCAGGACCCCGCGCCACGTGGGACGGCGGGTTGCGCCGCGCATCCAAAACGGAAGCAACAGCACCACCGACATCGCGACCCCGCACGCACAGATCAAAACGGAATACCCCGCGGCACCGGCCTTGGGATATGGTGCTTCGGTGAACAGTTTGGACAGCACGCCCGACATACCGTTGAACACAAACACACCGATATAATACCACGTGCCGCCGCGTTTTTTCTCACCGCGTTCCACCGTCAGCGCCAGTGCCGCCGCAATGCATACGATACAAGCCGCTTTGGCGAAAGTCATCGGCTCACCGTAAAAAACGATGCCTTGCAAAAACGGCAGCGCCATGCCGCCCAGCATGGAAAACAGCGAGTACAACGACAAGTTGATCTTATCGAGCGCCTTGAAACTGCAGTAACTGTACAACTTGCCGTTGACCGTTACCGCCAGAGCCATCAACAGTGTGAACGGCGTAAACTCAAACCGCAACCCATTTACGAGCAACAGCACGATGAGTCCCGCCAGCGAAGAGAGCAGTGAATACTGCAAGCTGACTACCAGGCCGCTTCCGTGCGCACGGCGGTAGGCGTCGTTTAAGTAAAAGCAACCGCCGAACATCACGACCGAAAGCAGCGTTAACGCATAGTACATCGGCCTCACCTCCCTTTGTCCCCACTATAGCGCGCTCGCCACCTTTTTGCAATAGAATTTTTCCATGCATTTATCGAATTTCGTTATATCCCGCTTGCTTTTCGCCAAAAAATGCGGTAGAATAGCGACGGGGGTGTTCCTATGAAAGACCGTAACATCTGCAAATTCGTGTCCCCTTCCTATACCAACGATTTACATATTACTTGTTTTGTATACGAATCCAATCCTGAGGTGATACAAACGCCTGCGGTTTTGCGGACGCACGCACTGTTGCTCTTCACCAAGGGCAGCGGCACGGTACGATGCGACAATACCCGCACGCCGTTTGCGAGCGGCACACTGCTGTTTTGCTTTAAAGGGGAAACACTTTACACTGAATGCGAGAACGCCTGCGAATATATGTACATTTCCTTTGACGGCGTGCGTGCCGACGTACTGTTCAACCGCTTTCACATTCGCCGCGAAACCCGCTGTTTTACGGGGTTAGACGGACTTTTGCCGCTGTGGAAGGAGAGCTTGTCGCGTGCTTCCGAAGAAACGGTGGACCTTGCGGCGGAAAGCATTTTACTTTACACCTTTTCCCGTTTGTTTGAAAACTGCAATCCGCAAAACGAGTTGATCGACCGCATCATCGACCTTACAGAAGCGCATTTTACCGATTTCGATCTCTCACTGACGGTGCTGGCTGAGGAACTCGGCTACAACGCAAAATACCTTTCCCATCTCTTCAAAAAACGAACGGGAACACCGTATTCGGAGTATCTGCGCACCTTGCGTATTCGCCACGCAGTCTCGCTTATGAACAACGGATTGGACTCCATTAAAAACGTAGCGTTGCTTTCGGGATTTTCCGACCCGCTGTATTTTTCTACCGTGTTCAAGCAGGTCATCGGACTCTCCCCGCGCGAGTACGTGCGGGAAAGTAACAAAAATTTACCGTAGTAGTTGTTGCAAAAATCACGGCAATATACTATACTTTTAAGCAGAGGAGGTGTCGTATGCTCGACCGTACCCGTATTTTGGATAAACTGGACGATTATTTGAACCGTAACGATTACGACGGTGCCGAGCGGCATCTGCGCTATTGGCTGGCGGAATGCGAAAGCGTGCGGGATCACCGCACCGCCTTGCTCGTGCAAAACGAGTTGATGGGGCTGTACCGCAAGGTAGGCAAACGCGAAGAGGCCTTTCGCATGGCAGAGACCGCGCTTGCCGTGGTGGAGGAACACGCCCTTTCGGAACAGATCGGCGCCGCCACCACCTTTTTGAACGCCGCCACCGTGTATAAAGCGTTCGGCGACGCGGCGCGTGCCTTGCCGTTGTATGAGAAAGCACGCGCCGTATACGAACGGGAATTGCCCCCGGGCGACCGCCAATTCGGCGGGTTATACAACAATATGGCGTTGGCTTTGGTGGACCTTTCCCGTTTTGAAGAGGCAAACGCACTGTATCAACAAGCGCTCGCCGTGATGCACGAAGTCGAAAACGGCGCGTTGGAGGCGGCGATCACCTACCTCAATATGGCGTGTGCCGTAGAGGCGGAACACGGACTTTTAGACGGTGCCGAAGAGATCGAAGCGTTGCTGGATAAAGCCGAACGTATACTTGAAACGTGGGGGAACCGCGACGGATATTACGCCTTCGTGTGTGAAAAGTGCGCGTCGGTGTTCGGCTATCACGGACGGTTTGTGTATGAGAAGGAATTGAAAGCGAGGGCGAAGGCGATCTATGAAAGGGCTTGAACTGTCGAAGCAGTTTTATGAAGAATACGGGGTGCCGATGCTGTCGGAATTTGCCGAAGTTGCCCCCAAAATCGCCGTGGCGCTGGCAGGCAGCGGCTCGGAATGCTTCGGGTATGACGACGCGCAATCGCAAGACCACGATTTTGAGCCGGGGTTTTGCCTGTTTCTGCCGGACGAAGACACGGTGGACCGTCGCACCGCCTTTTTGCTGGAACGCGCGTATGCCAAGCTCCCGCGCGAGTTTATGGGATACACCCGCCAGCCTCTCTCCCCCGTCGGCGGCAACCGCCACGGAGTGATACGGCTCGGTGAGTTCTTGACCGAAAAAACGGGGTGTGCCGACGGCATTCTCACCACGGACGAATGGTTTATGGTGCCCGAACAATCCCTTGCCGAAGTGACCAACGGACTCGTGTTTCGCGACGACAGCGACCTGTTCGGCGCGGTGCGTCGCCGCCTTGCTTATCTGCCGTCGGACGTGCGCAAAAAGAAGCTTGCAGGGCACCTGCTCCTGATGGGACAGGCGGGGCAATACAACTTCCCGCGTCTCATCGGACGGGGCGATACCGCCGCCGCACAACTGGCGGTGTACGAATTCGTGAAAAGTGCGTTACACGCGGTGTTTTTGCTGAACGGGGCGTATCTCCCCTACTACAAATGGCAGTTCCGCGCCCTACGGGATCTGCCGCATTTGACGAATTTGGCAGACCCGCTCGCGCAGTTGATGTGTACGGATAACGGCACAGAGAATGCCAAGATGAAGAGCGACATCATCGAAGAAATGGCTGCTGCGATCATCGGTGCGATGCAGGAACGCGGTCTCACCAATTTCGGCGGCACGGAACTTGAAGGGCACGCCTACGCCGTGAACGACACGGTGGAAGACGGCAATTTACGTAATCAGCATATACTGTACGGCGTATAAAACACAAGCACTCACGGGAAACCGTGAGTGCTTGTGTTTTACACTTTCCACAACGCGTGTTGATTACAAAAGGCGTACACCGCCCGCACCTCGTCGCCGTCACAGATGGCGAATTTCGCGCGCGGCTCGTCGGTCGGGTCTAAATGCGTGTACTGAATACCGTGTTCGGTCTCCAGACACACCCATTCGATATAATGTTCCGCGGTCATGGGATGTGCCGCAGCGCCGACCGCCACGTGAACGACGTTGCCTTCCTGTTTCCACACGGGCAGGTGCTTTTCTTCGGCCGCCTCGGTCGTACCGGGCACAAGTTCCTGCATCTTTTCACCGCAGCAATAGGTCGTCCCCCTGTCGTGCAGTTTCGCAACGACGTTCCCACAGTGCTTGCAGAAGAAAAATTTTTGTTTCATATACAACTCCTCCTTATGGGACAGTATATCCCATAAGGGGGAAAATCATACGTTGTGCCAAACGCTTAAGCAGAGGAGGCGCATCCGAACACGCCTAAAACGGCATAATTTCCGCGCTTTTTGATTTGTTGTCGGTGGCAGGCGACAGCCTTGCCACCTTCGCCGC
>SVPJ01000014.1 GCA_015065885.1 Oscillospiraceae bacterium | reverse complement strand
CCTAAACTTGCGAAGCAAATATCACTCGGCGTAAGCCGAATAACACTGCGTAGCAATAGAACTCGCCGTAGGCGAATAGAGTTGCGTGATACTCCGCTTGGAGTATCACGCATACGGCGGGTGGTTTTTGCTCTTTATTCCTTCTTCCCCGACCCGCAGGCACGCGGGCTGATACCGTATTCCGCCTTGAACGCGCGGTAAAAATTGGTATAGTCCCGAAATCCGCAAAAGGCGTACACGTCACCGGGCGGCACGCCGTCGTCCATCAGTTGCTTCGCGATCAGCAGACGCTTCAAGGTCAGATACCGATACACCCCCACGCCGACCGTACGGCTGAACTCGTGGGAGAGGTGGTATTTACTCACAAAGAACTGCGCTGCCAACGACTCGAGCGACAACTCCTCGGCATAATGCTCCCCGATGTACGCAAGCACCTTGCTGGCAAGCACCGAAGATTCTTCCCGCAACTGCTCGCCGTCGTCCTGCAATGCCAAGCGGTTGAGTTCCACCATCAGTTGCAAAAACAAACCGTCTGCGTACAGCGTACCGCCGTATTCTTCACTGTAATACTCCCGTGCCAGCGCGTTCATACGCGCGGTAATATCCGACCGCCACAGTGCCGACGGACGGATCAGGTTGGAGTGCTCGGGACGAGAATGGTCAAAGCAACACGTGAGACTGACCGCTTCGGTGGAAAAACTTTCGAGATATTTCTTTTCGATCCACAAGACGATACGCTCGTACGCCGTGTCTGCCTTCACGATCGGACGATGCAGTTCCATCGGGTTGATGAGTAGGACATCCCCCGGTTGCAAACGGTACAAACGACCGTCCACCCAGTAATCCACCTCACCGCTTAAAAAGAGATACACCTCATAAAAATCGTGGTGATGTACCTCCACTTCCCCCGGCTGTGCATCGCGGTAATGGAACACCTCAAACCCCGTGCGGCACATGGTCTGCCGCGGGTCGAACTGCTGTGCTTTCTGGCGCATCTTATCACCTCGTTTCTGAAAACGCCTTCATATTACCGCAACTTTTGCAATATGTCAAGCAATTTGTGCAATTATCTTTGCGAAAAGAATGTGATATACTATGACTATAAAATGTAGTAGTATGCCCGAAAGGAGTTATAGGTATGAAAGCATTTATGGACAAAGACTTTTTGCTGTCCACCCCCACCGCACGCACGCTGTTTCACGACTTTGCTGCGGCGATGCCGATCGTGGACTATCATTGCCACGTCAGTCCCCGTGAGATCTTCGAAGACAAGCACTTCGAAAACATCGCGCAGGTGTGGCTTGCAGGCGACCATTACAAATGGCGTCTGATGCGTTCGAACGGCGTGGAGGAGCGCTTTATCACGGGGGATGCACCCGAACGTGAGAAATTCCAAAAATTTGCCGAAGCACTTCCCCGTGCCATCGGTAACCCGATGTATCACTGGTGCCACTTGGAACTCAAAACCTACTTCGGCTACGAAGGGGTGCTGAACGGCGACACCGCCGAAGAAGTGTGGCAACTTGCCTCCACCCGCTTGAAGGAAGCGGATATGGGCGTGCGCGGACTGATCGCGCAAAGCAACGTCGCGTTTATCGGCACGACCGACGATCCCGTCGATTCGCTGGAATGGCACAAAAAATTAGCCGACGATCCCACGATGACCGCTACCGTCGCCCCCTCCTTCCGCCCCGACAAGGCGCTCAACATCGACAAAGCGGGTTGGCGGGAATACGTCGCCCGTTTGAGCGAGGTGTCGGGCATTGCCATCGACGGTATCGACACGCTGGAAGAAGCACTCGGCCGCCGTATCGAACACTTTGCCGCCAACGGCTGCCGCGCGAGCGACCACGGGCTGGACTTTGCCGTGTGTAATCTGCAAAGCCGTGACACGGTGGATGCTATCGTTAAGAAAGGGCTCCGCGACGAAAGTGTCACCGCGGACGAAGCCGCCGCACTGAAGACCGCGTTGTTGCTCTACTGCGCAAAGGAATACGTCCGTCGCGGCTGGGTGATGCAGATCCACTACAACTGCTTGCGCAACCCCAACTCCGCGATGTTCCGCACGCTCGGTCCCGACACGGGCTTCGACTGCATCGGTCCGATGGGCGGTGCAAAAGCACTCGCCTGTCTGCTGGACGCCATGAACGAAGTGAATGCACTCCCCCGCACCATCCTTTACAGTTTGGACGGCGGCGACAACGCGTTTCTCGACTCGCTCATCGGCTCGTTCCAAGGCAGTGAGATCGCAGGCAAACTGCAACACGGCAGCGCATGGTGGTTCAACGATACGAAACAAGGTATGATCGACCAGCTGACCTCCCTTGCCAATCTCAGCATTCTGGGCAACTTCGTGGGTATGCTCACCGACTCCCGCAGTTTTCTGAGTTATACCCGTCACGAATATTTCCGCCGCATTCTGTGCGAATTGATCGGCGGCTGGGTGGAAAACGGCGAATATCCCGCCGATATCGACACCCTTGGTGCGCTGGTGCAGGACATCTGCTACCGCAACGCCAAACGCTACTTTAATTTGTAAGGAGGAACCGCTATGCCGATGCAAATGGGTTTTCGCTGGTACGGCGAAGGCAACGACAACATCTCACTTTCGGACATTAAGCAGATTCCGGGTGTCAGTTCCATCGTCTGGGCACTGCACCACAAGATGCCGGGCGAAGTGTGGGAGGTCGAGGAAATTGCCGAAGTGAAACGGCAACTGGACGAATACGGCTTCAATATGGACGTGGTGGAATCGGTCAACGTGCACGACGATATCAAGATCGGTCTGCCCACCCGCGACACATATATTGAGAATTACAAAACCACCATCCGCAACCTTTCGCAGTTCGGCGTCAAGGTCATCTGCTACAACTTTATGCCCATTTTCGACTGGACGCGTTCCAATCTTTTCCACCCCGTGGGCGACGGTTCCACCGCCCTGTTTTACGAAAAGGGTATGATACAAGACGACTACAACGCGATGGCGAAGTACATATTGGATTTCACCGAAAAATACAATATGTCCTTCCCCGGTTGGGAGCCGGAACGTATGGCGAAACTGGACGAGTTGTTCCGCGCCTACGAAGGCATCGACCATGAAAAGCTCTGGGCGAATTTAAAATACTTCCTCGAAGCGTTGATGCCCACCTGCGAGGAATGCGACATCAAAATGGCGATCCATATGGACGACCCCCCGTGGGATATCTTCGGCTTGCCCCGTCTCTTGGTGGACGAGCCGAGCATCGACCGCTTCCTCAAGATGGTGGATCACCCGTGCAACTGCCTCACTCTCTGTTCGGGCAGTTTGAACGCCAATCCCGAAACCAATGTCGCAGACATCGTGCGCCGCCACTGCGACCGCATTGCGTTTGCTCATATCCGCAACGTAAAGCATTTCGAAAACGGCGATTTCTCGGAGGCCAGCCACCGCGACTGCGACGGCGACACGGGCATTTTAGACATCTTAAAGGCGTATCACGATTGCGGGTTTGAAGGGTACATCCGCCCCGACCACGGCCGCCATTTGTGGGGTGAAGGCCCCGGCAACGTCCGTCCCGGCTACGGCTTGTACGATCGCGCACTCGGCATCATGTATATGCTCGGCGTGTGGGATATGTTGGATAAATTGGAAAAGTAAAGGAGATATCACTATGCAAGCAAACGTTTTGAACACCGATCTTACGGGTAAAGTCGCCGTTGTCACGGGTGCGGGCGGCGTGCTGTGCAGCCACTTCGCCAAAGTGCTGGCACGTGCAGGTGCCAAAGTCGCCCTGCTGGATCTGAACGAGGAAGCCGCACGCGGCTTTGCAGAGGAGATCACCGCCGAAGGCGGTATCGCAAAAGCCTACGCCGTGAACGTGCTGGACAAAGCACTGTGCCAAGCGGTCGCCGAAGCGGTCAAGGCCGATCTCGGCCCGTGCGACATTTTGGTCAACGGTGCGGGCGGTAACAACCCCCGTGCCACCACCGATAAGGAATATTTTGAACTCGGGGATATCGACGCGGACACCAAGAGCTTTTTTGATCTGGAGGCGGACGGCGTCAGCTTTGTGTTCAATCTGAACTTCCTCGGCACTCTCATTCCCACCCAGGCGTTTGCCGCGCAGATGGTCGGACGCGAGGGCTGCTCGATCCTCAACATCTCCTCGATGAACGCCTACACCCCGCTCACCAAGATCCCCGCCTATTCGGGTGCGAAAGCGGCGGTGTCCAACTTCACCCAGTGGCTCGCGGTGCATTTCTCCCGCGTGGGCATCCGCGTGAATGCGATCGCTCCCGGCTTCTTCTCCACCAAACAGAACGCGAAACTTTTGTGGAACGACGACGGCACCCCCACCGCCCGCACAGGCAAGATTTTGGCGGCGACTCCGATGGGACGTTTCGGTGAAAGTGAAGAACTCGAAGGCGGTCTGCTGTTCCTGCTGAACGAGAAAGCGGCGGGCTTTATCACGGGCGTGGTACTGCCCATCGACGGCGGTTTCTCCGCGTATTCGGGTGTATAATCGGCTGAAAAATCAGCAATTTTTGCTTTTTTACAGTTTCTCTCTTGCATTTACTGACCCGTTGTGATACGGTGGAATCGGAATAGGAGTGAATAGTATGAACACTGTCAACGAACGTATTACCGCGATCGGTGTCGTGCCGGTCATTAAACTCAACAACCCCGAACGGGATGCTGCCCCGCTGGCGCAGGCACTGTGCGCGGGCGGTGTGCCCGTGGCGGAGGTGACCTTCCGTGCCGCGGGCGCGGACACCGCCATCCGCTTGATGCGGGAAGCCTGCCCCGCTATGCTGGTGGGCGCGGGCACGGTGCTCACCCGTGAGCACGTGGACAAAGCCGCGGCGGCAGGTGCCGACTTTATCGTTACCCCCGGTTTCGATCCCGAGCTGGTGGCGTATTGCGTGGAAAAGGGTATGCCGATCTATCCCGGTTGCACCACCCCGACCGACTATCACGCCGCGCTGAAATTCGGGCTGGAAGTGCTGAAGTTCTTCCCCGCCGAACAGTCGGGCGGCCTTGCGAAGATCAAGGCGATGGCGGCGCCGTTCCCGATGTTCAAGGTCATGCCCACGGGCGGCATTTCGCTCAAGAATTTGAAGGAGTATCTCTCCTGCCCCGTCATCTGCGCGTGCGGCGGCTCGTACATGGTCACCGCCGACTTGATCGACAATCAGAAGTGGGAGGAGATCACCGCTCTCTGCCGTCAGTCGGCAGACATTGTGAAGGAGGCACGTCAAAATGGCTAAGATCGTAACCTTCGGCGAGTTGATGCTGCGTCTCGCCCCCAACGGCTACTACCGTTTCTTCCAGAACGACCAGATGCAGGCCACCTTCGGCGGCGGCGAAGCGAACGTCGCGGTATCGCTCGCCAACTACGGTATGGACAGCGTGTACGTCACCAAACTGCCGAAACATGCCATCGGTCAGGCGGCGGTGGATTCGCTGCGTTACTTCGGAGTAGATACCTCGAAGGTGGTGCGCGGCGGTGACCGCGTGGGCATCTACTTCCTCGAAAAGGGCGCATCCCAGCGCGGCTCGGTCTGCATTTACGACCGTGCGCATTCCGCCATTCAGGAAGCACAGCCCGCCGATTTCGATTGGGACAGCATTTTTGAAGGGGCGGACTGGTTCCACTTCACGGGTATCACCCCCGCACTCGGCCCCAATCTGGTGGCGATCTGCCGCGAAGCGTGCAAGGCGGCAAAGGCACACGGCGTGAAGATCTCGTGCGACTTAAACTACCGCGGCAAGCTGTGGACACGTGCCGAAGCGCGTGAGGCAATGACCGATCTGTGCCAATACGTGGATGTCTGCATTTCGAATGAAGAGGACGCCAAAGACGTGTTCGGCATTGAAGCGGAAGGCACCGATATCTACGGCGGGAAACTCAACCACGACGGCTACAAGTCGGTGGCGAAGCAGCTCGCCGACCGTTTCGGGTTTGAAAAGGTCGCCATCACCCTGCGCACCTCGATTTCCGCCAGCGACAACGACTGGGCGGGCATGCTGTACGACGGGGAAAACTACTGCTTCTCGAAGTCGTATCACCTGCACATCGTCGACCGC
This sequence comes from Oscillospiraceae bacterium, assembly GCA_015065885.1. GTDB lineage: Bacteria > Bacillota > Clostridia > Oscillospirales > Acutalibacteraceae > SIG588. The sequence goes on along the minus strand of SVPJ01000014.1, from coordinate 44,777 downwards.
GTGGGCGGCGGCGACTCCTTCGGCGGCGGGCTGATCTATGCCCTGCTCAGCGGCAAATCCACGGCGGAAGCGATCGAGTTTGCGGTGGCAGCCTCGGCACTGAAGCATTCGGTGGAAGGTGACTACAACCGCGTGTCGGTCGCGGAAGTGGAAAAACTCGCGGGCGGCGACGGCTCCGGCCGCGTCCAACGGTAATTATAATGACAACGGCACCCCGCGGGGTGCCGTTTTTTTATGCACACACCCGCGGCGTGCCTCTGCCTCCCTTGCCTAAAGGGAGGGGGACCGCCGTCATGCGGTGGAGGGATTCCGTCGGATTCCCCACCCGTGGCGTGCCTCTGCCTCCCCTGTGTAAGGGGAGGTGATTGTTTGCGGCAAAAGCCGCAAACAATCGGAGGGGTTGTAACGGGAAAACGTATTTAGGAGTTCTCAAAAATTTGGAGGTATCCTTCAAATCCCCTCAGTCGGCTCCGCCGACAGCTCCCCTTGCATCTTCAAGGGGAGCCTTTGGGCATGCCTCTGAAAAAAGCTGTCCCCGCCTTGACTTTACTCCCGACAAATGCTATAATTCCAACGTATGAAAGGCGGGTCAAACAATGGGTTACAAAATTCTTTTCAGCGATCTGGACGGCACCTTTTTGCGCCACGATATGACGGCGTCCCCCACCGATTGGGACACCGTACACCAAATGGCAGAGGAAGGAATTCCCTTTGTCCCCTGCACGGGTCGGGTATACAGCGAGATACCCGAAGAACTGCGGGAAGACCCCGCCATTCGCTACTATATCTCCGCCAACGGCGCGGTGACGTACGATAAAGCGACCGACACCCGCACGGTATGCGGACTGGACAATCGCCTGCTGCATCAGGTGATCGATACCGCCGAAGCGTTCGGCGCACTCTACTTCGTGCGGCACGGTGGACGCACCCATGCGGATGCCAACCGCCAGGCAGACGAGGAATACACCTCGCGCGGGGTAAAGGATTACGACCGTATTTTCCTGCAAGAGCGGGCGGTACGGGTGGCGGATTTTGCCGCCTTTACGCGCGACCTTGAGGATACCGAAATGGTCATCGTCTTTTTGCCGAACGTGGAAGCGACCGCCGCCTGCAAATCGGCACTCGAAGCGGGTGGTGAGATCCACGCCGCGAACTCCTACGGCACGCTGCTGGAAGTGTTTCACGCCAAAGCGGGCAAGGGCAACGCCCTGCTGAAATTAGCAGAAACGCTCGGTATCGCGCGCGGTGAGACGATCGCCGTAGGCGATACGGGCAACGATATTTCCTCCATCACCGCGGCAGGGCTGGGACTTGCCGTCGGCAACGCGACCGACCCGCTGAAAGCGGCGGCGGACGCGGTCATCGTGCCGAACACCGCCTCCCCCATCACCTACATTTATGAAACGTATTTCAAAGGAGATTCCCATGCCGAAGTATAAAATTATTGCCACCGACCTGGACGGCACGCTGTTCAACAGCCGTGCGGACTTAAGCGAAGAAAACATCGCCGCCATTCGTACGTTGAAAGAAAAAGGGGTACAGGTCGTGCCCTCCTCGGGTCGCACGCTCCACGAAATGCCGCCCGTCGTGCGGGACAACCCGCTCTTCCGCTACATCATCCATTCGGACGGTGCCTCCATTTACGACCGTGAAGAGGACAAGTTCTACGGTGTCTATATGGATCAGGCACTGCACAACGAGTTGCTGGATATCCTCGAGGAATACGAAGTGCATTACGCCACCCGCGTGTACGGCAAGTCCTACCGCGACACCCGCTCGAGCGACGAGGTGCTGGATCATTTCCGCTACACCGAGCCGTACAAGCGTTTTTTGCGCTATTTCATCGAACCCCTGCACGATTTTGAAAGTTTTTGCCGCCGTCAGACGGCGGTGGAGATGACCTGCATCAACTTCCACTTCCCCGAAGAGCAGGCAGAATTCCGCCGTCGTATCGAAGCACACCCCCTGCTCGACTGCACCTCGTCGGACGTTGCCAATATTGAGGTGTATCACAAGGATGCGGGCAAGGGCAAGGGACTGTGGCGGCTGGCCGATCTGCTGGGCATCGACCGTGCCGACACCATCGCCGTGGGGGATTCCCACAACGACCTTTCGAACATCGAAGCGGCGGGGCTCGGCCTCGCCATGGGCAACGCGTGGGAGGACGTGAAAGCGGTGGCAGACGCGGTCATCTGTAATAACGACGAACACGCCATGAAGTACATTTTGGAGCATTACATTTGATTTTCCCATATGAACATAAACGACCGCCCGAAGAGGTTTTCCTCTTCGGGCGGTCGTTTATGTTGTCTTATGCCGCAGGGAATTTGTCGATCTTCTTCACCGCGTATTGGAGAATCAGACGCGCGTCGGTGGAATCCACCGTGCCGTTGCCGTCCACGTCCGCTTGTTCGACGTTCAGTGCCGAAGCACCGATCTTCTTCACCGCGTACTGCAGTACCATGCGGGCGTCGGTGGAATCCACCGTGCCGCTACCGTCCACGTCGCCGAGCAGTGCATCGCGTTTCACCGTCACAGTGAACGAATCGCTCTTATCACCGTACGTCACGGTTACGGTCTTGTCACCCGGCGTGGTATCGTAGCCGCTGAAAGTATAATCGGTCACCACTTTGTGCGTATCGTTGTTATAGTACGCCATGACTACCATCCCCGTCGGATCAAACGCCTCTCCTTCCAAATACGTGACCTTGTTCGGTTTGGTCGTGACCGCGATCGACGCGACCGCGATCGCCGTTTTGTCGTACGTTGCCGTGTACACGGCGTTACCTTCGCAGGCGACGACCACCGTATTCCACCCCGCAAAGTTGTAGATATAGTGATCGTCGTACGGGCGGATGGGATTGGCAGGCGCCGTTACGGTGTCACCGAAGTGATACACACCGCTGCCAAGCGCCGTACCGTCCCAATCCTTAAACTCTACCGTATAGTTGATGTAGGCAGATACATAGGTCGCCGTATACACCGCATCACCCGCGCAGTTCACAACGTTCGCACCCCAACCGTCAAACATATAGGTGTATGTATTATCTGCCGCACGGACGGGTGCGTTCGGCGCAGTTACCGCGTCACCGAAATGGTAGGTTTTTTCGGAGAGAACCTCCCCGTTCCAATCCTTGAACATAACGGTATAGTCCACGTAATCGCGGGTGTAGGTCGCCGTATAGGTCGCATTGCCCGCACAGTTGACCACCGTCTTATCCCACCCCGCAAAGGTATAGGTATACACCTCGTCCGCGTCCTTTTGCGGAGTCGCGGGTTCCGTCACCGTATCGCCGAAATGATAGGTCTCTTCGGACAGTACCGTGCCGTTTTCGTTTTTAAACGCCACTGTGTACTCGATGTAGGTCGCCACATACGTGGCGGTGTAGGTCGCATCACCCGCGCAGTTCACAACGTCCGTGTCCCAACCGCCAAAGGTGTACGTAAACACGTTGTCCGCCGCTTTAAACGGTGCAGGGGGCACGGTAATCGCTTCGCCACGGTAATAGATGCGCGAGGAGATCGTCTCACCGTCCCAATCCTTGAACACCACGGTGTATTCCACGTAACTGCGGGTATAAGTCGCCGTATACACCGCATCACCCGCGCAGTTGACCACCGTCTTATCCCATCCGTTGAAGGTGTAATTGTACGTGTCATCCGACGCACGAGTCGGGTCAGCAGGTACCGTCACGTCCTCGTCCCAGTGATAGGTCTTTTCGGAGACCACCGCGCCGTCCCAGTTCTTGAAAACCACCGTATAATCGATATATACGGGCGTGTAGGTCGCGGTATAGGTCGCGTTCCCTGCACAGCTGACCACCGTCTTATCCCACCCCGCAAAGGTATAGGTATACACCTCGTCTGCTTCCTTTTGCGGTGTTGCAGGGGCACTCACACGGTCACCCCAGCCGTATACGCGTGAGGACAGGATCTCGCCGTTCCAGTTTTTAAACACCACCGTGTATTCGTTATAGCGGCGGGAATAGGTCGCGGTGTAGGTTGCATTCCCCGCGCAGCTGACCACCGTCTTATCCCAGCCGTTGAAGGTATAATTGTATGTGTTATCCGCCGCACGAGTCGGGTCGGCAGGCACCATCACATCCTCGCCCCAGTGATAGGTTGCAGAGGAAAGCACCTCGCCGTTCCAATCCTTGAACACAACGGTATAGTCCACGTAATGGCTGGTATACGTCGCGGTATAGGTCTCGTCGCCTGCGCAGTTGGTCACCGCCTTATCCCATCCCGCAAAGGTGTAGGTATAGGTGTTGTCTGCCATACGGGTCGGGTTGGACGGGGCGATCACCCCGTCGCCGTAACGGTAGGTCTGTGTTGAGAGTATGTTCCCGTTCCAGTTTTTAAAAACGACAGTATATTCAATAGGCGTCGCTTTGTAGGTCGCGGTGTAGACCGCATCCCCCGAAACGCTCGTGACCAACTTGTCCCAACCGTCGAAGGTGTAGGTATATGCAACGTCTGCCGCTTTGCTCGGCCGTGCGGGTACCGTCACCGTATCGCCGTAGTGGTAGGTCGTTTGCGAAAGGATCACACCGTTATCATTTTTGAACGTAACCGTATAATCCACGTATTCCGCATCGTAGAGCGCGGTATAGGTCGCATTGCCGTTACACGGCACAACGGCGGTATCCCATCCTGCAAAGGTATACTCATACCGCTTGTCCGCCACCTTTTGCGGAACGGCGGCAGGGCCGGTCGGGACATCACCGTAATGGCAGGTCTCTTGCGAGAGCAGGCTGCCATCGTAGTTTTTGAACGTCACGGTATACTCACGGAAGATCGCATTGTACACCGCCGTGTACACTTTGTCGCCGTCGCACTCCGTAACCTCGCTATCCCATCCGGCAAACACATAAATGTAGGTGTTATCCATCGCACGGGAGGGGGTGGCAGGCTCGCGCACCGTATCCCCCAAGTAATAGTATTCGCTGCCGAGCACCGTGCCGTCGTAGTCTTTGAACACCACCAACGGCAAAAACACGCCGCAGTTTTGGCACTGATTGTCCACGTAATCGTGACCCGTCGCCTCCACCTCGGCAAAATCCCGCCGTGTGTCGCAAATGCGGCAGTGGATGGATTTTGAACCCGAAACCGTACAAGTGGGCGGCACGTCCACCGTATACTCCTCGTTCCAATCGTGTTCATGTGCCGCAATGTTGCTCGCCTCGGCGTACGTGCCGTCAGCGGCATACTTATCGTTCGTGCCCGAGACGTAAACGGCACTCAGGCGATGCTCGCCTTCCACGGCGATCCACTCCGTTGTTGCCGTGGCGGCGATCACGCCGTCCGCCGCCACCGCGTTCGTAAGTTTAGCGGTTGTAAATTCTTTCCCGTCCAGTTTAAAGGAGATATGCCCGCGCGGCGCGGGGGTGGTGAGATTGCTCGTGCGGGAAACGCGCACCGTTGCCGTCACTGTCACCGCATCGTAGCCGACGCAATCTTCGGGTGTCACCAGAATATCGTCCACCGTCACCGTGAATTTGCCGTCGGCGTTGTAGGTTCCTTCGTGCTGATACGCTCCCGCGCCGGTCACGGTACAGTTTTGGAACACGGGGGTGGAAACGTTGGTCGCGCGCCCGTAAGTCGCAAACTCCAGCACACCGCCGGTCATTTCAAGCGTTGCGGCAGTACCATGAGAAGTGCCATCGTATCCGCTGCCGATATCAAACGTGCTCCCCTCAGCCGTGACCGTTCCACCGGTGATAACCACATTGGTAGCAGCGGTCGCACCGGCATAACCGGAACCGCCAATACCCGCTGCATTGGTTCCGCCAACAGCAGCAACCGATCCCCCGTTTACGATGGTATCGGCATTGATCCCCGCGCCACCATAACCATAAAAAGTGCCGTTTACACCACTTTTGCCGGTGTACACGGAATATCGGTAACAATGACATCCAATTATATCACCAATAACACCCATCGCTCCGGCTTTCCCGTCATTTCCACCGGTCGCAAGAAGGGTTCCGCCGTGAACAATTACCTCTTTGGCCAATATTCCTTCACCGCCGTGTGAATTGTCGCCGCCATTACCGGCATCACCGCTGTATGAATGCGCTTTATCACCGTCGCTCGCAATAGTGCAATTGCCGCCGTTGCCGCCATCACCACCGCTACCACCGTCACCGCCGGTCGCCGTTAACGTTCCACTGTAAATAACTACCGTTTCTTCGACAACAATGGCAGCACCACTAAGGCCGGCATCCCCACCGTGTCCAGCATCGCCACCCGATACTGGCGAAAGGGAGATACAGTTACCACCTTTACCGCCTTTACCGCCATTACCGCCATTACCGGCACGGCCGCCGGTAACCGACACGTTACCACCGTACATGTACAAATTGGCAACCTGTATCCCATGTCCGCCGTCCGTGCCGTCCGTGCCGCTATGACCATCCCCACCAGCAGTTGGATACACACCCCACCCATTTGGCGAAGTGCCTTCATTAACACCGTCTTTTCCGTCTTTTCCGTCTTCTCCGTCAACACCCACCGTACCGTTTACCGTAACCTCGCCGTTATATATCGTCACGTCACCGCTGCCGCAGAGTCCGTTAGACACCGCCACGATACCGCTTTCGATGATGAGAGACGCATCGGCAATATTCACGCCGTTTAAAGCCGTCAGACTACCGGTATTTGTCTCGGAGGAAGCACTATAGATGCTGTCACAGATCGAAAAGGATGCCAATCCCTCCGCCAACGTCAGCGTGCTGTTATAGTGCAACTGATAGCCGTTCAGATCAATGGAGTGGCATTGCACCGTAACCGTATCCGAAAACGTGACGTTGTTCCACAAAACAATATCTACGTTTGCTGTTTCAAGGTAAGTACCCAACCCTTGTGCATCGTACACGTTGACGATGACGTTTTCCTCCCCCGAAGCGGACAGCGGCATTGTACACGCAAACGGCACGACTGCCGCCAGCGCCAGCGCCAATAAACACACTACGATTCGTTTCATCTTGAACACTCCTTACTTTTGTTTTGCCTTACGGTTTTCTTCTTCCACGTACAGCAAAAATTCGTCCATCTCCCGCGGGGTAAGCGTCACCCCGAAGGCGGTTTCGATCGCCTTCGCAAGGGTGCGCACCCGCCCGACAAAATCGGCGTATACCGCATCGGCATCGTGCGGCGTTTCGGTGCCGCGCTGCCGCGTGACCAATGCGCCGATACCGGCGGCGGCACGGCTGTCGTAGATATACACGATATCCCGCAGATGGAAGTGCAGGTACTTGGAAACGAGGGAGCGCTTTTCATCCTCCGTGATCTCCCTAATGCAGTCCTGCCACCACTTGTGCAGCCGCACCGTTTCCCGTGCCGCCTCGTCGTTCAGCGCGGCGCTTTGCAGGGCGGCGATGCGCCCGTCCAGCTCCTCCCCGTATTTTTCGAACAACTTCGCCACGGAGGTAAAATAGAAATCCTCCTCACTGTGTTCGCGTTTTCGTCCTCGCTCGATCGCCGCGGCATAACTGCGGCCAATCAGCCAGATCTTCCCGACCGCTACGTTCACGTCGGTGTGCGCGGGGTGTTCTTCACACATACGGTAGAGGATCTTATTACCGAAATCCCATTCGCCGTGCGGACGTTGAAAAAAGCCTTCGTATTTCTTCAACATCTCCTCTTTTACCTTGTACATGCCCAACTCTCCTTTCCTTTTTCCCATTATAACACACTGAATTTTGAAATGTCATATTTGCTATAGCACACTGCTTTTGCCGTGTTCGATACATCATCATACGTTGTTTATTGTTTGGTAGGATTTTATCATACTTTATCCTACTTGTCAATATTATATCATACAGTGTGGTATACTTTTATGTGAGGTGATTGCCATGAAACCGTTGAAAGAAAAGATCAGTATCACGCTCGACAGTACGATTTTGGAGATCCTCCGCCGCGAAGCGGAAGAAGACGAACGCTCCCTGTCACAATATATCAATCTCATTTTAAGCCGTCACATCAAAGCGCAATCCACCAACGATCGCGAATGAACCGTTACACAAAATGCCTATCCCCCTTTTTTGCTGAAAAATATGTAAAATCTGCTTTTCCTACCACAGTGCCTTGCAATTCACAAGGCACTGTGGTACTTTTTTTATATACTATTGCTATAAGGCGGCGATGTGCGATGACGAAGAAAGTAAAACTGTTGTGCGTGGGGATCGGCGGCTATGCCGCGGTGTATCTGGACGCACTGCTCGCAAAAGAAGACCCCGATTTTGAGATCGTGGGTATGGTGGAGGTGTTGCCCGAACGGTGCAAACACTATCCCCTCCTCCAAGCGGCGGGTGTGCCGCTTTTCGCCACGATGGAGGAATTTTACGCCGCACATACGGCGGACCTTGCCATCATCACCACCCCCATCTTTTTGCATACCCGTCAGGTGCTGTGCGCGCTCGAAAACGGCTCCCACGTGATGGTGGAAAAACCGCTGTCGGGTGTTTCCGCCGACGAAGCGGTCATCAACGCCGCCGCCGAAAAAGCGGGCAAATTCGTCATGGTGGGGTACCAATGGAGTTACGCCCCTGCCATCAATGCTCTCAAGGCGGATATCACGGCAGGGGTGTACGGCAAGCCGCAATTTTTAAAGACGCTGGTGCTGTGGCCGCGCCCGCAAGAATACTTCACCCGCGGCACGGGGTGGGGCGGCAAACGCACGGCACCCGACGGCACCGTGATGAACGACAGCGTGCTGAACAACGCGACCGCCCACTATCTGCACAACATGCTGTACGTCACGGGCGGGGCAGTGGGGCGCGCCGCCGAAGCGGTGCGGGCGGAATGTGATCTTTCCCGCGTGAACGCGATCGAAAACTTCGACACCGCCGCCGCCCGTTTCACACTGGATAACGGCGCCACGGCACTGTGCCTTGTTTCTCACGCCACCGAAAAGTTGCAAGACCCGCTCTTCTCCTATCGCTTTGAAAACGGCACCGTTACCTACGACGGTACCGAAATTGTCGGCATCACCGCCGACGGCACCGAACGCCGTTACGGTGACCCTGCCGCCGATGTGAACGAGAAGATCTTCGAAGCCATCGCCGCGGTGCGGGACGGGGACTATACCCCCCCGTGCGGGGTCTCCACCGCCGCCGCGCAGGTGCGGTGTATCGAAGCGGTACAGCAGCATCCCATCCGCCCCGTAAAGGCAGAGAAGATCCGACAAAACGGCAATTTCCTCTTTGCCGAGGGGTTGTATGAACGGATGATGCAATGCTACGCGGAAGAATGCCTGCTGTCGGAACTTCCCGCATACAGAGAGTTGGTGGACTGACATGACACATGAAGAATTTTTCGATTACTCCGCCTTTGCCGCACCCGTCGCACCCGACGAGGAGATCGTGTTTGCGGCGATCGGCTTGGCACACGGTCACATTTACGGCATCTGCCACGGGTTACTTCGCGCCGGTGCCAAGCTCGCCTTCGTGTATGACAGCGACCCCGCCTTGGTGGCACGTTTTGTGAAGGAATTCCCCGACGTGACGGTGGCAAAGAGCGAAGAGGACATTTTACAAAACCCTGCCGTCCGCTTGGTTGCCTCGGCGGATATTCCCGCACGCCGCGCCCCGCTCGGTGTGCGCGTGATGCAGGCGGGCAAGGACTTTTTGTCCGACAAAGCCTCTTGCACCACCCTTTCACAACTCGAAGATATTAAGACGGCGTGTGCCCAAACGGGGCAAAAATTCATCACCTATTTCGGGGAAAGCGTGGATTCCGAATCCATGACCTTTATCTACGACCGTCTTTCCCGCGGCATGCTCGGTCGAGTGAACAGCGTCATCATCTCCGCCCCGCACGTGCTGAACGCGCCCTCCCGCCCTGCGTGGTTCTTCACGCGGGAGGATCAGGGCGGCGTACTCATCGACATCGGCTCCCACCAAGTGCATCAGTTCTTGAAACTGACGGGCAACACCACCGCCACCGTCACCGCCGCGCGGGTGTCCAATCTGCGCTACCCGCAATATGCAGAATTTGACGAAGTGGGCGATATGATGCTCACGGGTGAAAACGGTGCGGTCGGCTTTTTGCACATTTCGTGGGATTTCCCCTTGGGGCTCGGCACGTGGGGTGACCCGCGCCTCATCATCGAGGCGGAAAAGGGCTATATCGAACTGCGTAAAAACGTGAACATCGGGGTGGATAAAACGGGCGAGCACGTTTTCGTCGTCACCGAGGACGGCACCTTCCACGAAAGCGTGCAGGGGAAGATCGGCTCGTCCTTCTTCCACCGTGTTCTGTGGGACGTGGTGCACCGCACCGATACCGCCCTGCCACTTGAAGAAACGATCACCACGATGGAGCTGTGCATTAAGGCGCAGCTCCGCGCAATGGAGGAAAACGCATGAAAATCACACACGAAATCGACAACGGCGTGTCCATTCGTTACATTACCGACGACATCTATCACTACTCCCACGGCTATTACAGCGCCAACAAATGGGTGGATTCCTGCCGCGTGGTGCTGGTGCGCAGTACCGAACCGGAGCTGAAAGCCTTCTCCCGTCACGCACAACTCGTGTTGGTGGATGTCGAAGCCGAGACCGAAACGGTGCTCTGTGACCTGTCTCCCTCGCCCGACCGTGCGTACGGCTCGGGATACATCGAAGGGTACGTCGTGAACGGGTGTGACCTCTACTATCTGCAAAAAAGTGCCGCAGGTGACAGCCTGTGGCATATGAACGTGGAAACGTTGGCAACACGCGAACTGTACGCCCATCCGAACGACCTCTATTTCCCGCATATTACAACGGACGGACGCTTCCTCAATTTGGAGATCCACCCCGCAAACGACCGCGAACTCTATACCTGTTTGCGGGTCGACACCCAAAGCGGCGAAGTGGAAACGCTGTTCCAAAAGCGCTTCCAAAAGCCGTTGCCCGAAGTCACGCACATTATGATCTCCCCCACCGACCCCGACACGGTGTTCTTCTGCCACGAAGGCAACACCTTCTACATCTCCAACCGTCTGTGGCTGTATACCCGCGAACACGGTATGCACTGCATCGCCAAACAGCGGCTGGATGAAGAAGGCAATCTCGGCGACTGTTTCGGTCACGAATGCTGGGCACCCGACGGGAAGGGCTTGTGGTTTGTGAAATACCCCTGTTCACCCCTGCCGCCGCGCGGGCTGTGCTATGTCAGCACCAAGGGGGAACAGACCGACGTGCTGTATCAGCAATACCCCTACTGGCACGTCTGCTGTGCGCCCAACGGGCAGTATCTTGCCGCCGACACCCAAAGCGGCGACTACAGCGGCGTTTGCTTCGTCAACACCGCCACGGGGCAGGAGACGCTGGTGCACAAAGCGGGCACCACGTGGCAACACCCCACCCATCCGCACCCCTCTTTTAATTTGGATTCGTCCCTGCTCATCTTCCACGAATGGAAGGATGAACGGGTGGTACTCGGGTTGGTGCGCACCGCCGATATTGTGGAATAAAGGAGTAAACGCCATGAAGATCACACACGAGGTCGTAGACGGCCTGCCCGTCACCCGCATCGGCGACGACACCTATCACTACTCTTTCGGCTATTACGCCACCAACAACTGGCTGGACGAACACCGCTTGGTGATCACCCGCAGCCCCAATCTCGGCACCACGCCCGCGGTGTACGTCGAAGGGCGCGAGGCGGTACTCGTGGATATTGAAAACAAGACCGAAACGGTACTCGGAGATATTTTTCCGTGGATCGTGCAAGACGGGACGTTATACGCCACCGAGAAAAGCGGCGACGAAACGGCGATCTTAGCGATCAACGACACCACCTGCGAGGTATATCGCACCAAGCTTACCGTGGACGACCTTACCATCACCGCCGACGGGAACTACCTCGTCTTCGGCGAACGGGAAACGGATGACAGCCGCCGTTCGCACGGTTGCCGTCTTGACCTCGCGACCGGCGAAGCGACCGTGTTGTTCGAAAAGCAATTTCAAAAACCGTTCAACGTCACCAATCACTATATGGTCAACCCGCAAGACCCGAAGCAGGTGTTTTTCGCCCACGAAGGCGACACCCTCTACGTCAGCAACCGTCTGTGGCTGTATGACGAAGACCGCGGCATGCACTGTATGGCGAAACAGCGGCTGGACGGGGAAGGCAATCTCGGCGACTGCTTCGGTCACGAGTGTTGGGCGCCCGACGGCAGCGGCTTATGGTTCGTGAAATATCCCTGTTCCCCGCTCCCGCCGCGCGGGTTATGCTTCGCAGGGGTAAACGGCGAGCAGACCGACGTAGTGTACGGTGCCTACCCTTACTGGCACGTGTGCTGTGCCCCGAACGGACGGTATCTCGCCGCCGACACGCAAGGACCCGGTTACAGCAGTGTGGTGGTGATCGATAAAGAGACGGGCAAAGAGGCGGAAGCGTATCGCGCCGGCTTCCTTTGGTCGCACCCCGCACACCCGCATCCCACCTTTTCCCCGTCGTCCGAGCAGGTCATCTTCCACGACTTGAAGGACGGACAACTCACTCTCGGCATTTTCCGCACAACGGATGCGTTGAAATAAAGGAAACAAACAAAAGCCGCCCTACGGGTGGCTTTTGTTTGTTTCCTTTTCGCATTCCGCTATCAAAATATCCAAGAAGTCACGCACACAGGCCCGCTCTTCCTTTGCCTTCCAGTATACGTAGGTGTGCCTACGCCAGTCGCCTATCGAACGCAACACCACCGTTTCGGAAAATTGCCCTTGCCAGGAAACCGAGGGTACAAACGCTACCCCCAACCCCAAATCCACGCAACGGCGGATATAAAACGGGTCATCGCTCACCAAAGCGATGCGCGGCACAACGCCGTAATGACGGCAGATCGTTTCGGTTTGCTTGTAAAGATTACTGTCACGCCCCATGGTAATAAACGCACATTCCGCAAGATCCTCCGCCGTGATCCGGGCTTTTTTGGCAAGCGGGCTATCTTTGGATACCGCCAACACAATTTCTTCCGACAGAATGCGGCGGCGTTCTAACGCGCCATCCGCCACACCATCCCCCGCGATCATCAAATGGAAGTCATCGTCCACCACACCGTGGCGAATCACAATATCCACATCGGGATACTGTCGCCGATACACATCTACCGCCTGCATAACCACGCGGCGATTACTATTGATCGAAAGTCGCAACTGCCCCGCAGCACCCGCCGTTTGTGCCAGTGCACACCCTTCATTTAACAACGTCAGTGCCTCCCGTGCTTTCTCGGCAAAAACGCGTCCACGTTCATTCAGCAAAAGGCTGTTGGGACGGCGATCAAACAGCATGACCCCCAGTTCCGTTTCCAAGCGCTTGATGCTTTGCGAAACGTCCGACGGCGGCACGCCAAACCGTTTCGCCGTTTTCGAGAAGTTCTCATTTTCCGCCGCCGCGCAAAAATACCGCAATTGCAACAGTTCCATTTTCCTCACCTCATCCCTCAGTATATCACACGTTACCATAACTTTCAAGATATAGCAGTGCATGATATTTCATGCTTTACAATATAGTAAAAGATGGTATGATAAAAGAAAAGGAGTGTGTAAACTATGGCAGAACTACTCGAAATCATCATGATCGTGAGTTTCGGCGCCTCGTGGCCGCTGAACGTATTAAAATCGTGGCGCGCCCGCACCGCTAAGGGCAAAAGCTTGCCGTTTTTGTGCCTCATTTTCTTCGGCTACATCGCCGGTATCGCCTCGAAACTCGTAAATGAAGCCTATATGGCATCCATCGGTGAAAAATGGTACGTGCTGTTTTTCTACGTACTGAATCTTGTGATGGTGGGTGCCGATCTCGTGCTGTACGCACGTAACTATCGGTTGGATAAGAAAGAAGCGGAATCTCATGCGTAACATATTGGACATTCCTTACGGCGACCACCCCATGCAGGTAGTAGACCTGCATCTGCCGGACAGTGACCGTTTCCCCGTTTTCGTGTATTTCCACGGCGGCGGGCTGGAAAACGGGTCGCGCCGCAGTACCGCTGTGATGGACGACTACCTCACTGCCCACGGGATCGCGGTGGCAGAGGTGGAATACCGCCTGTATCCCGAAGCACGGTATCCCGCTTTTGTCGAAGACGCCGCAGCGGCGGTCGCGTGGGTTAAAACCCACATCGGTGAATACGGTGCGTGCACCGCTCTCTACGTCGGCGGCAGTTCGGCAGGCGGGTATCTTTCGATGATGCTGTGTTTTGACGGACGGTACTTGGGCGCACACGGCATCGTGCCGACCGACATCACAGGGTTCGTACACGACGCCGGGCAACCCACCACGCATTTTAACGTTTTGCGGGAGCGGGGTATCGATTCCCGCCGTGTGATCGTGGATGAAGCCGCCCCGCTATACCACATCGGCACCGCCGAAACCTATGCACCCATGCTGTTTATCGTATCGGACAACGATATGGCGGGACGGTACGAACAAACACAGTTGACCCTCGCCTCTCTCCGTCATTTCGGGTGCGATATGACCCGCGTACACTACCGCGAAATGCACGGCACACACTGTGCGTATGTGGGAAAAACCGACGAAAACGGAGACAGTATACTGGGGCAGATCCTTGTCGGGTTTATGCAAAAATAGTCAAAACCACCGTGTTTTTGAAACACGGTGGTTTTTTACTTGTTTTGGCGAAAAACTATACATCGACACGGTTTGACAAATTCTACAAACTGTAGCCGTTTTTCCACAAAAATCGTTGCCAAAAAATGGTTTTCCACGCTTTTGCGGGTGAAAAACCCACGATAGGGCGGGATTTATCCACATTTTCCACCGAGTTTTCCACAATTTCGGGGAAAACGGTAGTGGAGGTCCGTTTTACAAACAGTAGTATCTCCTTGTCACCAAAAAGCAAAAGTGTCACAAAAACCGCGGTTTTTACGGTAAGAATTATCCTTTTTCACATGAATAATTATCCACTCACCGCGCCATACTGGAAAGAGAGATCCCCGAAGGAGGAACCGCACTATGCTAAAAGGTGTCAATCACCAAATGATCGAACTTTGTACGGCGGACGACCCCTATTTTGAACGCGCCTTTTTCGTCCTGCGTCCCGACTGCGCCGACCGCGAGATCAGCCACATGCAAGAGGAAGCACGGCGTATGCTGCACGCGGCAGGCGGGTACACCGCACTCGACCGCAACCGCCGCCGCGCACGGCGCATCCGCCTTCTATGGGGTGCAGCAGGTGCAGCGATCGGCGCCGTGATCAGTTTTGCAATACTGTCGCTGTAAAAAAGCAAAAAGGTGCTGTCGCGTGAAGATTCACGCGACAGCACCTTTTGTTTCTGTTAGATCGAGATCTGATGTGCCACCTCATACATCGCACGGTCGAACGGCTTCTTCATCGCGAGTGCTTCGTCAATATCGAAGTCCACGATGGAGTTCATCTGCATCGCGACCACACGGTTGCTGAGTCCCTTGCACAAGAGTTCCACCGCCGCATTACCCATACGGCTGGCAAGCACGCGGTCGCGCACGGTGGGCGAGCCGCCGCGCTGCACGTGACCCAGCACGGTCGGACGGGTTTCGATACCCGTCTTTTCTTCGATCTTCTTCGCCATTTCATCCACACCGCCGATACCTTCCGCCACAATGATGATAAAGTGGCGCTTACCGGTCTCGTAGGTCGCCTTAATGCGTTCCAAAATGTCGCGATCGAAATCAAATGGCACTTCCGGCACCACGATGGTCGTCGCACCCACGGCGATGCCCACGTTCAACGCGAGATAACCTGCACGGCGACCCATAACCTCAACCACACTGCAACGGTCGTGCGACTGGGAGGTATCCCGCAGTTTGTCGATCATGTGCATACAGGTGTTCAGTGCCGTGTCGTAACCGATGGTGTATTCACAGCAGGAAATATCGTTGTCGATGGTCGCGGGAATACCAATGCAGGGAATGCCCTGACGGGTGAGGTCCTGCGCACCGCGGAACGAGCCGTCGCCGCCGATGACCACGACACCCTCGATGCCGTTCTTGCGGCAGGTCTCCGCCGCCTTCTGCTGCCCTTCCAGCGTGCGGAATTCCTCACTGCGGGCGGTGTACAGCGCCGTACCGCCGCGATGAATGATATCCGACACGGTGCGCAGATCCATCGGCAACAGATTCTCGTTTATCAGGCCGTCGTAACCGCGGTACACACCGCAGACTTCCATTCCTTTTGCCAAAGCCGTACGCGCCACGGCACGCACCGCCGCGTTCATACCGGGTGCGTCACCACCGCTGGTCAGCACCGCGATCTTTTTAATAGCCATTAGTAACTCGCTCCTTTGCGTTGGAAACTTCACGAATTCTTTTTTCAAAAGACAGTATATATTATACTACAGATCGACCGTAAATATCAAGTTGACATTTTGCCGACAATTACAACGAAATTGGGAAATTATTACTGCATTTTCACCATTTTCACCAAATTTCCGCCACGTTTTCGACACCCAGCACCCGTTTCAACTCTTCGGTCAGTACCGCGTTCGGCTGGACGAATTCACGGCTTGCCAGCCGCACCATCTTGCCGCTGTCGCAAAACCGCACGTACACGGGGAAATCGCCGTCAAACACCCGCATCAGCCGCCGTGCTTGGGCATACCGCGGGTCGGCTTCGTCCGCCACCCGCAGGTACAGTCCGGGACGGGCGGCCGACTTCGGTGCGGCAGGTTTCGGCGGAGTAGGTTTCGACGGTGGGGATGCCTCCACTCTTACGTTACCGTCGATCTCCTCCACCAACAGGGTGGGCGGCTCTTCATCTCCGCCGTTTAATCGGCCGTGAAGCACCAACGGTCCCCCCGACTCGAGCAGTTTGCCGTAACGCGCCAAAGTTTTGGGGAAGATGAGCAGCGGCAGGGTGCCGAACAGATCTTCCACCGTGGCGTACGCCATCGTTTCGCCCCGTTTGGTCTGTTTGGTACGCACGGCGGATACCAGTCCCATCACCCGCACGGTGTCGCGGTCACGGTACTCGCCCTCCCCCTCTTCAAACGATTGCAAAACGCGGTCGATACGCGTCGCCTGCGGTGTGTCGTACCACGCGGCGTAAGGAGTCAGCGGATGTCCCGAAAGGTACAGCCCCGTCACCTCTTTTTCCATCGCCATACGGTCGGCGTGGGAAAATTCCTCTGCAGGGGGTAAGGACGGCTCAGCCTCGTCAAATGCGGGATCGTCAAAAAAGCCCATCTGCCCGTCGATATTACGGCGGCGGTCTTCTTCCAACGCCGAAAGAATATTGTCCATACCTTCCAGCATCCGGCGGCGGTTGGCACCGAGCCCATCCAGCGCACCGCATTTGATCAAACTTTCCACTGCACGGCGGTTGCAGTCACGATACGCCGACATCCGCCGACAAAATTCGTAAAAGGACGGAAACGGCCCGTTTTGTTCCCGCTCACGCACCAGATTGGCAATCAGATTATGCCCGAGATTTTTCACCGCAAGCAGACCGAAACGGATGTTTTCCCCCTCGGTGGTAAACCCCGAGCGGCTTTCGTTTACACTCGGCGGCAGGATCGCGATGCCCATTCGCTGACATTCACGGATATACCCCGCCACCTTATCGCCGTCCAGCACGCTGGTGAGCAACGCCGCCATATACTCTCTGGGATACCGACATTTGAGATACGCGGTTCGGTACGCCACCAGTGCGTACGCCGCCGCATGGGATTTATTAAACGCATAGGAGGCAAACGAGGACATATCCTCGAATATCTTCGCCGCGATGTCGGCGGGGATCCCACGCCGCACACAGCCTTCCACTTCCACCGTACCGTCTTCCCGCACCAAACCGTCGATGAAGATGCGGCGCTCGCGTTCCATCACGTCCGCCTTCTTTTTGGACACCGCCCGCCGCACGATATCCGCACGACCGAGCGAATAGCCCGCAAGTTCCCTGAACACCTGCATCAACTGTTCCTGATACACGATGCACCCATAGGTCACGTTCAAAAACGGCTCCAACCGCGGATGCGCGTACCGCACCGCTTGCGGATGGTGCCGGTTATAGATATAGGTGGGGATGGAATCCATCGGGCCGGGACGGAACAGCGAAATGACCGCGATGATATCCTCAAACCGCTCGGGCTTCAGGTTTTGCAACACCCGCTTCATTCCTGCCGATTCGAGCTGAAACACCCCTTCGCTGTTGCCCGCCGACAACATGCGGTACACCGCTTCTTCCGTAAGCGAGATCTCCTCCACCGTGAAATCGGGTTCGGTGCGGCGGATCTCCGCCTCGGCGTCGGCGATCACCGTGAGATTGCGGAGTCCCAAAAAGTCCATCTTCAAAAGGCCGAGTTTTTCGAGCGCCGTCATGGTATACTGCGTTGCCACCGCCTCGCCGTTCAAACACAGCGGCACGTATTCCGACACGGGACGGGCGGTGATGACCACCCCTGCCGCATGTAATGACGCATGGCGCGGCATCCCTTCCACCCGCCGTGCCATATCCAAAAGGCGACGCACCGCGGGGTCTTCGTCGTATTTTTCACGCAGACGGGGCGCTGTTTCCAATGCCTTGTCCAGCGTCATTTTCAGATCAAACGGCACGAGTTTCGCCACCGTATCCGCCACCGTATACGGTATCGCCATCACCCGCGCCACGTCCCGCACGGCGGCACGTGCCTTCATTGTACCGAAGGTCACGATCTGCGCCACGCGGTCTTCGCCGTACTTGCGAATGACGTAGTCGATCACTTCGCCCCGTCGCTCGTCGCTGATATCAATGTCAAAATCGGGCATACTCACCCGCTCGGGATTCAAAAACCGTTCAAACAGCAGGTTGTATTTCAACGGGTCGATGCCCGTGATACCGATGCAATACGCACACAAACTGCCCGCGCCGCTGCCGCGCCCGGGTCCCACGGGAATTCCCACGCTTTTCGCATACTGCACGAAATCGTTCACGATGAGGTAGTAATCCACGTACCCCATCTGTTCGATGGTATCCATCTCATATTGTAACCGTGCCACCGCTCCCGCCGACGGCGTATCACCGAAGCGACGGTGCAACCCCTCGTTGCACAGACGACGGAAATAGGCGACGCTGTCCCCACCCGGTGCATCAAACGCGGGCAGGTGGGTCTTGCCGAACACCAACTCCACCCGACAACGGCGGGCGATCTCCACCGTGTTGTCAAACGCGACGGGCACGGCAGGAAACAGTGCCCGCATCTCCTCCTCGGATTTTACATAAAACTCCTCGGTCGAAAAGGCGAGCGGGGTCGGGTCGTCGAGCGTCGTTCCCGTTTGAATGCACATCAACACCCGCTGCATTTCGGCATCCTCACGGGTAAGATAATGTGCGTCATTGGTACACACGGGCGGAATCCCCGTTTCAGCAGACAGCCTCAACAGTTGCGGATTGATCGCCTGCTGTTCCGAAAGTCCGTGATCCTGCAACTCCAAAAAGAAGTTGCCGCGTCCGAATACACGGTCGTAATAGAGTGCCGTCTGCCGCGCTTTTTCGTAATCCCCCTGCCGCAAGGCGCGGGGAATATCCCCCGCCAGACACGCGGACAGTGCGATCAGACCCTCGTGGTATTTTTCAAGCAGTTCACGGTCCACCCGCGGACGGCTGTAAAACCCTTCGGTCCACGCCAAAGAGACCATTTTCATCAAATTGCGGTATCCCGTCTCGTTTTCGCACAGCAGCACCAAATGCCCGCTCTCACTGTCCACCCCGTGTTCTTTGTCGGTGCGGCGGCGGGGCGCAACGTACACCTCGCACCCCAAAATGGGTTGTATCCCCTCGCGTACCGCCGCCTCGTAAAACTCCGCAATGCCGTACATCACACCGTGATCGGTCACGGCAACGGCGGTCTGCCCCAGCGCCTTCACGCGGGCGAGCAGCCCTTCGATACGGCAAGCGCCGTCCAGCAAACTGTATTCACTGTGAATATGCAAATGCACGAATCCCACCGTATCTCACTTCCTTCTTATTTTATATCTTCCGCAAACTCCATAATACGCCGCAAACGGTGGTTGACACCCGAGCGGCTGATCGGCTCCGTCAACGTCTCTCCCAATTCCCGCAGCGACATTTCGGGGTACTCCAAACGCAGGCGCGCCAACTCCTGCAACTCCGACGGCAGAGCGTCCAGTCCGCCGTGTCGCTCAATGCGGCGGATCGCCTCCACCTGCGCGGCGGCGGCCGCCACCGTTTTGTCAATATTCGCGTTCTCGCAATTTGCCAAACGGTTGACGTTGTTGCGGATGTCCTTCACCATTTTGACACTCATCAACTCAAGCGACGCGCTCGTCGCGCGCATACGCGTCAGACAATCTTCGATCTGTTCGCTTTCTTTAAAATAAACGACCTGGTTGCTCTTGCGGCTCATAAACTTCGGCCGCAAGCCGAGTTCCCGCAACAGCGCAATAAGATCGCGGCTCAAGTTGTATTGCGGCAGGTGAAATTCCAAATGATAATCCACCTGCGGGTCGGTGACTGCCCCGCACGCCAAAAACGCCCCTGCCAAATAGGCGGCGGCGCAATTTTCACACTCCAAATTCGCACGGTTCAGCCGCAAGGACACTTCGCCCTCTGCGTGCCCGAAACGGGACAGTACGCCAAGGCGGTCGTCCGCCCCGTCCACCGAAAGCAAGTGAAAGCCGCCCTCTCGCTCACTCTCGTGTACCGCCGTCACCCCGCAGACGTCGCGAAGCAACGTGCGGTACAACTGCGCCACCGACGCCCGCTCGGTCTGCATACTCACCGCCGCGGCGGAAAACGCGCGTCCTGTTTCAAGCAGACCGTACGCCAACGCCGCACGGCAACACGGCTGCCACGTGACTTCACACAATTCTTCCTTTACGTCCGACGAAAACGACACCCTTCACTCACCTCCCGTGTCCGTGTTTTTATCTCACGCTTTATGTATATCCCTGTGATTTACCAACACCCGATGCCCCGCCTCTTGCAGATGTTCCGCCAAATGGCGGGCAAAGGTAACCGAACGGTGCTTACCGCCCGTGCATCCGATAGCAATGACCAACTGGCTTTTTCCTTCCTCGGCATACCGCGGAATGAGAAAATCCACCATATCGCAAAGTTTTTCGGCGAATTCCGCCGCACCGTCGGAATGCATAACGAAATCGCGCACTTCGGCATCCAATCCCGTTTTGTGGTGCAATTCCTCCACGTAAAACGGATTGTCAAAACAGCGCACGTCCATCACCATATCCGCTTCGGCAGGGTAACCGTACTTAAAGCCGAAAGACATGCACTGCACCGGCATCCCCATACGGGCATCCCCCAAGAAGAGCGCCACGATGCGCTCGCGCAGTTGCGTTGCCGACAGATGGGTCGTATCGATCAAATAGTCCGTCCGTTCACGAACGGTACGCAGCATCTCCCGCTCTTCGTCGATCGCACGGGTGACCGACCCACCCGCCGTGTCAAAAAGCGGATGCTTGCGGCGCGTTTCCTTATATCGCCGTGCGAGTACCGCGGCATCGCATTCCAAAAACAGGATCTTATACGCCACGTCCAAACGCTTCAGTTCTTCCAGCGCCCCCGCAAGGTCGTGCAACAGTTCACCGCCGCGCGCATCCACCACCACGGCAACTTGGGGCATCTCGCTTTGCGAGCCGGCACAAAGTTCTGCAAATTTCGGAATCAATTTCGGCGGCATATTGTCCACGCAGTAAAAGCCGATATCTTCCATCGCGTCAATGGCACGGGATTTTCCCGCGCCCGACAACCCGCTCACGATAATGAACTCCACCGCCTATTCCTCCCCGATAAACTGAACTTCCCGTTCCAGTGTTACGCCGAACGTCTCCTGCACTCTGCGGCGCACTTCCCTCTCGAGCGCCAATACGTCACAGCAGGTCGCACCGCCGCGGTTAATGACGAATCCCGCGTGTTTTTCGCTCACTTCGGCACCGCCCACACGCAGTCCCTTGCACCCGCACTGCTCGATCAGCGCGCCTGCAAAATGCCCGGCAGGACGTTTAAAATAACTGCCTGCACTGGGAAATTCCAGCGGCTGCTTTTCGCGGCGCCGCCGCATAAATTCTTCCATCCGTGCGCCGATCGCCGCAGGGTCATCGGGCGTGAGACGCACCGTGACCGACAAGATGAGCGTATCCCGCGTTTCCATAAACACGCTGTGACGGTAGCCAAGATTCATCTCCTCCGCCGCCACGGTACGCACGCCGTCCGCATCGGCTACCACCGCCGCGGTCACCACGTCGGACAACTGTCCGTCGTAAGCACCCGCATTCATAAACAAGCCGCCGCCCACCGCACCGGGAATGCCGTACGCGAATTCCAGCCCCGAAAGACCCGCATCCCGCGCCGCACGGCACAGTTCCTTCAGCGGTGTCCCTGCGGGACAGATGATCTCGTTTTCGCAAACGACGGGTGGGCCGACGGGGGCAAAAAACACCGCCCCGTCGAACCCCCGATCGCTTACAAGCAGATTACTGCCGCGCCCGAGCGGCATCCACGGAATACCGCTCTCCCGACAAAGACGAAGGAGTGCGGGCAACGCCTCTGCATCGCGTGCCGACACCGCGAGAGCCGCCGCACCGCCGACGTGAAAACTGGTGTGTTCCGAAAGCGGCAGATCCCGCGTAACCTCACACCCCGCAGCCCGTGCCGCCGTCTCCAATGCGCGATATCGCATTCCCAACACTCCTTCTTTAAAACTCAAAATTACCGATCAGCCCAGTGCCGCCGCACCGATGATGCCCGCGTCGTTGCCGAGCGCCGCCACGCACAAACGGGTCTGTATCTTGCTGTATTTGCTGTAACGCTCTTTTTCAATATGCTCGCGGAGCGGTGCCATCAAAGTCTCGCCCTCGTTGCAGATACCGCCGCCGATGCACAGCACCTCCGGCTGGAAGATGTTGATCATATCGATAAGACCTGCCGCGATGTAACGGATATAGGTATCCACAACTTGACGGCCCACGGGGCAACCCGCACGCATCGCGTCAAACGCGGTGCGACCGCTCACGTTGCCGCCTGCCATCTCTGCCATTTTCGAATCGGGGTTCGCTTCGATCGCGCGGGCAGTCTGACGGATCAGCGCCGTCGCGGAAGCGTACGCCTCCCAACAACCGTTACGACCGCAGTTGCACGGCTCGCCGTCCACCACGATCACCGTGTGACCGAGTTCCGCACCCGCAAAGTTCGAGCCGCTGTAGATCTTGCCGTCGATGATCACACCGCCGCCGACGCCCGTACCGAGCGTAATGCACACGCAGTTCTTCACGCCTTTGGCCGCACCCGCGACCGCTTCGCCCAGCGCCGCCACGTTCGCGTCGTTATCCATAAACACGGGCTTTTGCAAGCCGTCCTTCAGCATCGCCACCAACGGCAGATGATCGAACTTTAAATTGTTGGAATATTCCACTTCGCCCGTATCCCCGTTGCAGGTACCGGGGCAACCCACACCGACAGCGGCAATGTCGTCCATCGTGAGGCCCGCATTCTTCACCGCTTCAAACGCGGTCTTCACCATATCCGCCACGATCTCCTCCGCGGGACGGGGCAGTGCCGTCTTGCATTTCGCACGACCGACAATTTGGTAGTTATCATCCACCACGCCGACGGCAATGTTGGTGCCGCCCAGATCAATTCCGATACGATACATAATTTATGTTCCTCCTTAAAATTTGTTCCACTCTTTTTGCGTTTCAACCGACGCCGCCGCATCGTCCACCATACCGAGGTTGAACATCAGCTCCTGCGCCGCATTGTAGCCCATTTTCTTCTGGCGGTTGTTCATCGCCGCCACTTCAATGATGATCGCAAGGTTTCGGCCGGGTTTCACGGGAATGGTATAGGACGGCACGTGAATACCGAGAATTTCGGTATACTCGTTGTTCAGCCCCATACGGTCGTACACCTTTTCGCTGTCCCACTGCTCCATCGAAATGACCATATCGATCTTTTCGGTCATCTTGACCGCACCCATACCGAAAATACGGCGGGCGTTCACGATGCCGACACCGCGCAACTCAATAAAGTGGCGAATGTTATCGGGTGCCGACCCGACCAGCGTTTTCGAGGACACGCGGCGGATCTCCACCGCGTCGTCCGCAATTAAGCGGTGACCACGCTTGACGAGTTCGATCGCCGTCTCACTTTTACCGACACCGCTGTCACCCGTCAAGAGAATACCTTCGCCGTACACCTCCACCAATAC
Organism: Oscillospiraceae bacterium; assembly: GCA_015065885.1. Taxonomy (GTDB): domain Bacteria; phylum Bacillota; class Clostridia; order Oscillospirales; family Acutalibacteraceae; genus SIG588. The sequence goes on along the minus strand of SVPJ01000014.1, from coordinate 20,634 downwards.
GCCGTGGCGTGTGATACGCGGTGCCAACTCCACCGAAAGGTAGCCGATGAGCGCCGCCATAAAACTGGTGGTGAGATCTTTCGAGCGAAGCAGCGGTACCTCGTTTTGCACGCACGCCTCCTCCAGCTCACGCAGCGGAGGAATGTCCCGCGAAATGACCACGGCAGGCGGACGGCAGGCGGCAAACGCCGCCAAACGCTCGACACGCACCTCGGCGGGCAGATCGTTCAAATATCCGCACTCGCTCTTACCCACTATCTGAATACGTTCGCTATCGAAATAATCGAGGTACCCGCCGAACGCCAACCCGGGACGGTTGACGTCTGCACTGCTCACGGGAATCGTCTCGGGGTCGCGGGGCATATACACCGTTTCAAGCGACATCTCCCGAATGATCTGTGAAAGCGGTACCGAAAACTTTTTCGCCATCGAATCACGTCTCCCTTTTTTCTATACTCCACTCTATTATACTATATATGCGCACGAGTTTCAAACACTATTTCATATTTTTAGCAAAAATTTTCAAAGGCCGAGAAAAATGCGTCTTTCCTCTTGCAAGCGGCAGGCAAATCCGCTATACTGAAATCAGCAATTTTCGCAAAAAGGAGGCATCACTATGGCGCGTATCCACGTAGGACAGTTTAACGACTCCTTCCCGCCCACCATCGACGGCGTGGCGCAAGCCGTGAAGAACTACGCCGCGTGTTTGCATAAAAACCATTGCGACGTCACGGTGGTCACCCCCGCCTACAAAAACGTGCGGGACGACTATCCGTTCGAAGTATATCGCTATCAGTCCATTCCGCTGGATAACCGTATCGGTTACCGTGCGGGCAACGTCTTCAGCCCCGAGGCACTGTTGCATCTGCGCCGCAAGAAGTTCGACCTGATGCACGTACACGCTCCCTTTGCCTCTTCCGTGCTGGTCAGCAACCTGAATCACCGCCCGCGGGTCCCCGTGGTACTTACCTATCACACCAAGTTTGAGGTGGATATCGAAAAGCGGGTCAGCAACACGGTGTTCCGCAAGGTCGCGATGGAGTTTTTACTGAACAACGTGAAGGCGGCGGACGAAGTGTGGACGGTCACCGAAAAATGCGGCGAATCGCTTCGCACCATCGGGTACGAAGGGGACTTCCGCGTAATGGAAAACGGCACCGATTTTGCCTTTGGGCAGGCGGATGCGAACAAAGTTGCCCAACTGCGGGAAGCGTATGATCTGCCCGAAGACACCTTCATCTTCCTCTTCGTCGGGCGTATGATGTGGTACAAAAACACCCGCCTTATTCTGGATTCGTTGAAGATCGCCAAAGACAAAGGCTTGCCGTTCCGTTGCTTTATGATCGGCAGCGGTCTGGATGCCGAAGACATTCAAAAGTACGCAGCAGCATTGCAGTTGAACGATGAAGTGATCTTCACGGGTCCCATCTACGACCGCGAGTACCTGCGGGTGTTCTACAGTTTGGCGGATATGTTCCTCTTCCCCTCCACCTACGATACCTCAGGCATCGTGGTGAAGGAGGCGGCGGCGTGTGAATGTCCCGCCCTCTTGGTGCGGGACTCCTGCCCGGCGGAAGGGGCCATACACGACGTTTCGGGCTTTTTGGCGGAAGAAAACGCCGCCTCCTGCGCCGAAGCGATATTGAACGCCTGCCACAGCCGCGACCACCTCGCGGCGGTCGGCGAGGAAGCGGGGCGCTCACTCTACCTTTCGTGGGATACGGCGGTGGACCGTGCATACGCCCGTTACACCGAGATACTGAAGAATTGGAAAGGTTGATACCAATGAACATAAAAGCGATGTTACAAAACGGCGGCTACGATACCGCCCTCACCATCCTCTACGGTGCCGAAGCACTGGACGCCGCCCGCACCCGCTGGATGGCGGCGGCAGACGAGTTCGTCCGTCTGTTCGGTGACAGTGATACGGCGCGCTTTTGCTCCGCATCGGGCCGTACCGAGCTTTCGGGCAATCATACCGACCACAACCACGGTCGCGTGCTGGCGGCAAGCGTACAACTCGATACCATTGCGGTGGTCGCTCCGCGCGAGGACAGCTGCGTGCGGGTGCATTCCGAAGGGTACGCCCCCATCACGCTGGATATCCGCGACCTTGCCGCGCGTGAGGAGGAAAAAGGCTCCTCCGCCGCCTTGATCCGCGGCACCGCCGCCCGCCTGCACGAGTTGGGCGGCACCCTCGGCGGCTTCGATGCGTACACCACCTCCCACGTGCCGGAGGGCTCGGGTCTCTCCTCATCCGCCGCGTTCGAAGTGCTGATCGGCACCATTCTCAATTCGCTGTTCAACGAAAACCGCTTCACCCCCGTCGAACTCGCACTCGCGGCACAGTACGCCGAAAACGTGTATTTCGGCAAACCCTGCGGCGTGCTGGATCAAATGACCTCGGCGGTCGGCGGTGCGGTCGCGATGGACTTTGCCGACCCGTCCCACCCCCTCATTCGCCGGATCGACGTGGATTTCGGCAAATACGACCGTGTGCTCTGCGTAGTCAATACGGGCGGCAATCACGCCGATCTCACGGATGACTACGCCGCCGTCACGGCGGAGATGAAAGCCGTCTCAAAAGAGATGGGGGTAGGTTTTTTGCGCGAAACCTCCTGCGAAGCAGTTCTGGCAAGGTCTTCCGCTTTACGCAAAACCTGCGGTGACCGCGCTCTGCTCCGTGCCTTCCACTTTTTCGCGGAAGACCAACGTGCGGATGATATGGCAAACGCGTTGGAAAGCGGCGATATCGCGAGCTACGAGCAGATGATGCGCGCCTCAGGCAACTCCTCTTTTCGCTTTTTGCAGAATCTATATTCCAACAAAGCCGTGGATTGTCAAGGTCTTTCCCTTGGCATCTGCGTAGGTGAGCAGGTACTCGGCGAAAGCGGTGCCGTGCGGGTGCACGGCGGCGGTTTCGCGGGCACGGTACAGGCGTTGCTTCCCAAAACCTCCCTCCCCGCCTTCCGCGAAGCCATGGAAACGGTGTTTGGCGCGGGCTGTTGCCATGTGCTGCGCATCCGCCCCGTCGGCGGCGTGTGTTTGGACGATATCAACGGGTAATATGTAAAAGTGAAAGGGGCGCGGCAAATTGCCGCGCCCGTATTGTTATTTACGACCGCACACCCAAGCCTCCCCTTGTCAGGGGAGGTGGGCAGGTCCGATCATTTGAATTTTTTATAGGCGCACACGCCTTCTCGGCTCGCCCCTTGGGGAGAGCTGTCAGCCGCAAGGCTGACTGAGAGGGATTCTATGCCCACTACCTCTCCGTCACGGCTACGCCGTGCCACCTCTCCTGACAAGGAGAGGCAAGGGGTTCTGCTACCCACCGCAGGCAATAGCGCGAGCGAGTGATAGATAAGGTGTTCCACAGCCAAAGAAAAACAAGGGTACACGCTCGATGGACCCTTGTTTTTTCCGAATCTTACGCTGCGGGGAATTTGCTGATCTTCTTCACCGCGTATTGCAATATCAGTCGCGCATCGGTGGAATCCACCTTGCCGCTGCCGTCCACGTCTGCCATCGTCCAACCGTTGGCAGCCAATGAGTTGCTGTCTAACCGCTTCACAGCATACTGCAACACGATACGTGCATCAGTCGAATCGATCGTGCCGCTGCCGTCCACGTCACCCAAGATCGTTGTCTTTGATCGACGATGATAACAGACCTCACACGTGGTGTCCGTGCTATCGGCATAACGATGCTTGCCGGTAGCGTCAATCGTGGTATACGAGTTGCGAGTTTCCTGGCAAAGCGTACACACTTCGTGCTTGGTACCGCTTGAACCGCAAGTCGCTTCTCTGTCTACCACCCACGTATACGCATGCGGTACTTCGCGCTTTTCGTTGCAAACGTTGCACTTGTCGTCGCACGCGTTGTCATACGTATGTTGACCGGAAAGCGGGAGATCTTGGTTATCGATATGATCACAGTTCTTGCACTCGAATTTGGCCCATCCCTCTTCACCGCAAGTAGATGCTTCATACAAGTGGGTTTGTTCCATCACGTGGTTACCATTACACTTGTTTTCGATGACCGAAAAATAGCACTTGTACTTGTTGGGCGCATCGTGCCAAGAATATAACGTATAAAACGACATATAATATTCCACTGTATACTCGCCGACCGCCAGATCCAACTCCGCCGTATTCACCCGGATAGTGATGGTACGTCCGTAGCTTGAATTGCGGTAAGTTTGCGAAGCCGAAGCACATTTTCTACCATTAGAATCGTAAACTGTAATCGTGTATCCTTCATTGTCATAGGCAGGAATCGTGCTAAAAACAAGCACACCAATCTCACCTTGCGGAATAGTTATAGAAGACTCAATCACATCGTTTACAATCAACGGATAACTCAGTGCCGAAGCCGACACCGTCGGCAGAGCAAACAACATTGCCACCGTCAGCAGCAACGCCACTCCTCTGCGAAGATACTTTTTCATTGTCTTTCCTCCTCTCTCTGCTTTTTTAAATATGATTACTGACAACCGCGACACTGTCCAATCATCGGCTTTACGCCGTGCCACACGTTGTCGGAAATCCGGTGATTTTTTACGGCATTTAACGTGTACATTCCAACCCGTCGCGAGGTATCTCACCGCTTTGCAAAAATTGGATGCATTTTAAATTTCCTTTTTGGAATTATTGACATTATAATTCTTATTTGGAATTTTGTCAATACCCTTTCGCATTATAATGAAGGAAACTCAGTTATATAAAAGGGATTGGGCAAATGAAAACACGTAAACAAGCATACGGCGATGCCAACGTCGTGGGACGTAATATTGAGTCGTTACGCAAAGCGGCAGGCATCAAGCAAAAGGACTTCGTCGCGAAGATGCAAACGATGGGACTGGATATCAACCCCACCAGTTATTCCAAACTGGAAGGGCAAGTGCGCCACGCCACCGATCGGGAGTTGTACGTTATCGCCCGCTTGTTAAGCGTTTCCATCGACACCTTGTTTTCTTCTGACGATATGTAAAAACCGCCTTTCATCAAGGCGGTTTTTGTTTTTTGGGGACTGTAATTCACTTGACGATTCCGGTTCGATGCGCCACTCAACCCAAATTAACGCACACGCCTTCTCGGCTCGCCCCTTGGGGAGAACTGTCAGCCGCAAGGCTGACTGAGAGGGGTCTCACGACCGATCGCATCATTTGTGTAATCCCCGACTTGCCGCTCTCCACCCCTCTCCGCTTTTTGCACGGCTTATGCCGCACAAAAACCACCTCTCCCCAAGGGGCGAGGCAAGAAGTCTGTGCTATAACGCAAAATCAACGCGACGGGAGCCGAGCCCCGACCTGTGTAGGATTTCAGACTTTAGATGGAAAACATCTAAAGTCTGCATTTTTCCGTGCAAACGCAGACAGAAAGACTTCTCCCTTGGTGATGTGTCTTTCCACAGTGCGTCGGCAAGCGCCGCACCCTACGAATTTTGGTACGTGCCCCTTGCCTCCCCTGTGTAAGGGGAGGTGGGTCGCCGAGGGGCGACCCGGAGGGGTTGTGAACACCCCACCCATCAATGGGTCGCGGTAGGGGACGGCGCCCACGACGTCCCGTTTTTCACAATCTCCGCGGGCGCACACAGTGCGCCCTTACCGCATATTAGGAGTAGAACACCCGGCCCCCTGCCTCCCCTGTGTAAGGGGAGGTGGGTCGCCGAGGGGCGACCCGGAGGGGTTGTGAACACCCCACCAAGAGATGGCGGTAGGGGACGGCGCCCACGACGTCCCGTTATACAACCAACCGCACAACCACGGCGATGCGCCGTAGGGACGGGTCTCCCGACCCGTCCGTTCCGCAACCGCACAACCATGGCGGGCGGCAGATTGCCGCCCCTACCGCATCCGTCGGATTTGTGTGCACCATCGGGGGCGCCTCAACGCCATATTTCGGTATCCTCTCGCGGCTTCACACACCACCAAACCTCAACGACAGGAAGGGCTTTAGACAAAAACCGTCTAAAGCCCTTCCCGACCGTGATCGTTGTATTCCCCCGCGGTGCGTCGTCAAGCGCCGCCCCCTACACGCCTATATGGGATTTTGTGCATACCGCAGGGCGGGGGCTCGGCTCCCGCCACTTTGCGCCCGACCATATTCTGTATGGAATTACAGCCTTTAAACAGAAATCGTCTAAAGCCCCGTCCCCCGCGTAAATGTAGGACGAAGAACATTTTCGCGGGTCACGCGTCTTCTGTGGTGCGCACGTCCCGCTTTATCTCCCAAACCACCCCGTCACCCATTCCACCAACTTAAACCGCACCTCATAGCGCGGGGCATTTTCCACCACCTCACACGCCGGTGTCTCCAGCACGTCATCCAACCGTGCGGGCTTCACCGCCGAAGACAAACACAGCGGCGGAAACACCACGCACCACCAGTTGCGCCCTGCGCCGTCCCCGATGACCACCCTGAGGGCGTTGTACCACCCCGCAGGGAGCGTGCCCGCGTCGTAGGTGCGGGTGGTGAAATAGGCAGGCTCTAAGGTCACGGCGGCGGTGTGTGTACTCCCCTGCTCGCGCAGGCACGCATTCGCCGCCGCTGTGAGTTGCGGCAGTGCCGCCGTGACGGCATCAAGTGCCCCTGCTGTGTCCTGAACGCCGTCGAGCAACCCGTCGGCTGCCAGAAGCACCGCATCCCGCACCGCGAGTTTCAACGTCTGTTCTTCCCTCGTGTCGTCGTGTGCCAGCACGTGCAGGCGCACCACCCCTTGCCGAATATCCCCGCACAACGCGTTGAAATGACAAAACGACAACACCATGGCCGCGACCGTACCTGCCGCGAGCGCTTTAAAGAATGTACGCATAAAAAAACCGTCCTTTCTGTGTTACCCACAGTTTGGACGGTTTTTTCATTATCTAATCATTTTTCCCACAGCGCGCGCAGGGCTTTGTCCACCGTTTCTAATTTTTCGCGGATCGGCAACTTTTGCGGACAGTTCGCTTCGCACTTACCGCACCCGATACAATCCGCAAAGGTCTTGCCGTTATCCTTTTCCACGTAGTGGCGATAGCCGTTCTTTGCGTTTTCGGACAAGCCGTACACGTTGTGATGGGTGTATTGGTCAAAGATATAGGGGATGTTGATTCCCACGGGGCAGGGCTGGCAGTAGCCGCAACCCGTGCAATACAGTTCGCTGAAGCGGCGCAGTTTTTCCACCGACTCACCGAGCGTGCGCCACTCCTCTTCCGAGAGCGGACGCTCACTTTCGGCAATAGCACAGTTCTGCTTCACCATATCGAGATTCTGCATGCCCGACAGCGCACAGCACATGTTGGGGTTACCCAGCACGAAACGGAACGCCAGTTCGTACGACGTCAGCCCCGTATCCCCTGCCAGTGCATCGGTAAATTTGGTGCGTGCCGCCAAGCGACCGCCGCCCACGGGACCCATGGCCACCGTGCCGAGTCCTTTTTCGCCGTTCGCGTATTTCAGCATATCCTCCACACCGCGGTCAAGCATATTGTACTGCACCAGCATGGATTCCATCGGTACGCCTTCCGCTTCGGCGGCTTCAATGATGCGGCGGATATTCTCGTGCTTATCGTGGAAGGAGAAGCAGAGATGGCGCACCATCCCTTGCTCTTTCGCCTGCCGCAGCAGCGAGAGCAGACCGCGCTCCAACACGAATTTCGAAAAATCGCCCCAGTTGGTCGCCCAAATGTGGTAAAAATCAATATGGTCGGTCTGCAAGCGGGTCAAACTCCGCTCCAGATACTCCCACATCTCGTCCGCCTGCTTCAACTTTTCCGCCGGCAGTTTGGTGCTGAGAAGCACCTTGTCGCGGAAGGGTTTGACCCCTTCGCCCACCGCTGCTTCACTGTTGTGATGACAGTAGAAGGGAGCCGTGTCGAAATAGTTGATGCCGTGTTCATAGGCGTAGCGGAACATCTCGTTGATCTTTTCCTGATCCATCGACCACACGCCGTCCCGCTCAATTTCGGGCAGGCGCATACAGCCGAAACCGATTGCCGAAATCGTCTCACCCGTGTTACCGAATTTGCGATAGATCATATAAGCACCTCCGCACCGCCCGTGATCGGACGGCAAATGTAAACTTCCGTATATTTCTCTTGAAGCATCGCCGCACAGCGGGAAGCTTCCTCTTCACTTGGGAACAACGCGAACACTACCGACCCACTGCCCGTCATACGACATCCGAGCGGCGCACACACGCGCATTTCGTCGAGCAACGCCGTCACTGCAGGCAGAGCCAGCGCGTCCTCAAATACGTTGCAGAGAAGTTCCCCCACACGGGGCAGGTCCCCCGCCGCCATCGCTTCGCACATACCGTCGTGGTCGGGGGTGGGCAGACCCTGCGCACTGTCGATGGCGCGGTACGCTTCGGCGGTGGATACGCTGACAGCGGGTTTCGCCGCCACGATCCATCCGTCGGTGAGCGGCGCCACCGCCCGAAGCGTCGTGCCGATCCCGCTTGCCACCGCGGCACCGCCCGCCACGCAAAAGGGCACGTCCGCCCCCACAGCCGCGCCGATCTCGCACAGCGTTTCGGTGGACAGTCCCGCCCCCGTCAGCGCGTTCATCCCCACCAACACGGCGGCGGCGTCGGCCGAGCCGCCCGCCATCCCCGCTTGCATCGGAATGTGCTTGTGAAGGTCAATATGTACCCCGTATTCCTCACGGTGAATATACTGCAAAAACGCCGCTGCGGCTTTATACGCCGTGTTGCGCTCGTCGGGAACGAGGTCGCTCCCCATGATAGCAAGGGTGATGCCGCCTGCCGTTTCGGTGAGTTCCACCGTGTCGCACAAGTCCACCGCCTGCATCACGCTCTTCATTTCGTGATAGCCGTCTGCCCTGACCCCCAACACGTCCAGCGTCAGGTTCAGTTTCGCAGGGGCCGATACCCGCACCATCATCGCGCTTCCTCTTTCAGTTCCTGCAAAAAGCGGCGAATACGCTTCATCGCTTCCATAATGTGATTCACCGAATAGCAATAGGAGATGCGGGCAAAACCCTCGCCGCCGTCGCCGAACGCCGTGCCGGGCACGATCGCCACGTGGTGACGAAGCAACAACTGCTCACAGAACTCCTCCGACGTGAGTCCCGAAATTTGAATGGAGGGGAAGACGTAAAACGCCCCCTCAGGCTCAAAGCAGGTCAACCCCATATCGTTCAGTTCCTGCAAGATCAAACGGCGGCGCGCATCGTATTCGCCGCGCATATACGCAATATCTTCGTCACCGTTTTCCATCGCTTCGATCGCCGCGTGCTGTGCCGTGGTGGGTGCGCACATAATGGCATACTGGTGGAGTTTCACCACCTGCTTCATCACCGGTTCGGGCCCGCAGATATAGCCGAGACGCCAGCCCGTCATCGCATACGCTTTGGAAAAACCGTCCACAAGCAATGTGCGTTCACGAAGGCCCTCGATCTGCACCGCGCTCACGTGCGGGGCATCGCCGTAGGTCAGCGCACCGTAGATCTCATCCGAGATCACCATAATGTCGGTATCCCGCAACACGTCCGCGATCGCTTCCAAGTGTTCGCGACGCATCACCGCACCTGTCGGGTTGTTCGGGAAGGGCAAGATGAGCAATTTCGTGCGCGGCGTGATAGCCGCGCGCAACTCGTCCGCCGTCAGGCGAAACCCGTTTTCCGCTTTCGTCACGATGGAAACGGGCACGCCGCCCGCCATCGCCACCAGCGGTGCGTAACACACGAAACTCGGGGACGGCACCAACACCTCGTCCCCCGTGTTCACCAGGGCGCGGATACCGATGTCCAGTGCTTCACTGCCGCCCACCGTGACCACGATCTCACTGCGAGGGTCAAACTCCACCGCCGTGTGCCGTGCAATACGGCGGGAAATGGCTTCACGCAACTCCAACAGACCCGCATTCGCGCTGTACCACGTCTTGCCCTGCTCCAGCGAGGTGATGCCTTTTTCGCGGATATGCCACGGCGTGGCAAAATCCGGCTCGCCGATGGAGAGGGAGATCATATCGTCCGCCTTCACTTCGTTTGCGATATCGAAAAAGCGGCGGATACCCGACGGCGGCAAAGACGCCAGCGTCGTATTCAAAACCTTACTGTAATCCATGGGTCAAAAAGCCCCTCTCTCATCCTTCTGCTCACCGAGGAACATCACACCGCTTTCCTTATAGCGGCGCAATACGAAATGGGTCGCGGTGGAAATGACCGAATCCAGTGTAGACAACCGTTTCGCCACAAACATCGACACCTCTTTGAAGGTGCGACCGTTCACCGTCACGAGCAGGTCGTACCCGCCCGACATCAGATACACGCTTTCCACCTCGTCAAACCGCATCACCGTTTCGGCAATGCCCTCAAAGCCGTAGTCGCGCTTCGGTGTCACGCGCAGTTCAATGACCGCCGTCACGCATTCGCGGTCGGTGCGTTCCCAGTCGATCAGCGCTTTGTACGCACGCACCACGCCGTCCTGTTCCAGTTTCGCCATCTTCGCTTCGATGTCTTCCACCGTCGTGTTCAACATCGCCGCCATCTGGGCGGTGGTCAACCGTGCGTTCGTGTCGAGCAGTTTCAACAATTTATCCATAAGAGTATCCTCCTTAACCGTTTGTAGTATATCACACAATCGTTATCGTTGCAAGACGCATCCGATTATTCCCATCCCATCCATTCGGCGATCAACGGAGTGAGAATATCTGCCGCGATCTTATGGGTAGCCGGTGCGGGATGACCCACGCGCCATTCCTCCGCGAGCGGCAGACGCTGAAAGCGCACCCCCATCCCCTCCGCAGCCGCACGGACGACGGCACGCTGCACGTCTTCGATCACGAAGGCATGCATCATACCGATCACGCACAAAAAGCGGCTGTGCGGGTGGATCACCTGCAACTCTTTTAAAAAGTTATAATACGCTTCCTCGATCTCGTGGTGGCGTTCCTCTTCCGAAAGGTGTGCCGCACATTCGTTGCAAAACCACGCGTGGTCGTTCGTACCGAGGTTGATGACCGTGATATCGGGCTGAAAGCGGTCGAAATCCCACGGCAACTCGCACGCACCCGCCCCGTCGACAAAACGGTAGAGCGGCGGAATGGGTTGTCCAAAAGGCGAGCGATGGATAGCGTAACCCGAAATCGCGAACAGGTGTGCTTCGGCGTGCAACGCATCCGCCGTCTGCATAGCGTAACCCGCGAGAGCGTCCTGCTCGGCGGTGGTAAACTCGGTTTGCTCAGGGGTTGCCAGCACGCCAAACCCTGTGGTGATGGAGTCTCCGATAAACTGAATGCGACGAGTCGTCTCACACGGCGGCAGTGGCAAAAACGTCCCGTCGGTGGTGAGCGCGTGCCATATCACGTAGGACTGCAACGCTTCACTGCATTTCAGCACCGTTACCGTGTGTTCGCCGTCTGCCAGTCCCTCGGCAAGCACGACGTCACCCTGCGGCTCGTACAGACCAAACCGCTCTTTTTGCTCACCGTCCACGAAAGTGCGAAGATACGGACGGCTGTTTGGGACCTCGGTGTTATTCGCCGCAAATGTCGCCCGCAACGCCGTGCCGCGAAACCGCACCGTAAACCCGCTCGCCGACCACGGCGTATATACCCCGCCGTCGCGCAGAGCGGTACGCCCGTGAAACCGTACGGCGGCGCGATCGCTCGTAATGTTAACGGTCTCCATACTCATTCCTCCCTCCTCAAAGCATATATCAAACGAATCATGCCGAAAAATCGGTGATCTTACAAACAGCATACTGCAAAATCATACGGGCATCGGTAGAATTGACGACCCCGTCGCCGTTTACGTCTGCCGCCGCAAGGCGGAGCGCGGTCGCTCCGATCTTTCTCACCGCGTATTGCAAGACCAACCGCGCATCGGTAGAATCGATCTTCCGATCGCCGTCCGCGTCACCGAGCAACCACTCAGCACCGCACACATCACACGATCGATCACCATCGGTATCGACGTGCATCACCGCACGGGCGGTGCCGCACACGTTGCACTGCGCGTCACAGAGCGCATCGTACGTATGGTTTTCTACCGCCGTACGTACCGCACCGCACACGTCACACACGGTATCGCATTCCCCTGCATAGATGTGAGAGTTTTTACGTACATTACCGCAAAGACGGCACACCGTATCGCAAACGCGGTCATACGCGTGCGGTGCAGTTCTCACCCATCCGCACGCACCGCACTGAGTGTCGCATACATCACCGTAGCGGTGATCTTCCTTGCACGACTCCATGTGCCACGTGACCGCAAACAACTCATCGCTTGCAAACCGTATTCTTGCACGATCTGCAGCCGAACCGCTGTACCATACCTCACACGGGGCTGTTTCGGCAAAGGCATTTTCACCGACAGCAGTTACGCTCGCGGGCAAAAAAACGGCAGCCAATCGCGGGCAATCATAAAAAGCCAGTTCTCCAATGTTTGTCACACGGTTGCCGATCTGCACCGACGTAAGATTCCAACAATAGGTAAACGCCTTGTTGCCGATGCTCACCGTGTCCTGCGGAAGGATCACCGCCGTAATCTCGGATAACTCAAACGCCGTATCGGCAATCGTTTTCGTACCGTTTTTTACGGTATAGCAGCCGCTGATGGTGCGCTTCGCCTCGATCAGATGTGCGCCGATATACAGCACGCCATCTATCCAATTGTCGGCGTTGTTGTAACAACCCGTCTCATAAAACGCATTGCTGCCGATACTCGTTACACTGTCCGGTATGGTAAGCGTATGAAGAGAGGTGCAACCGAAGAAAGCACCGCCGCGAATAGCGGTCATTCCTTTCGGTAACGTCACCGTAGTAAGCGACGAACAACCGGAAAACGTACTTCTTTCGATAGCGGTCACACCGCTCGGTACGACCATCGTTTCTAACGCACGACAATCTTTAAACGCATTTTCGCCGATGTAGGTCACTTCATCTCCCATCGACACTGCGGAGAGGGAGGAACATCCCCGAAAGGCTTCATCACCGATGCTTTTCACATTGTTGGGAAGGATTATACGAGTGAGAGCCGTACATCCTTCAAAAGCACTTTCTCCAATCGTTTCTATGCCGTTCGGAAGGATGACTGTCGTAAGTTTCTCACAGTAGAAAAAAGCATTCTCGCCAATGTGTGTAACGGGATATCCTCCGAGAACGGTAGGGATCACCGCCTCCCCGCTGACGGATATGCTCACGCGGGTAACCGTCGCTTGACCGTCTGCGACCGTATAGGTAAAGATTCCCTCGTTCGCCGCCGTCACACCACATATCGGCAGGACACCGCTGATAAAAAGCCATATTGTCGCCAAAGCAACGGAAAGCACCCGTTTCATATCCTATCCCCCATTCCTTTCGCCATCACTGAGGACGGTACGGTAACTCACAGTTCTGACGGTCTTCGTATTTTATCCCTCCGCAAACGCGTCCGCATTGTCGCGGATATACTCAACACACAAGTTCAGCGGGTCTTCCGCCGCCAATGCCGCGGCAAACGCGGCCTCATCCTCCGCACGGAACGCCGCTTCACACGCGGTGGCGCCGATCTGTGCAAAGCCGTCCGCCGAAAGATCAAAAAACGCGCCCGAAGGAGACGCTTTCATCCCCGCAACACCACCGTTTTCCGCCTCTTTCACCGCCACCCACACAGCGTATACGTTCACTTGCGGGTTGGACCAGTGGGCCACCATCCGATACATATCGGGCGCCGACCACGGCAGACGTCCGCCTTGCCGCGCCCGTTCGCAGGAATCGAGCAGATCGCGCACGACCGCGTTCACCAACTCTTCGTCGGGGGTGGCGGCAAGCGTTTCGGCAGTTAAGCGCGCAGAAACGTCCGCCTGCTTCTCCTTTTTGGACAGACGGTGCAGATACCACGCGATGGCAATGGCAAGCGCCGCTAAGATCAGCGTCTTCGTCCCGCCGATCGCTTCAAAGAAACCCATAGTTTATTCCTCCGCAGTCAGTTGTTTGTAGATCTCGCCTTTGCGCCGTCCGCTTTCGGCGGCGGCACGCTTCGCGGCTTCCGAAGCGGACATTCCTTCCGCTACGTAACGGCGCGCAAGCGCCACCGCCTCTTCGGCGGAGACTTGCCTCTCCGCCGCTTCGGGTGCCCCCTCCACCACCAAGACGAATTCCCCGCGCGGCGGATTTTCGCGGTACCACGCCACCGCTTCCGTAAGGGTGGTGCGGCGCACCTCCTCGTGCAGTTTGGTAAGTTCCCTCGCCAATGCCAAGCGGCGGTCGCCGAGCGTGTTTAGAAGATCTTCCAGCGTATAGATCAGCTTGTGCGGCGCTTCGTAAAACACCATGGTGCGCCGCTCGTTCTTAATGCTCTCCAAATGCTCACGGCGGGAGCGGTTGGCGGTGGACAAAAAGCCTTCAAAGGTAAAACGTCCCACAGGAAGCCCCGACAGCGCCAGTGCGGTCGCCATCGCCGTCGGCCCCGGCACCGCCGTGACCGTAATGCCGCGTTCATAACACAGCGCCACCAAGTCCTCACCGGGGTCGGAGATGGCAGGCATCCCCGCATCCGACACCAGCACCCCATTTTCTCCCGCCTCCAAACGGTCACAAAGAGCCTCGCCGCTTGCGCGTTTGTTGTGTTCGTGATAACTCACGAGCGGTTTTTTGATGCCGAAATGCGTGAGCAATTTCATCGTCACACGGGTATCTTCCGCGGCAATGAAATCGCACGTTTCCAGTGCTTCGACCGCCCGCGGCGAAAAATCCGAAAGGTTGCCGATGGGTGTGCCCACCAACGTCAATACGCCTGCCATACCATCACCTCATATTCCATTTCATAGTACCATAAACCGATAAGTAATGTCAAGGAAATAACAAAAAGAGGCTCTGTCGAGCCTCTTTCGAGTTTCACTGCTCACCTTAAAGCGACAAATATGCGAGCGCTAACACCAGCGGCAGCGGTCCGCCCTCTTTTAAGATCACCACTGCCAGCAACAGCGGCAACCACCGCCCGCTCTCACGCGAAGGCGGCGACGTGCAAACAGCGGGTCTCTCCTCCCCCATCTGCCGTGCGACGCGGCGGTTTTCCTCCCGCATACGCCGCACCCGTTCTTCCGCCTCCCGTTGCTTTTGCCGTATCTCCTGTCCCATCAGCATGCTCTCACCCACCATGCAGATCCCCCCGTTTACCCGTTATCAGCGGCAATAATTTTGCCAATCGCAACATCTCGATCGCCTCGTCCACCCGTTTTTCCCGCCCGCCGTGTAAATACGGACGCAAAGCGCGCAGCAGGGCGACCTCGCGGTCGTCGCCGCCGCCCGTTACCCCTTTCAGCAACGGCAACAGCTGCGCCAGCGCCGCTCCGCCGCCCGTGTCTTCCGTGGTCGGAGTCGGTGCGGCGGCAAGCGATGAGAGCATGCTTCCCAGTTTTTCCACTGTCGAAGGATCACTCATCAGTTGACCGAACAGGTCGTTCAGTTCATGATCCACACCGTCACCCCCACCGTTTATTTTTGGAGCAGTTTTTGTATCAACGCCTGTGCCTGCGGAGACTCAAGCAACTGTTGTGCGCGTGACGTATCCCCCATCATCGCACGCAGTTTGGCGGCGTTCTCAGGGGAGAGATGTGCCGCCAAATTCTCCACGCCGCCACCCGCCAGTGCTTCGGCCATTCCCGCAGGAGTGGTGCCGAGTTTGCGGGCAGCGTATTGCAACAGGGCGTACATCTGCTCTTGATTTAATTTGTTATCGGCCATAAAAACCCTCTTTTCAAATTTTGTAGAGTATGTTATAGTATGTGGCGGGAGGCGATTTTATGCGTATTTTGGTAGTTTCGGATACACACGGCGACGGATACGCCCTGCAAAGTGCCTTGTGGGAACAACCCGAAGCAAAGCACGTGTTTTTCCTCGGCGACGGCGTCCGTGAATTTCAGCAGATTGCCGAAGACAACCCCGACCGCACTTTTTTCGGCGTGTGCGGCAATTGCGACCCCGCCTTTTGCGGACTGCTCGGCAACCGCGAAGAGACGGTTGGCGGCCGCCGCATCTTCTTTACTCACGGGCACCTGTGGTCGGTCAAATTCGGCATCTCCCGCATCGACTACGCCGCCCGCGAACGGCAGGCGGATATCGCGCTGTTCGGCCACACCCATCAGCCGCTCTCACAATACGAGGACGGGCTGTATCTTGTCAATCCCGGCTCCCTCGGCTACAATAAACAATACGCCACGGTGGATATCGTCTCAAACGGTATTATGCCGATTCTACATACCCTACGATAGTATATGCCAAAAGCGGCTTTCGGTGTGACCGAAAGCCGCTTTTTTTATTCATCGCTGACTACGCAGCGTATCCATTTGCCTTGTTTCAGGAAGATAAAACCAAGCGTACATTTTATGAGTGCGACAGCCTGACAGCACGCATACAACGTCAAGAAGGGCATCGCCGTATACTGCGACAGCACGAACGCCAGCGGCACCTGGATCATCCACACGAAGCCGCAATCGAAAATGAAGGTAATACCCGTTTTCCCGCCCGAACGCAAGGAGAAATAGGTCGCGTGGACGAAGGAATCCAGCGGCATATACAGCGCACTGATAACGATCACGCCCCGTGCAAGCGACCGCACCGCGTCGGTAGTTTTATACAGCATCGGGATCCACCCCGAACACGCGATGTACAGCCCCGCCATCACCACGCTGACCGCCAACGAAAAAGCGATCATCTTACGGGTGGTATCCCGCACCTCGCGGAATTTCTGCGCACCGAGCAGTTGTCCCACGAGGATACCGATCGACGTACCGATGGACATGAACACGACCGAGAACACGTTCCAGAAGGTCTGCGAAATGTTGGTTGCCGCCACGACGTCCAGGCTACGCACCGAATAACAGCGGTTGAGCATGGTAATGCCGAGTGACCAGAGCGCCTCGTTGAGCATCAGCGGCGCACCCTTCACAATCATATTGCCGACCAGTCGCAGCGGAATGTACATCGAACGGTACGCTCCCACGATGAAGGGATTTCGTTGTTTGTGCCGATGCGTCCACACCATCACGATGAACATCTCCACGAAGCGGGCTACCACCGTGGCGATCGCCGCACCCGCGACCCCCAGTTTCGGGAATCCCAAGTAGCCGAAGATCAATAGGGCGTTCAGCACCAGGTTCACAAACACCGAGATAACGCCCGCCTTCATCGGCAACATCGTCTCGCCCGTTTCGCGCAGCGTGCTCGCATAGGTCTGGATCAGAGCATTGGGAATCATACTGATCATCATAATGCGCAGATACGTCTGTGCGTGCCCCAGTGAAGCGGCCGCATCCTCCGCCGCACCTTCACCCTGCAAAAACTGGCCGATCAGCCACTCCCCGCCGAACCAGAACACGCCCGCACACAGCGCAACGAGCACCGTGCAAAGCAGAATTTTGAAACGGAAGCTGTGGCGCAGTCCCTCGTGATCGCCCTTGCCGTAAAACTGGGCACCGAAGATACCTGCACCCGACACGGCGCCGAACAGGCACAGCTGAAACACGAAAAACAACTGGTTTGCCACCGCCACGCCCGTCATTTCCAGCGTGCCGACCCGACCGACCATCAGGTTATCCAACATATTGACAAAGTTGGTGATACCGTTTTGCAGCATGATCGGCACCGCCACTGCCAACACGCGGCGGTAAAACGCCTTGTCACCAACATATCGTGAAAGCTTCATCGCGCGATCCTCTCTTCAACCGTCATAATGCGCCTATTGTACCATATCCCGTCGTAAAATGCAACGACATACGACAAAAAAGCACCCCGAAATTTCGGGGTGCTTTCGTGTTACTGTTAGATGCAACGCACGCGGATCACGCCGTCGATCGCCTCGATCTTCGCGATGGCATCCGCCGTCGGTGCGGTGGGAATATCGAGGATGGTATACGCAAAATCCTTACGCGAACGGTTCGCCATCGAATCGATGTTGATGCCCTCCGCCGAAACTTCCGCCGAAACCTGCGTCAGAATGCTCGGAATGTTGCGGTGGAGCACGCACAGACGGTGCGCCGCACTGCGCGGCACGTTCACGGTGGGATAGTTCACCGAATTGATGATGTTACCGTCTTCCAGATACGCCTTCAATTCGTCCGCCGCCATCACGGCACAGTTATCTTCACTTTCGGGGGTAGAAGCACCCAGGTGCGGGATCGCAATGATGCCTTCCACGTCCAGCGCGTCCTCCGTCGGGAAGTCCACCACGTAACGGGCAACCTTTCCGCTTTCAAGCGCCGCCTTCATATCGTCAATATTGACGAGTTCGGCACGGGAGAAGTTCATAATACGCACGCCGTCGGGCATCTGTGCGAAGGTATCCTTGTTCAGCATACCGCGGGTGTCGTCGTTCAGCGGCACGTGTACGGTGATGAAATCGCAGTTCTGATAGATCTCCTCACGGCTGGCGGCATGCTTGACCGAGCGGGACAGTTTCCACGCGGCATCCACCGACATAAACGGATCAAAGCCGTACACTTCCATGCCGAGTGCCTGCGCCGCGTTGGCAACCAAAATACCGATCGCGCCGAGACCGATAACACCGAGTTTCTTGCCGGCGAGTTCAGGACCCACAAAAGCGCCCTTGCCCTTTTCAACCAACTTCGGCACGGCGGCACCCTCGCCCTTCAGCGTCTTCGCCCAAGCGATGCCGTCCAGCACCTTACGGCAGGAGAGGAACAGACCCGCCAGCACCAGTTCTTTCACCGCGTTCGCGTTGGCGCCGGGGGTGTTGAACACCACGATACCCGTTTCACTGCATTTGTCTACGGGAATGTTGTTCACACCGGCACCCGCACGGGCGATCGCCAGCAGTTCGGCAGGCAGTTCCATATCGTGCATAGCAGCCGAGCGCACCATAACGCCGACCGCACCCGCAAGTTCTTCGGTCAAGGTATAGTTTGCGCCGAGACGGTCGGTACCGCACGCCGCGATCTTATTCAAAGTACAAATATTCATCGGTATATCCTCCTTAGGAATGAGCCTCTTCAAACGCCTTCATAAAGGCAACCAGTTTCTCCACGCCTTCAACGGGCATCGCATTGTAGATGGACGCACGCATGCCGCCCACCGAACGGTGACCCTTCAGGTTGACAAAGCCGGCAGCCGCCGCTTCTTTCACAAACAGCGCATCCAGTTCTTCGTTGCCGGTCACGAACGGCACGTTCATCAGCGAACGGTCTTCCGCCACGACGGTACCGCGGAACATCTTGCTGTTGTCGAGGAAGTCATACAGGAGACCCGCTTTCTTCTCGTTGATCGCCTTCATATTTTCGAGACCGCCGATCTCGTTCTTCAGCCACTCAAGCACCAGCTTCGCCATATAGATGGTGTAGCACGGCGGGGTGTTGTACATCGAGCCGTTGTCCGCGTGGATCTGGTAATTGAACATGGTCGGGGTAATGTCACGCGCCTTGCCGATCAGATCCTCGCGAATGATGACCACCGTCATACCGGCGGGAGCCATATTCTTCTGTGCACCCGCATACAGCACGCCGAAACGACTCACGTCGATCGGCTCGGAGAGGATGCAGGAAGAAATGTCCGCCACCAGCGGCACGTCACCCGTGTCGGGCAGTTCGTGATACACCGTACCGTAGATGGTGTTGTTCATACAAATATGGAAATAGTCCGCATCTTTCGTAAAGGTCGCGGGATCCAGCTTCGGAATGTAGGAGAACGTCTTGTCCTTGGAGCTCGCGATCACGTTCGCCTCGCCGTAGCGCGACGCCTCCTGATACGCCTTGTTTGCCCACTGACCGGTAATGACGAAATCCGCCTTGCCGCTGCCGTTCATCAGGTTCAGCGGCAACATCGCAAACTGCGAAGACGCACCGCCCTGCAGGAACAGCACCTTGTAGTTGTCAGGGATCTGCATGACCTCACGAAGCAGCGCTTCACAGCCGTTGATGATCTCCTCGTACACCTTCGAACGGTGAGACATCTCCATCACGCTCTGACCACTGCCGTTGTAGTCCAACATCTCTGCCGCCGCACGCTGTAAAACAGCTTCGGGAAGCATGGAAGGACCTGCGGAAAAATTGTACACTCTTGCCATTGTAAAGACCTCCAGTTTTAGATTATATCTGCGTTCTATCATACTCCGTTTATACGCATTTGTCAACGGAAATTTCACAAATTTAACGCGTTAAATTCAAAAAGTTTACAGTGAAAATACACAACTATACTCCCCTGTCGTTTTGTCCTCATTGTTTAAGCGCCCGCAACGGCACCCCGTGCCGTGTTGGTGTCCAACGGACACCACATCGTTTTTCGCGCAGCGAAAACATCACTTGACCGCGTGCGGGCAACATCGTTTTCGCAGAAATATTCCCCGCCCGTCCGTTCCATCTGTGGCGTCACGGTAGGGGCGTGCATCGCACGTCCGCGGGTGGTGATACCTTCGATGGCGGGCGTTCGCAGAACGCCCCTACGGGAGATGGTGGCCCTTGCGGTAGGGGCGAACTGTGTTCGCCCGCGTGGGTGTAATCGCGCACCCCACGACCCACCACCAGCCCGCGGCGGTGGAGGGATTCCGTTGCACCCAACCCATGCCACCGTAGGGTGAGCATTCAAACCCGAACTCCGTTTTTGGAAGGCGGATTTTCACTCACCCATTGTTAAAATACTCGCCAATACGGAAGTATTGGCTGCGTTTTCGCCTCGGTTGAGCGAAAATCCGCTCT
>SVPJ01000013.1 GCA_015065885.1 Oscillospiraceae bacterium | reverse complement strand
GCTTTGTAAACGCCGTATATCTCTACGACGACAAGCTGGTCATAACATTCAATTATAAGGAAGCAACTAAAACCGTAACTCTAAAAGAGGTAAACGGTTCGATTATAGAATGCTCAGGTGCACCAAACAATAAAGACAGGCCCTTCGGGTCTGTCTTTATTGTTTCTTAGATGACGGGACTTGAAACGAACTCCGAATGTGAGCACCCAACGGGTGCGAAGATTCGGGAGAAAGCCCCGGTGGGGCTTTCGTCAAGTGAGAAGAAAGTCCCGTCTCTTTTTCAATCGATATCTCACTAACAATACCCTTCGGGTCTGTCTTTATTGTTTCTTAGATGACGGGACTTGAAATGCAACGCTTGCGAGCGCCGCCGGGGGCGGATACAGCGAGCAAGGGTTGGCGCCGCGGTAAAAATCGGCAGCGGTAACACCGCGCCCGCCGATTTTTGGTACCGCAAGAGGTAACTCCGAATGTGAGCACCCAACGGGTGCGAAGATTCGGGAGAAAGCCCCGGTGGGGCTTTCGTCAAGTGAGAAGAAAGTCCCGTCTCTTTTTCAATCGACATCTCACTAACAATACCCTTCGGGTCTGTCTTTATTGTTTCTTAGATGACGGGACTTGAAATGCAACGCTTGCGAGTGCCGCCGGGGGCGGATACAGCGAGCAAGGGTTGGCGCCGCGGTAAAAATCGGCAGCGGTAACACCGCGCCCGCCGATTTTTGGTACCGCAAGAAAAAGTAGTCCGGGGGTCTTTTTCGTTCGCTAAAGACAAGTCCCGTCACCACACTTGCGCCCCTGTTTGTATTGTGTTATAATAAGATAGAGGTGGTGTTCCGTATGACACGCGAGGAAACGCTGAGTGTACTTCACACGCAATTCGACCAATCGGCAAAGCAACTTTGCGACGAAACAAACGGTCTCTATTGTGAAATTTCAAGCACGTATAAAGGCGACGAACTGCCGCAAAATCTCCAATACCGTTTTGCGAAAATATACTACAATCTGTTTACCGTAAAATTCACCTATACGGCACATGGACTCATGAATACGGTTTACAGCATTCTGGGGTGTACGGTCTCCTATGATAAAACCGAAAACGCACTCGAAATACCGTTGCCGCTTTTGGCGGATTACTGCGACATTACCGTTGTCACGCCGACGTACATTCCCTTTGTCAGCGACAAAGACGGAATGGCAGAAGCGTTTTCCTGCATTGGCACGGCACTGCAAACCGTACTGCCCGCCTGGTCGGAAATCCGTTGTGATTCGCATCGAAAGGCAACGGTATTAACCCGATACGCAGAAGAGGTCAAGTATATACTTGACTTAAAAGACGCCGAATGTGAAGAACCGTATTTCACCGCCTACGTAACCGACTTTGTGATCGACTATTTTACCCTACGCTTTTCCACCGGTGCCTTCTTTCTGTACATGAAGGGAAATATACCCAAGGCAATCAAACAGGTAAAGAAGGTCAAGCGATTAACCGGTTACGAAAAGCGGTTGCTTGCCGTGTGGTCATCAGGCGAAACCCGCATTTCGCTTGCACCCGCTATAACACAAGGCTTTGATCTTTTCAACGAAAGCGGCGTACCCAAAGCGAACTTTAAAGAATTCGGCACGCTGTTTCTTTCGTGGTTGCTGTTAACACCGATCACATCCATGGTGTATATCGGCTTGTTCTTCTTACTGGTTTGGATCGATGGCCTGCACTCGGCTTACGTTTTAGGCCCTATGTACAACTTCCCCAACTGTATTCTGTTTGGATTCATCACCGCCATCGCTTTGAGTTATTTCACACGTTTCACGTTCTACCAATGGTTTCACAAGAAGGATTACGAACGATATTGTGAGCTGGATTGGGTGCAAAACGGCGGTCGTGAAGATCGCTTTATGAAATGGTTTTTGCGGATCATCCTGCTTCTCGGTATCGTCGGTTGCCTGTTTTTGGCAAAATGGAATTTGAATTTTATGTCCAACGGTTTTATCGATAACTCAAAGTTTTTCTCATTAAACGGCGAATACCACGCATACCGTGACGTTGAAAAAATATATTACAAGCCCGACCGCCTAAACGGACTCGGTGACACTATCGATTTTCCCTCCTACGTCATCGTGTTGAAAAACGGCACGGAAATTGATCTGTACGATCACGGAGAGATTGCCGATTATGAGGATACGTTGCTGCCGTTTCTCCGCCGTAAGGGTATTCCCGTTGAAAAAGAAAATTAAGAGCAATCGGAAAGGGAAATGACTGTGCAAGCATTAAAAGACAGCGTACAAGAACGTATTGATGCCTACAATCTCACCCTCACCCCTTTTGGTGTTCACGTTGACCTTTTATTTTCGAGGTGACCATCATGTACTACATCTTCTGCATTGACGAGCGCGGCGGACGCCTGTTCCTTCGACGCCGTCAAAGTCAAGACCGCGCCTTACGCGAACGCATGTTGTCACTCACTGCGGGGCATACCTTGTGGATGAGCAACTACTCCGCGGGGCAATTCACTGAAGGCGGTGGGTTCATCGCAGACGACAACTACCTGCAAAAAGCGGGCGAAGACGACTATTGCTTCGTGGAAGACAAAGAGTTTGACCTTTCTGCGTGTAAAGGCGTTATTCTTTACAACTGGAACCGCCACTACCCCGCCGACGTCACGTGGGACGTCGACCTTGCGTCGGCGGGCTTCGTGCTGGCCGCAGAGACCGACTTTGCAGGACATTCGCACGAAAAGATCACCGAAAGCATCTACACAAAGGAGCGAGACCGATGAAACTGCGTTTTATTGCCCTGTCGCTGGCACTGCTCGTATTGCTCTGCGGCTGCACCGTATCTCCCACCCCTGAGGATACGGCGGCAACAACAACGACGGTAACTACCGTTACCACAACGGCTTTTGCCGCTACAACGACCGCCAAAGAGACCACAACTGCCGACGCGGTCACGACGGTGACGGCGGATACGACCGTAACGACCACCTCTACCACCGCAACAACAACGACAACCACCGCCGCACCGATCGTCAGCGAAACGTTAAGCAAACGCCCTGCCGCGTGGGAGGACATTCCCGCCTTTTCGGGGGATACCTTTTCGATCGTTCAGGACGGCAAGCCGTATTTTGCTGCGGCCGATATCACCACGCAAGCATTTGAACTTTACAGCAAACTCGACTCGCTGGGGCGGTGCGGTGCGGCACTGGCGTGTTGCGGACGGGAACTGATGCCGACCGGCGAGCGCGGCGAGATCGGCAACGTGAAACCGTCGGGATGGAATCAAGCGAAATACGACCACGTGGACGGCAAGTATCTCTATAACCGCTGTCACTTGATCGGCTGGCAACTTTCGGGGGAAAACGCCAATCCGCAAAATTTGATCACCGGTACACGGTATTTTAACGTGGACGGTATGCTTCCGTTTGAGAACATGGTGGCGGACTATATCAAAGAAACCGATAACCACGTGATGTACCGTGTCACCCCGTGGTTTGTGAAGGACGAGTTGCTGGCACGCGGCGTGCAGATCGAAGCGTATTCGGTGGAAGACGGCGGCGAGGGCGTGTGCTTTAACGTGTTTTGCTACAACGTGCAACCCCGTGTAACGATCGATTACGCCAACGGCGAGAGTGCCGAAGCAACCGATACGACCACCGATGCCGTCACTGTCGCTTACGTGCTGAACACCAACACAAAGAAGATCCACCGCCCGACTTGCTCTTCCGTCAAGGACATAACTCCGTCGAACAAACAGGAATTTCACGGCACGGTAGACGATCTGCTAAAGCAGGGATACACCACCTGCGACAACTGTTTCTGACATCTTTTCCGGTCGAGCAAATTTTTTGCTCGACCGGTTTTATCATTGACTTTTTTCACACGTGTGATATACTGTGAAAATGTCAAAACGAGTGGTTAGACCCGAAGGAGATCCCGCAATGAACACACGCCTTTCCTTAAAACGCACGGTGTATTTGTGCGCGTTCATTTATTTTATCAGTTACGTCACCCGCATCAACTACGGTGCGATCATCGCCGAAATGGTGGCGGACACGGGACTTTCAAAGTCCGCGTTGTCGGCGGCGCTTACGGGCAGTTTCATCACCTACGGTGCGGGACAGATCATAAGCGGTATCTTCGGTGACCGTTATCAGCCAAAAACACTGGTTTCGCTCGGTCTGGTTACGACCGTTTGCATGAATCTGCTGTTGCCGTTTTGCACCTCGTCGGCCGTGATGACCGCCGTGTGGTGCGTCAACGGATTTGCACAATCCTTCATGTGGCCGCCGATCGTAAAGTTGCTCACCTCCTTACTGACCCACGAAGAGTACGCCCGCGACTGTATCAAAGTGTCGTGGGGCGGCTCGCTGGGCACCATTGCGGTGTACCTGCTCTCCCCTGCGCTCATCGTGATGAGCGGCTGGCGGTGCGTATTTTGGGTTTCTGCCGCGTTCGGTGTCGTGGGGTTGTTGCTGTGGTGGCGTCTGTGCCCTACGATTTCAATGGCCACCACCGTGAAAAGCGACACGCCCGCATCAATTGCAGGCAAGCACCCACTCTTTTCGTTGCTCGGCATATTGGTTATGCTCTCCATTGTTTTGCAAGGCATCCTGCGTGACGGTGTGACTACGTGGACACCTTCCTACATTTCCGAAACCTATCACATCGGCGAAGCGATCGCCATTCTCACGGGTGTGCTGCTGCCGCTGTTCGGTATGGTGATGCATTATCTTGCGGGGCTGTTGTACCGCAAAGTGTTCACCTGTCCCCCTGTCTGCACCGGCATAATTTTTGCGGTCGGCACGTTGTCTTCGTTGATGCTGGTGTTCTTCTCTTCGACCAACGCCACCGTATCGGTCCTTTTCTCCGCCCTGCTCAACGGGTGTATGCACGGCGCCAATCTGTTGCTCGTGTGTATCGTGCCGCCGTTGATGGCCAAAGGAAACAATGTCTCCACCGTGTCGGGCGTGCTGAACGCCTGCACCTACGTCGGCAGTGCGCTTTCTACCTACGCATTCCCGCTGATCGCGGAAAATGCAGGCTGGTCTGCCACCCTTACCACGTGGCTGTGGGTTGGAGTTGCGGGTACGGCCGTGACTCTGCTTTGCGTTCCGCTGTGGAAACGGTCACAAACCCATTGATTTCGACACGGAATTGTGGTATACTAATAGCCGAGGACGGTGTTCCTCGGCTATTTTGTTTTTTGGGGAGGCGGCGTATGACCTATCGTATTTTGAAGATCGACCCCTATTTGAAAGCGCACAAAGACGATATTGCACGGCGCATGGACGGTTACCTTAAAAAACGCGAAGAACTGTTGGGGGACGGCGACCTCGTCTCGTTTGCCAACAGCCACCTCTATTTCGGTATTCATAAAACGACGGACGGTTGGGTGTACCGTGAATGGGCACCCGCCGCAGAGGCGATGTTTTTCACAGGTGACTTTAACGGGTGGGATATCACCGCTTGCCCGATGGCAGCACTCGAAAACGGCGTGTTCGAAGTGACGCTTCCCGCAGACGCCCTGCAGGTGGGACAAAAGGTACAAGCCGTCGTTCACCACGGCGGCGAGGTGTTGCGACGCGTCCCCACCCACGCCACACGCGTGGTGCAAGACCCCGTGACCTATCTGTGGTGCGCCGAAGTGGACGACGTGCTGTGGGACGGTTTTCAATGGAGCGACGCCGATTTCCGTCCCGCCAAAACACCGCTCATTTACGAATGTCATGTCGGCATGGCGCAAGAGGCGTATGAGGTGGGCCGTTATCGCGACTTTACCGCACGTATTCTCCCCCGCATCAAAAAGCTCGGATACAACACCATTCAGATCATGGCGGTGATGGAACATCCGTATTACGGCTCGTTCGGGTATCAGGTATCCAACTTCTTCGCCCCCTCCTCCCGCTACGGTACGGGACGGGAACTGAAAGAACTCGTCAACACCGCCCACAAGATGGGGATCACCGTGCTGCTCGACGTGGTGCATTCACACGCCGTTGGCAACACCGCCGAAGGGTTGGCCGCTTTCGACGGCACACAATATCAATTTTTCCATGAAGGCGCACGGGGCGAGCATCCTGCCTGGGGCACCAAACTGTTCAACTACGGCAAAAACGAGGTGTTGCACTTCCTTCTCTCCAATTTGAAATACTGGATGGAGATCTTCCACTTCGACGGGTTTCGTTTCGACGGCGTGACCTCTATGCTGTATCACGACCACGGGCTGGGCAGTGCGTTTACCAATTATGGTATGTACTTCTCACCCAATACCGATCTCGAAGCGATCACCTATCTGCAACTTGCGAACGAACTCATTCACACGCTGAATCCCCGCGCCGTCACCGTGGCAGAGGATATGTCGGGTATGCCGGGGATGTGTCTGCCCATCAAGGACGGCGGTATCGGGTTTGATTTTCGACTTTCGATGGGCGTGCCCGACTTATGGATCAAGTGGTTAAAAGAGCGGGAGGACGAAGCGTGGGACATGGGAACGCTCTGGTACGAACTCACTTCCCGCCGCCCCAAGGAAAAGACGGTGGGTTACTGCGAATCGCACGATCAAGCGCTGGTGGGCGATAAGACCATTATGTTCCGCCTGTGCGACGCCGAAATGTACACCGCAATGAACAAAGAGAGTCAAAGTACCGTGATCGACCGCGGTATGGCGCTTCATAAAATGATCCGTTTGGTGACCTCTACCCTCGCCGGTGAAGGGTATCTCAATTTCATGGGCAACGAATTCGGTCATCCCGAATGGATCGACTTTCCCCGCGAAGGCAACGGCTGGAGTTACCACTACTGCCGCCGCCAGTGGAGTCTTGCGGACAACGATCTACTGCGGTACGGGCAGTTGGAAGCGTTTGACCGTGCGATGATCGCACTGCTCAAACGGGAACGATTACTCACGAAACCCGCAAAATTGCTTTGGACACACAACGATCACAATTTAATGGTCTATCAAAAAGGCGGCGTGATCTTCGCTTTCAACTTCCACCCCACCCGTTCGGAAGACAAGCTATGGATCCCGTTGAACGCCCCCGAAACCTACCGTGCAATACTCACCACCGACGATGCCGCATTCGGCGGTTTCGGACGTGTGGATACGGCGTATCGCTACACCCCCGAATGTCACGAGGGTGACAACGGGTTTTATCTCTACCTCCCCGCCCGCACCGCCGTGGTGCTGAAAAAAGTATAAACGTCAAAAGGCACACGGAAGACTGCCAATCTTCCGTGTGCCTTTTTATAGCAGGTAATATCGACTGTGGCGTCGATAGTCCGTCGGTGTCTCTCCCGTAGCAGTTTTAAATGCGCGACAAAACGGGTAGATAGCCGAAAAGCCGCACCGCTGTGCGATCTCGGTCACCGATGCGTGTCCTTCTTCAAGCAATTGCTTTGCCTTTTGTATGCGCAGATGTTGGATATATTGCTTGGGCGACATGCCGATCTCCCGACGAAACAGTTGACGCATATACACCTCGCTAATACCCACCTGTCCCGCCAGACGGTCATTGCCGAGGGAGGAATCGCCGTAATGGGCGGCAATGTAATCGAGCAACGGGGAGATTGTACTTTTTTGCTCGTGTCCCTCGGTATAGAGACGATACAGCATCCCATACAACCGCCCTATCACCCGCAAACGGTTGTGCGGTAACAGACACAGATCCTTAAGTTCTTCCACCTCGCGGAGATACCATGCAGGATCACGCAAACGAAATACGACGAACTCTTGCGGAAGTTCATCACCGTAAAGATAAAAATTGATCAACGGGAATTCCCCACTCTCTCGCCGATACAAACGGTACGTCGCCCCTTGCGGGTGAAGGAGTGCCACTCCCGGTTCGGACAGAAAGTGGCATCCGTTATGCTCGTATTCGATCCGCCCGCTTTGACCAAAGGACAATCCGTAGGACGAACGATTTCGGATCACGGTATGATCCCCTTTCTCGGAATACACGGTAATCACATCTTGGATATTTATCACCGTCAAATCGTATATCGATCGCATTCGCATCTCTCCCTCCCGGTTCCACAATAACCGATTTTGTTAAATTTTTCAAGTCTTTTTTCATTTTCATCATCGAAAAAGATAAATATTATCGGTTTTGCGGATTTACACACAGTAAAAAGTTTTTTATACTAAAATCGGGAGAAAACGTTATCATAGACGGTTGTCGAAAAAATTATAAGGAGAGATATATTATGGTATTCAACATCGACTTCACAGGCAAAGCCGCTATTTCCACCGGGGCGGCATCCGGCATGGGACTTTTGTTCGCGCAGTGCTTTGCCGAATCGGGCGGGAACGTCCTCATGTGCGATGTCAACGAAGAGGTTCTGCAAGAAAAAGTCAATGAGATCAACCAAAAAGGGAACGGTCGTGCCGTCGGTATTGTGTGTGACGTGCGCGACTACGCGCAGGTATGCGCGGCGCGTGACCGTGCGGTAGCGGAGTTCGGCCGTATTGACGTAGTGTGCAACTTTGCGGGCGGCACTGCCGTACGTGTGTGCAAAGCGAAGGCAACATACTTCCCCGATGTGCCGATCGAAATATACGACTGGGGGCTGGACGTCAATATGCGGGCGCAGCTGTATTTTGGTCACGCGGTAATGAAGCAGATGTGCGCGCAAGAAAGCGGCATCATCGTCAATATCGGTTCCATCACCGGCGCGGAAGCGGATGGCCTGGGCGTGGAGTACGCCACGGCGAAAAGCGGCGTTATGCACGGCCTGACCAAAGCGTTGGCACAGTGCGGTGCGCCGCACAACGTGCGCTGTGTGTGCGTCTCCCCCGGCCCGGTGCTGACACGCCCGCAGATGGCAAACATGAAAACGATGTTGGGACGCGCCGCCGACCCGCAGGAGATCATCGACCTTGTGATGTACGTCATCTCGGATTACGGTGCGTTTATCAACGCCACCAACATTATGATCGACGGCGGTCGTGAAGGAATGCAGAGGATTGGATAATGAAACCAACGTTTTTAAAATATGACCGACCGTTACTGACAGCCATGATCCAATGCGAAACACCGACGGAATGTATCCGCAAGATACGCGCCTCTCTTGCAGACGGTGCCGAGGCGTTGGGTGTGCAGTTGTGCAAGTTGAAGCGAGAATATCGAACGGCGAACGATCTGCGGGCCATTTTTACCGCATGCGAAGACAAACCCATCTACATCACCTCCTACCGCTACGGCAACAGCGTCGATCTGACCGACGAGGAATGTGCCGACCTACTCTTACTGGGACTGGATTGTGGTGCGACCCTTTGTGACGTCATGGGCAATCTGTTCGACCGCGACACCGCGTATCTGGAACTGACCCATTCCCCCACCGCCATCCAAAAGCAAAAAGAGCTGATTGCCGAGATCCACCGACGCGGTGGCGAGGTGTTGATGTCCTCCCACACTCTTGAAGTGCTGAGCGTAGAAGAAACACTTACCATTGCGGCTGAGCACCGTGCACGCGGGGCGGACATCGTCAAGATCGTCAACCGCACAAACGAGAGCACCGAACTGCCACTGTGTATTCACACCATTCAAGAGTTACACCGCACACTCGACCGTCCGTTTTTGTATTTGGTGAACGGCCCCTGCCACCCGTTCGTGCGGCAGATCGGCCCCTCGCTCGGCGTGTGCATGTATCTGTGTGTGCAGGAATACGGACCGCTGGACACCCTTGAGCAGCCGATCTTGCGGTCACTGAAAGCGGCGCGCGAGAACTTGAAATTCTAAGCTATTTCCCAAGAAATATTCTTTTTGCAAAAAATATGTTGCATTATGCAAAATATTGTGATATACTACCCTTGTAAGGAGTGATCGCAATGAAAGAATGGGATGCATACAAGATCGGGGCGCGTATGGAGCAACGGCGCAAACAGTTGGGGTACACCTTGGCAGACATTGCCGATCAAGTGTCGGTCGCCTTTTCGACCATTCAGCGGTACGAAAAAGGTAAGATTGAAAACATCAAGGTGCCGGTGTTGGAATCGGTGGCGCGGGTACTGCAGGTGGACGTGGCGTGGTTGCTCGGCAAGACCGATGAGATGCAACCGCGCACGCTTACCTATCCCCTGCCGCAAGTAACCGATGACGTGGTCACTTTTCCCATTATCGGTGAAGTGGCAGCGGGTTACGAGCATTTGGCACAGGAGGTGTGGGACGGCGACACGGTGGACATCCCCGTCAGTTTCCTGCACGGGCGGCCGCGATCGGATTTCTTTGTGCTGCGGGTGTGCGGCGACAGTATGTATCCGATGTATTTGGACGGCGACACCGTGCTGGTGCTGAAGACCGACACGTTGGAATACAGCGGGCAGACCGCGTTAGTGCTGTATAACACCGAAGAAGCTACCTTGAAAAAGGTGGAATTTGCCGCGGGCGAGAATTGGTTGCGACTGGTGCCCGTCAACCCGATGTATCAGCCGCGCCTGCTGGAGGGTGAAGAATTGGCTGCCTGCCGCATCATCGGCATCCCCCGCTATTTGATTCGCGAGACAAAATAAAAAAAGCCCGCTGTACAGCGGGCTTTCTTTATTTTACATCCACCACGGTGAAACCGAGGTCGGTCACGGTACGGACAAGTAACTCTTTGTCGTCACAGCCTTTGACGGTGGCGATTTTTTTGTCGAGATCCACCTTTGCTTTTACACCATCCAACGCGTTCAGTGCCGCTTCCACACGACCGCTGCAACGAATACACGCCATTCCCTCAATGGTCAGTACTACTTTGTTTCCAAACATCGTTTCGTCCTCCTTTTATTGCCAGCGGTCGTGCAGCGATTGCATCTGATCCGCAAATTTTGCGAGATCTTTATTGGCGCGCCCGCGGCTTTGTTCCACCAACTGTCCCAAACGGCGGTACACCATCACCAAGCGGTCGTACACCGTGCTCACACGTGCCGCCTTCGGGGTCAAGCGACGGGTGTTGCCTGCCGCCTCAAGCGTCACCGTATCCCCCACGCGGTACACCGCACCGTTATACGGCGCTTCGGCGGGGATACCCAGTTGTTCGGTGATGAACTCAGCAAACTCGTCGCACACGGCATCCTGTCCGTGATTCACGAACACCTTTTGCGGTGCGGGATTCATACCGCCGAGCCACTGAAGCATACGGTCGCGGTCGGCGTGACCGCTGATGCCGTCCATCTGCGCGATACGGGCGCGCACCCCGATCTCTTCTCCGAACAGTTTCACGGTGGGCGCACCGTTGATGAGCTGATTGCCGAGCGTACCTTCGGTCTGATACCCCACGAACAGCACGGTGCTTTCGGGGCGCCACAAATTGTGCTTTAAATGGTGGCGGATACGTCCTGCTTCACACATACCGCTGGCAGACAAGATCACCTTCGGCGTGGTGTCGGCGTTAATGGCGCGGGAATCGTCCGACGTGACCGACACGCGGATATCGTCGAACAATATGGGGTTGATCCCCTCGTTTAACAGCGACAAGGTCTGCTTATCAAAATACGGGGTGAGCGATTCGTCGCCGTAGATACGGGTCGCCTCCACCGCCAGCGGACTGTCCACATATACAGGGAATCGGTCGTGACCTTTCACTAACCCCGCTTCTTTGATACAACGCAAGCAGTAAAGCATCTCCTGCGTGCGACCGACGGCAAAGCAGGGAATCACCACGTTGCCGCCGCGGTCAAACGTCTCCTGCAAAATGGAGGTCAACTGGCTGACGTAGTCGGGATGCGGGCCGTGCAGACGGTTACCGTAGGTAGATTCAATCACCACGTAATCGGCGGTATCGGGCTGTTCGGGATCGCGGATCAGCGGACGGTCCACATTGCCGAGGTCGCCCGAAAACAGCAATGTACGGCTCTTTCCTTCTTCGGTCACGGTGATCTTAATGGATGCCGAGCCGAGCAGATGCCCCGCGTCGAAAAACTCCACCGTAACGCCGGGCAAAATCTCACGCGGTGCGTGATACGGCGAGCGTACGAACTGTGTCAACGCCTGCTGTGCATCCGCCGTGGTATACAGCGGTTGATACACCTCTTTTCCCGCACGTTTCCCCTTGCGGTTGCGCCATTCCGCCTCAAACTCTTGGATATGTGCCGAGTCCATCAGCATGATACCGCACAGACGTGCCGTGGCGGCGGTGGCGTAGATCGGCCCGCGAAATCCGTGCGCACACAAAAGCGGGATCCGCCCCGCGTGGTCGATATGTGCGTGGGTAAGCAACACCGCGTCCACTTCACCCGCGGCAACGGGCATATCGCAGTTTTCGTAAATATCGCGGCCCTGTTCCAAACCGCAGTCGATGACGATGCGGTGTTCCCCCACCGTAAGCAGCGTGCAGGAACCGGTCACCTCGTGAGCCGCACCGAGAAATTCCAATTTCATTAAAAGCGCCCCCTTTGTAATAAGCATATCACAAAGGGGGCAAAAAATAAACTGTTTTTTAAAAATTTTTATTATCCGATCTTCAGTTGCAAGCGGAAACGGTCGGAGATCATCGCGATAAACTCACTGTTGGTGGGTTTGCCGCGTCCCGTATGGATCGTGTAGCCGAAATAGGAATTCAGCACGTCCACATCTCCGCGATCCCACGCCACTTCGATCGCGTGACGGATCGCGCGCTCCACACGCGACGACGTGGTGTCGTGCTTCTTTGCCACCGACGGATACAACCGCTTGGTCACGGCGTTGATGATCTCCTCGTCTTCGATCGCCATCAGAATAGCATCCCGCAGATATTGATATCCTTTGATATGGGCAGGTACGCCGATCTGATGAATGATCTCGGTCACCTGCATCTCAAGGGTGTTGCCGCCCGTACTCGCAGTGCGGCGATTGTCTTTTTGCGCACAGATGCTGAGCAATCGCACCGCCATACCATCGGCATCAAACGGCTTTAATACAAAATAATCCGCCCCTGCCGTCATCGCTTCGCGCTCCAAATTCGGATTGTCAAACGCCGACATCACCATCAGCACGGGCATCGTCGGCAAGTGCATCGCTTTGATGCTGTGTATGACCCCTACCGCATCCACCTGCGGCAAAAAGAAATCCATAATAACCACGTCGGGACGGTATGCCGATACACGCTCGATCACACGGCGGCCGTCCTTTTCCACCGTTTCCACTTCCAGCCCGTGTGCTCGCAGTGCCGTGGCGCAGGGCTGTCCAAAATGCTCACCCGTATCGGCGAGCAGCACCCGTATTTTCTTCTCCATACTACGTTCTCCCTTTTTTAATGTATTGGTTGTTGCTTGCCGGCAACCTTGCATCGACACCCCTTGTCGATGTCAACAGATTACCATATTCTGGAAATTATTGCAAGGCTTTTTGCGAAACTTTTTCCATTTTTTGGAAAATATTTTTTAGCAAGAGGGAGGAACCGTCGCATTTTGTCGGCGTTTGTCGTTCGGACGCGTAAACGCACCGCAGAATTTGCTAAAAAGGAAAAGGAAGTGCCTTTCTGCACTTCCTTTACTCGATAATCGATGCATATGTGTCCAGATCCTGCGGCGGGGTCAGTACGACCGCATCCCCGACCGCCGTATAGCGGTTTTGGCTTTCGACCGATACGGTGCCGTACAGTGCGTGATCGACCGAAACGGCCGCCGTAAAGACCAGCGGATCACCCGCAGCATTCACGGTCACTCCCGCCTCGGCACGGATAACCGTCCCTTCGGTCGCGGTATCCCCCAGATACATTCGCGCGAACTGCAGGGCGTATTTCGCCTGAAGCGGACACGACACCGTAGCGCCACCGTCCGCATCACGGATTACGATAGCTTTGGTAAACATCGGCTCGGTGAGGTTTTCTGTTTCCGCGATCTTCAGCACCTCGTATACGGCATCCTCATCGGTCGGCATCCAATACTTTTTCCCTTTCACGTCAAAATAGCCGATACCGTCGGCATAATACGCAGAGGAATACTCACTGCCATACTCACGCTCGATCAGCAAGGTTACCGCGCCGTCCTTTTCCACCCTGACAAAACGTGCTTTGGAAACCACGGTCTCTCCTATCGCCTTCTCGCGTCCTTCGTATATCAACTCATAGGTGGTGTATGTCTTTTCGACATCCAGGGCGTGGGAATAGATCTCCCATGCTTCGGTCGCCATTTCATCGTTGCTTTCGGGGAGCGGTTTGGTGGTAGACGTGGTGGGAGGCGTATCTTCGTCCTCTCCTTGCGTAAAGTCCACACGCACGCGACACGCCGTGAAACTGAACAGCAAGCAGAAAACGGCACACAGGATCATCGCTCGACGTTTCATTGCGGTTGTCCTTTCTTTTTTAGCGGATGTTTCGTGCCGTCCGGCTCCACGATATAGGTGTTGCCGAGTTGCATCTCCACGTTTTTACGCACTGCCGCCACATATTCCGCACGCAGACGCTTTTGTTCTTCCTTTTCTTCCTCCGTCAACCCTTCGGGCGTGCGGGCCTTGCGCGCCAATTCGTTGATACGGTCCAAACGTTCACTCATTACTTCGTCTCCTTTGTATGCGATAACAACCATTCGTACACGTCGTCACGGCGATAGGTGTCCGTCCAGCAATCGTGGCCGTATCCTTCGTACACGGTAAGCCGTATGTCCCCGCCGCACGCGGTAAGGCGTTTTTCCATGGTATAACTTTCTTCGATCGGTACGGTCTCGTCGCGGTCGCCGTGGAACACCCACACGGGCACATCTTTCAAATTACCCGCGCACCAGCAGATACCCGTACCGCAAAGCGGCATCACCGCAGCAAACCGTTCGGGATTCATCATCCCCCACATCCACGTGCCCGTGCCGCCCATCGAAAGACCCGTCAGATACACACGGGTAGGATCGATACGGTACTCGGTAAGCCAGCCGTCTAACATGGCGTTGAGTGTTTCCGCGTAACACGCCCAATATTTCGGCGCTTCGATCTGCGGAGCGATCACAATGAACGGAAATTCCCGCCCTTCGCGCACCTCACGAAGCGGGCCGTGACGGTACACCCCCGTGAGATCGTGTCCCCGCTCTCCCGCACCGTGCAAAAAGATCACGAGCGGCCAGCGTTTATGCGGGTCTTCCTCATATCCCTTCGGCAGATACACTGCATGGGGCAACGCCGTGTGCTCCAAGGTAAATGCGGTCGGTTGTTTTTCGTATATCATTACGTCCTCTCCTTTATCACACATACGGCGTGTGCCGCCATACCGTCACCCGCACCCGTAAATCCGAGTTTTTCTTCGGTCGTCGCTTTGACGTTCACTGCCGCGGTCGGTACGCCGCACGCGCGGGCGAGATTCTCCCGCATCGTGTCGATATACGGAAGCAACTTCGGCGCTTGTGCCAACACGGTAGCATCCACATTGCCCACCGCAAACCCATGCTCCGCCAGTAACGCGATCACGTGTTCGAGCAACTGTATACTGTCTGCTCCGCGATACCGCTCGTCGGTATCGGGAAACCAACGGCCGATATCGTGAAGCCCCGCTGCACCGAGCAGCGCATCCATCACCGCGTGGGTGAGTACGTCCGCATCCGAGTGCCCGAGCAGTCCTTTCTCATACGGTATCGTCACACCGCCCAAAATGAGGGCACGTCCTTCCGTCAAGCGGTGTACGTCATAACCGTGTCCGATACGCATAGCCGTCTCTCCTTTTCCCAAAAGACCGCGGGCGATCGCCATATCTTCGGGAGTCGTGATCTTAATGTTTTGATATCCCGTTTGCACCAACCGTACCGTGTGACCGACGTATTCAAACAACTGGCAATCGTCGGTAAAGTCCCGTCCGTCCGCCGCCGCTTTTCGGAGTGCCGCACGGTAACGGTCGCAGTGAAACACCTGCGGCGTTTGCACCGCCCACAAGGTGCTTCGGTCGGGTGTCGCAGCAACGGTGCCATCTGCCCCCGCAATCTTCAGTGTATCTTTTACGGGAGTTGCGGCGGTGGCGGCACCGTATTCCTCCGCCGCCGCCACGATACGCTCGATCTCTTCCGCCGTCACCAACGGGCGGGCACCGTCGTGTATCGCCACCAGTGTTGTCCTATCGGAAACAGCCGCGAGGCCATTGGCAACCGATTGTTGACGGCTCTCCCCGCCGACCACCACCGCGGCAAGCTTGGTAATACCAAACCGTTCCCTATAGGATAAAAATTCTTCCACGTCGGCCTTACGCGCCACTACCACGATCTCGTCGATCACGGCGGTCTGTTGCAACACCGACAAGGTGTGTGCCAGCACGGGACGCCCGTTCAGCAACAAGCGTTGCTTTTCACCGCCCATGCGGGTGGCACTGCCCGCCGCGGGCACGATCGCCGATACAAATGTACTCATAATTTCCTCCTAAGGCATCTTGCGCGCTCACGCAAGGCTTCGGTTGCTCCCGCATCGATACGAAAGCCCTGCGAAGTCTCCGCTATCGCGTCACCCACCTTCACGTCGGGCGGCAGATCGCACAACTTCACCGTACGCGTGGTTTCATCTGCCAAACACAGCACCGCCCATTCGCCTTCAATACGGTCTACGGTCATCATCGTCTTCACTCCGTTTCGGTCGTGACCTGCAGTGTTTTGCCGTCACTCGTCACCACGATATGTCCGTCGCGATCGGTGCGGTATACGGACGCGCCCACCTGTTCCAAACGCGACAGTACCGCCGCTGCGGGATGTCCGTAGGGATTGTTTCTCCCGCAGGATATCACCGCCACCGTCGGTGACACACGACGCAAGAAATTCTCGCCCGTGGCGTTTTCCGCGCCGTGGTGCGACACTTTCAAAAAATCGGCGTGCAGATCTTCCGAAAAGAGATAACCTTCCACCGATTCTCCTGCATCTCCCATAAACAAAAAGCGGGTATCGCCGTAGTTCACCATGCACACCACCGATTGTTCGTTGGAGTCCTCCGATTCCACCACAGGTGCCAGTATTTCCACCACGGCACCGCCGAGTCGGCGTTCCATACCCGGTTTGGTTTCAGTCACCTTGATCTGCCGCTCCTCCAAAAACGAGAGCAGATTCCAATAGGTCGCAGTGGTCGGCTCTGCACCGTACGGCATAGTCGCCATCAAATATTCTCCCACCGTAAAATTCTCAAGCACCTCACGCATACCGCCGATATGATCGGCATCCGCATGGGTGGCGATAACGTAGGTAAGGTGGGTCACTCCCAGGTGTTGCAAATATTCCGTGACGTTGTCACCGTCGTTATGTTCACCCGCGTCGATCAACATCGTTTTACCGTCGCAGAACAAAACCAACGCATCCGCATTTCCCACATCCAGCGTATGCACCTGCAGTTCACCGTCTTTGGGCGGTAGATGCGGGTCGGCAACACCGCAAAGCACGAGCAAACGGTCGGTGAGACCCGTCTGCTCGGAGATAAAACACAGTATTAACGCAACCGCCACAATAAGTGCCCACCACCGACGCCAAACGGCTATGACCCGCTCGCGCAACCGCGCGAACATATCAGCGACGGCCACAGTTCTTCTTTTGCGGCACTTTCTTTTGCCGCTGTGTCGGTGTTGCAGGACGCTTCACACATTCGGCGGACACCAAACAGTTCGGACCGTTACCGATCAGGTCGGCGCGTCCCGCCCGTTTGAGTGCCGCCCGCACCTTGTCGCGGTTTTCGGGGCGGAAATACTGAAGTAGTGCCCGTTGTTCTGCCTTTTCCGCCGCCGTGCGCGGCACGTAGATCGGCTTCATCGTGTAGGGATCCAGCCCCGTGTAGAACATACACGTGGAGATGGTTCCCGGTGTGGGATAAAAATCCTGCACCTGTTCGGGATGCAGTCCCTCTTTTTTCAAAAACAGTGCCAGTTCTACCGCATCCCGCAACGTACTGCCGGGATGAGAAGACATCAGGTACGGCACAAGATATTGCTTTTTGTCGATACTTTTTGTCAACTCGTAAAACCGCTTTTGAAAACGACGGTACGTATCGATTGCGGGTTTTCCCATCGCGTTTAATACCCCCGCCGAGCAATGCTCGGGCGCTACCTTCAACTGTCCGCTCACGTGGTACTGCACAAGTTCCTTGAAAAACGTCTCGTCCGTATCTTCCAGCAAATAGTCAAAACGAATGCCCGAACGAATGAACACCCGCTTCACCCGCGGTAACGCCCGCAAACGGCGAAGCAGATGCAGATACTCCTTGTGGTCGGCGCGCAGAGCGGGACATACGGTCGGTGCTAAACACTTTTTGCCCTTGCAAAGGCCGCGGGTCGCTTGCCCTTCACACGACGGGGCACGGAAATTTGCCGTCGGGCCGCCCACGTCGTGGATGTACCCTTTAAAATCCTTCATCGCGGTCAGTTTTTCCGCTTCCCGCACCACCGAATCCTCACTGCGACAGGCGATCTGCCGCCCTTGGTGGAAGGCGATGGAGCAGAAATTGCACGCACCGAAACACCCGCGGTTATGCACCAGTGAGAACTTGACCTCCAACAGTCCCGGCACACCGCCCGCCGCTTCGTACGACGGGTGATACTCCCGCATATACGGCAATTCGTACACGTGATCTAATTCTGCGGTCGAAAGCGGCGGCATCGGCGGATTTTGCACCACGATCTTGTCACCGTGCCGTTGTATCACCGTTTTACCGCGCACAGCGTCCTGCTCGTCCTGCTGAATGCGTGCCGCGACAGCATAGTGGCGTTTGCCCGCCTCATCCGCCGCACGCACCTGATCGAACGACGGACATTCGGCACACGGGCGAGGTTCGTACTCTTTCACCGACACGGCAAACGCCGTGCCGCGAATATCGGTGATGGCAGAGATCGGCTCGCCTGCCGCGAGACGCCGTGCTACTTCGACGTCCGCCTTCTCCCCCATACCATACACCAGAATATCGGCGGTACTGTCCACCAAAATGGAGGGACGCACCGCATCGTCCCAGTAGTCGTAATGAGCAAAACGACGGAGTGACGCTTCCAGACCGCCGATCAAGATCGGGATATCCCCGTACATCTCCCGTGCCCAGCGGCAATACACAATAGTGGCACGGTCAGGGCGGCGACCTGCCATGCCGCCGGCGGTATACGCATCTTCACTGCGGCGACGGCGGGCGGCGGTATAGTGCGCCACCATGGAATCGATGTTGCCGCCGTTCACAAAAAAGCCCAAACGCGGACGCCCGAATTCCGTAAGATCATCGGGGCCTTGCGGTTGCGAAAGGATCGCCACACGAAATCCCGCATCCTCCAGCACGCGGGAAATGATGGCGGTACCGAAACTGGGGTGATCCACGTAGGCATCCCCCGTCACCAGCACGATATCCGCCGCATCCCATCCGCGGGCGCGCATCTCTTCTTTTGTCAACGGCAAAAACGGCATAACTTCTGTTCCTTTACTCCGAAATATCGTCACGCAGGGCGTTCATTTCCATCCACTGCTGACGGGTGATCAACACTTGACGCGGTTTGCTCCCCTCGTGCGGCCCGACGATACCGCGGCGTTCCATCTCGTCCACGATGCGGCCTGCACGGGCGTACCCCAAGCGCAGTTTACGCTGTAACAGCGAAGTGGATGCCATACCCGCATCAATGACCACTTCGATCGCCTGCGGAAGCATATCGTCCGCGGGCTCGTCATCACCGTCGTCATCCGCGGCGGCACTGTCTTTCTTCCCAGCCGCACTCGCCTGACGTTCGATCTCCTGCATGATCTCATCGTCGTAGATCTCTTCGGCACCTTCGTCTTTGAGGAAATCCACCACCGCTTCGATCTCTTCCATATCCACATAGCCGCCCTGAATACGCATGGGTTTCGACATACCGAGCGGCATAAACAGCATATCACCGCGGCCAAGCAGTTTTTCCGCACCGCCGCAGTCCAAAATGGTGCGGGAGTCCACACTGCTCGCCACCGTGAGCGCCAGGCGGCTCGGAATGTTCGCCTTGATCAGACCCGTGATGACGTCCACCGACGGGCGTTGGGTCGCGATCACCAAGTGCATACCGGCGGCACGCGCCATCTGCGCCAGGCGCACGATCGCGTCTTCCACTTCGTTCTTCGCCGCCATCATCAAGTCTGCCAACTCGTCGATGAGAATGAGGATCTGCGGTTTCGCTTTTACGGTATCGCTCTTTTGTGCCAAGCGATTGTACTCTTCCAAATTACGCACGTTGTTTTCGGCAAATGCCTTGTAACGTGCCAGCATTTCGGTCACCGCCCAGCCGAGGGCACCCGCCGCTTTGCGCGGGTCGGTCACCACCGGCACCAAGAGGTGCGGGATCCCGTTGTACACACCGAATTCGACCATTTTTGGGTCGATCAGCAACAGACGCACCTCTTCGGGCGATGCACGGAACAGTACGCTCTGGATCATCATGTTGGTGCACACCGATTTACCCGAACCGGTCGTACCCGCGATCAGCAGGTGCGGCATTTTGGCAAGGTCGGTATACACCGTGTTACCCGCAATATCACGGCCGAGTGCCACCGTCAGTTTGCTCTTGGCAAGCGAGAAATCGGGCGCGTCGATCATTTCGCGCAGACCGATGGATACGCGGTTGCGGTTGGGTACTTCGATCCCCACCGCCGCCTTGTTCGGAATCGGTGCTTCGATGCGTACGCCCGTGGTGGCAAGGCGCAACGCGATATCGTCCGCCAGACCCGTGATCTTGCTGAGTTTCACACCCGCACTGGGTTCCAATTCATACCGCGTGACCGACGGACCGCGGGATACCGCGATCACCCGTGCGCTGACCCCGAAATCGTTGAGAGTCTTCACGAGCAGGTCAGCTGTCTGCTGTTGTTCCTGTTGAGCGGCGGCCACGTTTTGCGGCTTCACCTCGCGGAGAAGCGAAATGGGCGGATAACGGTACGCCGTCGGCATCGTTTCCTGCTCGGCAGCCTCGCTCAGCTCGCCGCTGATGGAATCGTCCACACCGCTCGGAACGGCAGACACTTCCGCAACGGGTTCTTCCGCCTTTCTTGCACGGCGCTTTTTAGGTGCGGGCTCTTCTGCGGCCTCGCCCACGTATCCCTCGCCCATATCCACATCGATCGCGGCAGGTCTCTTCTCTTTTTCGTGGTCGTACGCCTGTTTTTCTTTCTTTTTCGCGACGATGGCGACCCCTTCGGTATCCACACGCTCACGCGCTTTTTTCACCACCTTAGCAGGTGCTTTAAACAACGTAAGAACGCTGGTCTTGGTCACCACCATGATCACAACAAAGAGTGCGAGCAGTAAGATGATCTTGGCACCGATATCCGAAAACGCCCATTCGAACACGTAGCCGAGCAAGGCACCGCAGACGCCCGCACCGTACAGATGCGTGCCGTCTTTGAACGCGGTTACCAGTGCGGCAAAATAATTTTCCGTCACGTCGGCGGCAAAGATATGTACGGTACTGCCGACCGTAAAGAGCAGCAGTATCCCTTGTAACACACGACGGCGCACCGAGTCGTCGTCTTTTTCTTTTGCAAGCAGGATGGACACGTATATGGCGATCGGCGGCACCAAAAACGCGCAAAAGCCAAACAGACCGAACAGTAGGTTGTGAAGCCAATTCCACAAACTTGCTCCCGGAATCAACAGAATGCACATAAACAGGATGGCACACGCGAGCAAGATCACCGCCATCATCTGCGCCGACACCTGCCCTTGTTCCTTTTTGCTGCCCCGTGCCTGTTTTGCCGAAACCGCTTTCTTCTTTGCCATACTTTTGACCGTCCTTCTTTATTGGTTTTCTATCATACGGTAGAGCGCCGCGATCGCATCTCCCAGCGAGCCGAGTTCGTCGATCAACCCTTCCCGCACAGCATCGTTGCCGTCCAGCACACTGCCCATATCGGTGGTCAGCTCGTCGGTACTGTTGCAAAGTTCTGCAAACCGCGCTTCCGATAAATTGGAATGCTCGCACACAAAACGGGTAATACGCTCCTGCATACGCTGAAAATAGCGAAACGCCTGCGGCACACCAAGCACCAGACCGTTCGTGCGCACGGGATGAATGGTCATGGTTGCCGACGGCGCAATAAACGACCGCTTTGCCGACACCGCAAGCGGCACACCGATGGAATGCCCGCCGCCGAGTACCAACGACACGGTGGGTTTACGCATACCCGAGATCATCTCCGCGATCGCGAGTCCCGCTTCGATGTCGCCGCCGACCGTGTTCAAAAGGATCAGCACCCCTTCGATCTCGGTACTCTCTTCAATAGCCACCAGTTGCGGCAACACGTGTTCGTACTTGGTGGTCTTGTTATCGCTTCCGAGAGCATAATGCCCTTCGATCTGCCCGATGACCGTCAAACAGTGGACGGTGTGCCGACCGTTGTCGGTCACCACCGCCCCCGTTTCCACCATATCCTTCAACTGCTCTTGCAACACACGGCTTTCGTGAGTCTCGCGGCGCACGGGCTCATTTTTGTCTTTACTCATATTCTTCACCTCGTCGGTTAGTCTTACCGGCGGGATGGAGAAATATTACACTTTAAAAACGATGTAACTGCAACCTTTCACGGTGGCTTTTGTGCCGTTCACCTCCACGTTGCGGGAGACGTAAATCTCCTGCGGGGCAGGAATATCGAGTGTATATTCCCGCACGGAGGGATTGATAATGATGCGAATGCGCTCGTCCCCTGCACGGCGTTCATACACCGCGGGATAACTGCTGTCACCGATCACCTCGAATTCGCCGTCCTCCTGCAACGCGGGATGCGCACGGCGCAGTGCCGTCATCGTTTTCACGTGATTGAGCAAGGAATCGGGGTCCTTTTCCTGCGCTTCTACCGTCGGCGCATCGGGCGACGGGTCGCAGGGAATGTAAGTCTTGTCAGCGGTGGAAAAGCCGTAATTCTTCCCCGCCTTCCACTGCATGGGCGAACGCGCACCCGTGCGGCGGTAACCGCCCTCCACCGAACGCAGGCCCTCGAGATACCGCATGCCGATCTCATCACCGTAATAGATCAGCGGGATGCCGGGCATGGTGTAGATAAAGGTCTGGATCACGCGCAGATCGTCTT
Source organism: Oscillospiraceae bacterium (assembly GCA_015065885.1). Classification (GTDB taxonomy): domain Bacteria; phylum Bacillota; class Clostridia; order Oscillospirales; family Acutalibacteraceae; genus SIG588. Next base: position 29,048 of record SVPJ01000013.1, on the reverse strand, counting down.
CGTCCCGTTCCCACGCCACACGCGGCAGGTCATGTGTACCGGTGGGTACCGACACGTAACCAAGGCCGCGGGTCTTGTTCAACTGGTCGATAAAATCTTCGTAAAAGAGGCGGAAATCCCCTTCCCCCTCCTTGCGGAAGTAACTGGGGCCGACCCAATCCAAACGGTCGTTTCGCCCTTTTTCGTGGCGGAACAAGGTGGTGAAACATTTCAAATTGAAGTGGATGAGAAAGTCTACGTCAAATCCTGCCGCCAATGCCCGTTCGGGATAACTCCATTCCGAGATCAAAAGACAGTCGGGATGGGATTCCTTGAACTTGGCGCTCATCTTCTGCCACAGTTTGATGGTCTCTTTTTCCTCACGGTCATACTTGACCAGCGAAAATGCCATATCCACACGAAAACCGTCCACGCCGTGTTTCGTCCAGTGATCCATAATGTCGAGCAACGCTTCCTGCGTGGCGACACAATGCGGATCGTCCACCGACCGTTGCCACGATTTCGCGGGGTCGGGGTTGGCAAACCCGTAATTCAGTGCGGGTTGACAGTAGTAGTAATTCTTCATGTACGAGCCGTCGCGGTCGGAATATCCGTTGATAAAGGTGCCGTCACCGAGATCACCCACCGAATCGGTCCACACGTAGCGGTGGGAGAATTCGTTGGGATCGTATTCCGCCGAGCGCTGAAACCACTCGCATTCCAGTGAGGTATGCCCTGCCACCAGATCCAGCACGATGTGCATTCCGCGCTCTTTCGCTTTGGCACACAGACGGCGCAGATCCTCGTTGGTGCCGTAACGGGGCGCTACGGTGTAGAAATCCGATACGTCGTACCCCGCATCGCGAAACGGGCTGACAAAAATGGGGTTCATCCAAATGATGTTACAACCGAGCCCCTGAATATAATCCAGTTTTTCCTCCACACCTTTGAGATCACCGATACCGTCACCGTTGGTATCGTAAAAGGACTGCGGATATACGTTATAAATCATTGCATTTTTCAGCCACGAAGGATTAGGCATCGGAACAACCTCCTAAAAAATATATATCTATACTATAACACATCTTTTTGAAGATTGCAACAAAAAATCACCTGTGCGAGCCACGGCACAGGTGATTTTCACTTATATTTCTTTTTCCACGCCCAGTATGCTCCGTTGACGGCGCAACAGCGGGCGCAACGCGGCGTACACCGCCGCCGTGAGTGCGCTGTTGATCCCTGCTTTCAAGAGATTAAACGGCAGGATGGCAGGCAGCAGCATCTGCACCACCGCCGCACGCGGTGTGCCGAGGAAATATACCGTCAGCGTCAAATTCATCGGCACCATTACCGCCGCCATCGCGAGCGTCCCAAGCACCAGACCGATCGCCAGGCGAAGGGGGCGCACGCTACGGCGCGTAAACACCCCCACGATCAGCACCAGCACCCCCGAAGAAACGATATGCATCACGGCACCGACCCAGCCGTTACCGCCGAGCATAAACGCCTGCACCGCCGAGACCGCCGTCAGCACCGAAAGTCCCCACAACGGACCGAACAGCACCGTGACCAACAGCACCGGTACGTCCGCCATATCGTACTCCAAAAACGGTGCGGCGGGAATCAGCGGAAAATGAATAAAATACACAAGCACCAGTGCCACTGCCGCAAGGCAGGACGCCTGACACAACCGAACGAGATGCTTTGAAGACATTGTTGCTCTCTCCTTTTGAAACAAAAAAATGCCCCGTCCACAGCGTGACGGGGCAAACACACCAAATTTCGTTCATCTTCTCACATCCGGACTGTACCGTCGGCTTTGGAATCACACCAAATCAGTCGGGATATTTCCCGAGTCGCGGGCTGTAACCGCCGGTGGGGAATCGCACCCCGCCCCGAAGATGCATTCATTGTAGCACACCGAAAACCGATTGTCAAGAATTTTCGTTTGGGACTTGCCCCCGTGTCGATTTTGTGGTATACTGACTTTGTATATTTTAGAATTGGAACAGGAGTTTTTATCTACTATGCCGATGCAAGGATTTTCCGCCGGTGTGGAACCGGGCGGGTTGTACCGTATGGCTGATATTCAGCTTCTCATTTGTTATATGCTCTCCAGTGTGAAAGAAGCGCTCCCCCGTGCCACCGTGATGGATATCGTGGCGGGCGGCGGAATGGCAAATTTTTTCGAGACCACCGAAGCTCTTGAGGGCTTGCTCACGGCGGGCAGTGTGACCCAGTCGGAGGATGCTGAGCAACTGCTCACGCTCGAAGAAAACGGACGTATCGCGGTGGAAACGTTGCGCAATCGCTTGCCGCTCACCTTGCGTGAACGTTCGGCAAAAGCGGCGATACAAGCGCTGGCGCGCCGCCATAACGAGCGCGATTCCGATGTGTCCGTCACCGACCTTACCCACGGCTGTACCGTTACCTGCGCCATTCGCGACGAGGAAGCACCCCTGCTCTCACTTTCGCTGAAGGTAGGCGACCATCAGCAAGCCGACTATATTCGCGAACGCTTTTTGGATGATTCGGGTCTTCTGTACCGCAGTATCCTCTCCATTTTGACGGGGCGTGCCGAGGTCCGCGAAGAAGACGGACGTACGGTCATTCACGTGCTGTGAGCCGCCGCATCACTCTGCCGCCGGACGTTGCGGCACTGATCCATCGGTTGCAGGAACACGGCTTTGTCGCCTATGCAGTGGGCGGTTGCGTGCGGGACAGCCTGCGCGGCGTTACCCCGCACGACTGGGATGTCACCACTGCCGCCTCACCCGACGAGACCGCCGCCGTATTTGCCGACCACCGCACCATCAACGTCGGGGCACAGCACGGCACGGTTGCGGTATTGACCGAAGAGCGCACGGTGGAAGTAACGACCTTTCGCACCGAAAGCGGCTATGCTGATAACCGTCATCCCGATAAGGTGACCTTCGTCTCGGACGTACGTGAGGATCTGGCACGGCGGGATTTCACCGTGAACGCGATGGCATATAACGAACAAGACGGACTGATAGACCCGTTCGGCGGGCAGGCCGACCTCAAAAACGGCGTTCTGCGCTGTGTCGGGGATGCCGTGACCCGTTTTTCGGAAGATGCCCTGCGTATTCTGCGCGGATTGCGCTTCGCGGCAACACTGTCACTTACCGTCGCACCCGAAACGGCGACCGCACTGCACGAAACACGGGACAAACTTCGCAACATTGCCGCCGAACGGGTGGCAACCGAACTGACCAAGTTACTGTGCGGCAAGGACGTATTGCCCGTACTGCGTGACTACCGTGACGTACTGGCGGTGGTCATCCCCGAAATGGCGGCTACCTTTGATTTTGAGCAACACAACCCGCATCACTGTTACGATATCTATAGGCATACCCTCCACGCGGTGTCTGCCGCACCACCCGACCCCATCGTGCGGTGGGCGGTACTGTTACACGACGTTGGCAAGCCACATACCTTTACAGTAGACGAGAACGGCGTGGGACATTTCAAAGGACACGCCGCCGTGGGTGCGCCGCTGGCGAAGCAGATCCTCACCCGTTTACGTATGAGCCGTGAGATGACGGAAACGGTCACGACACTGGTCGAAGCGCACGACCGTCAGATACTCCCTACCGCGGCGGCGGTAAAACGGGTACTGAACCGCTACGGCGAACAAGTCTTCCGCTATCTTATCGCCGTGAAACACGCGGACAACGACGCCCACGCCCTCCATTCAACCGAACGGCGGGAACAGTGGCAAGCGGTAGAGGCCGTGCTGGATACCGTGCTGGAACAGCAGTCCTGCTTCTCTTTGAAAGAACTTGCTGTAAAGGGAGACGACATTACAGCGTTAGGCATTCCCGCAAGTCCCGCCGTGGGCAAACTGCTGGCACAACTGTTGAACGACGTGATAGACGGACGCTGTGAAAACGAACGCAAAGCCCTGCTCTTTCGTTTAAAGGAACTTTTGGACGAGGGGGGATATTTTTGAATATCTCTTGTACCCTTTGTCCGCGGCAATGCGGGGCATCGCGCACGGACGAGCGCACCTGCGGCGGTTGCGGTGTCACCGCCGCCCCGCGCGTGGCGCGCGCCGCCCTGCACTTCGGTGAAGAACCGTGTATCAGCGGGCAAAACGGATCGGGCACGGTGTTTTTCAGCGGCTGCCCGCTCCACTGCCGTTTCTGCCAAAATCACGTCATCAGTCAAGAAGGTTTCGGCAAGGAGATATCTCCCGCACGCCTTGCGGATATCTTTCGCGAATTGGAAGATGCGGGCGCACACAATCTCAATCTTGTCAGCGGTACGCAATTCGTCCCCGCTATACGGCAAGCGCTTTCCCTTTACAGACCCTCCGTCCCCGTCGTATACAATTCGGGCGGGTATGAACGGGTGGAAACGCTGAAAACGCTGGAGGGATTGGTAGACGTCTATCTCCCCGACTTCAAATATGCGGATAACGCATTGGGCGCTGCCCTTTCGGGGGTGCCTGATTACGCCGACCGTGCCGCTGCCGCCGTTTTGGAAATGGCGCGACAAACGGGACCCATGCAACTCGACGAATACGGCATTGCACGGCGCGGCACGATGGTGCGGCATTTGGTGTTGCCGGGTCACACCAAAAACTCCCTTGCCGTACTCGATTGGCTGGCAGAAAACCTGCCGCACGGCTGTTTTGTGAGTTTGATGTTTCAGTACACTCCCTTGCGGGATATTGACGGATTCCCCTCCCTCTCCCGCCGCTTGACACGGCGGGAACGCGAAAAGGTGTTCGATCATCTGTTGGATCTGGGACTGACCGACGGTTATGCGCAGGAAGCCGAAAGCGCCTCGGCGGTGTATATTCCAAACTTCGATCTCACGGGCGTCTGACCCTTGCATTTTGTCGTAATTTCATATATAATGAAGATATCTATACGGAAGGACACGATACCATGGCTAAAGAAAAACGGGCACGGCTGACCAAAGAACGGATACGCCGTTTCTTGAACATCCAAAACGAAGAACGCGTCTATTTTGTATTGCAGTTGGTGTTTGCCGCGTTACAGTGCGTACTGGCGTACGTCACCATCGGGCAGGGTAGTTTCAACCAATTCGGCATTGCGTTATTCGTGGTATACGGTGCGGTATTGGCGTTGCTTGCCGCGAAAGGTTGGCAACACAAAGGGGTGCGGATCCTCGGGCGTACCCTCGCCGCCCTCGTCATCTTCGGCATGGCGGCGATCTTTGTGGAAGTGTCCCTCAATTCCCACTGGGAATCGGGTGTCACTGCCGAAATCGCGCTGTCCGCCAAGGAAAAACTCGGTATGTATGCCGCCAACCTCTGCACGTGGGTGCAAGGATTTGTGCTGACCACCCTCCCCGCCTTTGCGATAGCGGCACGCCGTACCAAAGCCAAGGCAGACATCGTACTGTTACATATCACCGCGTGGGTGGCGGTGTTGTTTGCGGCGGCAACCTTGTATTTGTATCACGAGCCGTCGCTCAGCGGTGAGGCCACCACGCTGATCGCCTTCTGTGCGCCGCTGTTCGAACGCATCACGGCAGGGGTGTTGCTTGTTGTACATCTGGTGTGTACCCTTGCCACCGCATTCGCGGTGTATATGCTGTATCCGTTCGGAACAAAACATATCAAAAACGCGGTCGAGAAGGCACGCGAAAAACTGCCCAAAGAAGAATAAAACAAAACCGCCGAAGCATACGCTTCGGCGGTTTGATATGCCGTTTATTGCAGACGCCCTTCCGCATTGCGGAGCAGGTTGAACAGCGAGGAGGCAAACAGCGGATACTGCTCTGCCAACGTGTCGGGCAGGATCTGCGGAATGGCTTCGGGAGCCACGCCCTCTTCCCCATTCACCGTATGACCCGCGGCCAATTCGCCGATGCGGGCGGCGGTCTTGCTCATTTCTCCGATCAACGCCGCTTGGAACATATAGGACGGAACCGAGAACATAGCGGCGGGATTTTTGGGATTGGCGGAATACAGTTGGCGGAACACGTCGTATACCGCGAGGGACAAATATGCCGACACTTCATTGGTGAGCCCCTTGTTGCTTGCACGCTGTAACAGATCGAAGATCACGTTGACCGAATTGACGATCAACTTCTTATTCAGCACCGGCAACAAACTGCCGCGCAACTGGTTCTCTTTGGCGGTGGGATCGATGTCGGGGATCTCTTCCACCGCGATCATCGCACCCGATTTGTCGGCGGCACGCCCCAGCAAATAATCGCAGGAAACGCCGTAGTAATCGGCGGCACGCACCACAAAATCCAATCCGCATTCACGGATGCCTTTTTCGTAATGCGACAGCAGCGCCTGCGAAATTTCCAGATCCGCCGCCGCCTGCTTTTGGCTGAGTCCGCGCTCTTTGCGCAGTAAGGTTATGATTCTCGGAAAAGCGGTATTCATGCTTGTCCTCCGTTTTTCTACTCAATCGTTGTCGTCACCGTTTTATACGGCGCGTTTAATATTGTACCACACCTTGATACCATTTGTAAAGTGGAAAATCGCTTAAATTTTAGGAGGTTTTTTATGAAGACTTACAAAATTCATCTCATTCGGCACGGTCAAACCGCCGCTAACGAGACGGGAACGTATATCGGGCGTACCGACCTGCCCCTGTCCCCTGCCGGTGTCAATGAATTGTTACAGATGAAAAAGGTATATACCTACCCGTACGGTATGCGGTTTTTTACGAGCCCCCTCACCCGTTGTAAGCAGACGTTACACGTGCTGTACCCCGACAGCAAGCCCGAAGTGGTGGAGGGACTCGCGGAATGCGATTTCGGCGAATGGGAGAATATGCGCATTGCGCATTTGAAGAATCGCGAAGATTTTTTGCAGTGGGTCAGTGGTACCAAAGGGGCGGAAATCCCCGGCGGCGAGACGGCGGCGGCATTCCAGGCGCGGGTGATGCAGGCGTTTGAGGGCATTGTGGACGAATTGTTGCACAGCGGTGATACCGAAGCGGTCATTTGTACTCACGGCGGTGTTATTATGCTCATCATGGCAGCATACGGACTCCCGCGCGGCGATATGAAACAATGGGTAACCAACAGCGGCAGCGGTTTTACCCTACGCATTACACCGCATTTGTGGACACGTGAACCGGTAGCCGAAGCACTGTGTGCCATTCCCTGGCGCGACGGCGAAGAGGATGAATAAGAGGCTCCCTTAAGGCGAAGTGTTATATAGGACTATCGCGCACAAAAAAACTGCCGAGGATCGCTCCTCGGCAGTTTTTTGTTATCCCTTAGTACTTCTTACGAGGCACGTAGGAGGTATGCAGGATGTGGTGCGCCTTTTCGCAGCCGTATTCGCCCTTGAAGAACTCATCGTAGAGCATCTTGATAACAGGCGACTCATGCGACTTACGCAGAGGCATATTGGCATCGGCATCATACAGCACCTTCGCACGCAGAGCCTTCAGGTCCACCGTGTCACGCACGTACTGCGGCTGGATCGGCTGACCGCCGCCGTTGACGCAACCGCCCGGGCAGCACATCACTTCGACGAATGCCCAATCAGCCGTGCCGTCCTTGATGCGATCCATAACAACCTTCGCACCCGCGATGCCGCTGACAGCCGCAACCTTAACCTTCGCACCCGCGATCTCGACGGTGGCTTCCTTCAAACCGGTGGTGCCGCGCACCGCGTGGAATTCCACTTCGGTGTTGTCCTTGCCGGTGAGCCAGTCGTTCGCGGTACGCAGAGCCGCTTCCATAACGCCGCCCGTCGCACCGAAGATCATCGCCGCGCCGGTATCTTCACCCAACGGTGCATCGAACTCTTCGTCCGGCAACGCTTCAAACTTCAAGCCCGCACGCTCGATCATACGGCCGAGTTCACGCGTGGTGAGCGCGATATCCACATCGGGCACGCCCGCCGCATTCTCGTCGTCGCGACCCGCTTCGAACTTCTTCGCGGTACACGGCATGATGGACACGCTCACGATATCTTTCGGATCAATGCCCTGCTTCTCTGCAAAGTAGGTCTTGATGACCGCGCCGCCCATCTGCTGGGGCGACTTGCAGGTGGAGAGATGGCCGAGCAGTTCGGGATAATAGTACTCCGCGAACTTCACCCAACCGGGCGAGCAGGAGGTGATCATCGGCAGCGTGCCGCCGTTCTTCATGCGACCGAGCAACTCGTTCGCCTCTTCCACGATGGTGAGGTCCGCCGCAAAGTTGGTGTCGAACACCCAGTTGAAGCCGAGACGGCGCAGAGCCGCAACCATCTTGCCTTCCACGTTGGTGCCCACCGGCATACCGAAACATTCGCCCAGCGTGGCACGCACCGAAGGTGCCGTCTGCACGACCACCGTCTTGGTCGGATCGGCGAGCGCCGCCCACACCTTATCGGTATCGTCCTTTTCGACCAGAGCGCCCGTCGGGCACACCGCGGTGCACTGACCGCAGGACACGCACGCCACGTTCGACAGCTTGGTCTCAAACGCGCAACCGATGTGGGTATCGATACCGCGGTCGTTCGCGCCGATGACCGACACATACTGCTGCTGGCACGCAGCCACGCAACGGCGGCAGAGGATGCACTTGTTGTTGTCGCGCACCAGATGCGCCGTGGAGGTATCCAGTTCATACTGCGGCTTGAAGCCGTCGTAACGACCGCTGTCTTCCACGCCGTAGGCACGGCAGAGCTGCTGCAGTTCGCAGTTGGTGGAACGCGAGCAGGACAAGCACTTCTTGTCGTGGGTGGAGAGCATCAATTCGAGGGTCGTACGACGCGCCTTCTGCACCTTTTCGGTGTTGGTCTGGATCTCCATGCCTTCCGCCACGGGATACACACACGCCGTGACCAGACCGCGGGTCATAGTCGCTTCCACAACGCAGATACGGCAAGCGCCGATCTCGTTGCAATCCTTCATAAAGCAAAGGGTGGGAATTTCCACACCGGCGGCACGAGCCGCCTCCAAAATGGTGGAACCCTTGGGCACGCTGACCGCAATGCCGTTCACTTTTACATTTACCATATCCATTTCAGCGTACTCCTTTCTTATTCCTTAATGATCGCATCGAACTTACAAGTGCTGATACACGCACCGCACTTGATACACTTCGAGGTGTCGATGACGAAGGGATTCTTGATCTCGCCGCTGATCGCGTTCACCGGGCACTTGCGGGCGCAAGCCGAGCAACCCTTACACTTGTCCGCCACGATCTTGAACTGCAGCAGATCCTTACACACACCGGCGGGGCACTTCTTGTCCACGATGTGCGCCACATACTCGTCGCGGAAGAAGCGCAGGGTGGAAAGCACCGGGTTCGGCGCCGTCTGACCCAGACCGCACAGCGAGTTCGCCTTGATGTAGTTGCACAGCTCTTCCATCTCGTCGAGATCTTCGAGCTTGCCTTCGCCGCGGGTGATGCGCTCGAGCAATTCGAGCAGACGCTTGGTACCCACACGGCAGGGCGTGCACTTACCGCAGGACTCGTCCACCGTGAATTCCAAGAAGAACTTCGCGATGTCCACCATACAGTTGTCTTCGTCCATGACGATCAAACCGCCCGAACCCATCATACAGCCGATGGCCGTCAGGTTGTCGAAGTCCACTTCGGTATCGATCAACTGAGCCGGGATACAGCCGCCGGAGGGGCCGCCCGTCTGCGCCGCCTTAAACTTCTTGCCGTTCGGGATACCGCCGCCGATATCTTCGATGATGTGACGCAGGGTGGTACCCATCGAAATTTCCACCAGACCGGTGTTCTTGATCTTACCGCCGAGAGCGAAGACCTTGGTACCGGGGGACTTCTCCGTACCCATCGAACGGAACCAGTCGGCACCCTTCAGGATGATCTGCGGGATGTTCGCAAAGGTCTCCACGTTGTTTTCCACCGTGGGACGGCCGTACAAGCCCTTCACAGCCGGATACGGCGGACGCGGACGCGGCTCACCGCGGTTACCTTCGATGGAGGTCATAAGCGCCGTCTCTTCACCGCACACGAACGCACCCGCGCCCAGACGGATGAACAGATCGAAATCGAAGCCCGAGCCGAAGATGTTCTTGCCGAGCAGGCCGTATTCACGTGCCTGGTCGATCGCGATCTGCAAACGTGCCACCGCGATCGGATACTCCGCACGGACATACACGTAACCTTCGGTCGCACCGATGGCGTAACCCGCGATCGCCATCGCCTCGATCAGCGCGTGGGGGTCGCCCTCCAGCACCGAACGGTCCATAAATGCGCCCGGGTCGCCTTCGTCGGCGTTACAAACAACGTACTTCTGATCCGCCTTATTGGGAGCGGTGAGCGCCCACTTGCGGCCGGTCGGGAAGCCGCCGCCGCCACGGCCGCGCAGACCCGAATCGGTGACGCACTGAATGACTTCCTCGGGAGTCATTTCGGTCAGCGCCTTACCGAGAGCGGCATAACCGTCCATCGCGATGTATTCGTCGATCTTTTCGGGATCAATCACACCGCAGTTACGCAGGACCACACGGTTCTGCGACTTGTAGAAGGTGGTGTCGTTCAACGAAACATTGCCGGCGATCGCCTCTTCCTTATGCTCTTCCGCCACGTCGTTGTACACCAAACGCTGTACGGGACGACCCTTCAGCAGGTGTTCCGACACGATCTCGTCCACGTCGCCCACTTCCACACGGCTGTAGAAGGTGCCGTCGGGATGCACGATAACCACCGGGCCGAGAGCGCAAAGACCGAAACAACCGGTCTGTACCAGTTTGATCTCTTCGGTGAGGCCGTATTTCTCGATACTGTCGGCAAACGCCTTCTGAATCGACTGACTGCCCGAAGAGGTACAACCGGTACCGCCACAAATAAGTACATGTGCGCGAATCATAATGTTACCTCCCTATCCTTAAACGGATGTTTTTTACTTATTGTTCGTAATGGTGTATTCCGCCACGGGGTTGCCGCCCTTCAGGTGTTCCTCCACAACGCGAGCGACCTTATCGGCGGTCATCTTCACGTAGGTGACGCGATCCTTACCCGCTTCAAACACCTCAACGATCGGCTCGTACTGGCACAGACCGATGCAACCGGTCTGCGACACGGTGACGCTGCCCGCAAGACCCGCTTTGCTGACTTCCTCAACAAAGGCGGAGAGGACGGGACGGGCGCCTGCCGCGATACCGCAAGTAGCCATGCCGACCACGACGCGCTTTTCGCTGCTGCCCTCACGCAGGGCAACCTTGTCCTGCATCTTTGCCTTGATGGCTTGCAGTTCTGCTAATGATTTCATTGTATATCTCCCCTTCTTTTGAATTACTTTATTGATATTGCTCGCGCAAAAACGCTTCTATCCATTGGAGGACTTCGTAACTGTTCAGCGGCACGTCCTCCAGCACCTGCCGCAACTCCCGCGTATCAAGTGAAACTTCCCGCTCTCCTACCGTATGGCAAAACAGAAAATCCGTATCGGGATGCCCTTGGATCAGCGTGAGTACCGTTTCCACCACGTCACCGAGCGGCGGACAGTCAATGTGCGCCGTAAAAAACCGTGCCGTTACCGTGGTGCCGTGTGTGTCGGGATACTCCGCCGCCGCACGGGATACGACCGTCATTTCCCCGCCCGTCTGCTCCGCCGCCAGTTTTAAGAGCGGCAATCCGAGCCCCACCTTTCGGGTGGTGCGGGTGGTGTAAAACGGGTCGGTCACGCCCCGCACGACCTCTTCGGTCATACCGCAACCGTCGTCTTCGATCGTAAGCGTGAGGGTCTCACCGTCGTCGGTCAAGCGGATCGCCGTCACGGTCGCTTTCGCCTTCACGGAATTTTCCGCCACGTCCAAAATGTTCAGTGACAATTCCTTCAAAGGGTACTCCCTCCTTGCTTCAAGCGGTGGATCAGTGCGGTACGTACCGCTTGGTCGCTGTCATCGGCGGGATCCAGCGAGATCGCATTCACCTTTTCCTGCACGTCCCACAGATAGTGTGCATCCGAATCGACCACCACTGCCATGTCGTGAAGGCCGTACGTTTCACGGTATTCCGCGATCTTCCCGCCGTCCTTAAACTCCACGCAGGTGAAGTGCGGCGTTGGGGGTAACATACCAAGTGTCGCGATAATGCCGTTTGCCTCACGGTCGATATGAGCGGGATAATACACACCGCCGAAACGGGCGACCAGCGCCTCCCCTTCTTCCAGCGACACAGTAGTCGCGTTGGAGAGAAGATCGGACTCTTGTTCACACGGGGTATCCGTCGTATCACACACCCACTGTTCACCGAAGATATCGGTGCGGTTCGGAATACGGATACGGCGGCGGTCGATCTCTTCGCCGAACGCCATCGCGGCTTCCAGCGTTTCGAACAGACATACCATGTGAATGTCTTCCGCCGTGGTAAGTTCCATCCCTGCCACGGGAACGATGCCGTGCTGTGCCGCCGCCGCAAAGAACGACGGACAGTTACGACAGGTATTGTGGTCGGTCAACGCCATGATCTGCAAGCCTGCGAGCACCCCCATCCCTACGAGGTTACCGGGGGTATTGTCGTTATCCGCACAGGGCGAAAGACAGGAGTGCGTATGCAGGTCGTAGTAGTATTGTTTCATCGTGCCGTCATCTTCTCGTGAAGTACGACCGCCAATTCATACGCCGCAAGGTCACTGACAAGCAGATTGATGCCTTTTTCGGCAGCGGTCGTTATCACGTTGTCGTCCGGCACGACGCCTTCCGCAAACAGCACGCACGCGGCATCCGCCAGTGACGCGACCGCCACCACGTTGATGTTGGACATGATGGTGATCCACGCGTCGTCCGCCGAAGCGCGACCCATTACCCAGCTGAGCAGATCGCCGATGTATACACCGCCGATCTCACGGTCGCCCTCCGTCACGGTCAGCGCACGGCAAACGCCGTCGGCCACCAGTTCACTCACCTTCATGTTGTTCACCCTGCTCCTTACAACGTTTCGTCAACTGTTCACGCATAGTCAAAAGACAATCGCACTTATCCGCCACGCCTTTCACTACGTCTTCCGCAAACGCCCGACAGGTCGGTGCGCCGCAAGAGCCGCAATCAAATCCGGGCAATTCCTTACGCAGTTTTTGGATATCCGACATCATCCGCATGGATTCTGCCATGTTATCACTGAGCCGCGAAATGGGTTGATACGTCGGGAAGGAGTCAAAGAAATAACTTTCGGGAATGTATTCCTTCTCTTCTTTCGAAAGCACGTTTTGCGAGACGGGCAAATATCGCCGCAAAGTCTGCAGTCGCGCTTTCGCAATAAACGGATTCTGCATCGTCAGCACACCACCCACACAACCGCCGATACAAGCGTTGAGTTCGATAAACTCAAGCGGGGGAATGTTGCCGTTTTCGATCTGCTCCAGCAGGTCGATCACGTTGTCGATGCCGTCCGCCGCCAAATAATCTTCGTTAAAGATAGCCGTTGCTTCACCGCCCGAGGACGCCCAACCGATACCGATCACGCCCGATTTTGAGAGCGATTGTATCTGTTCCGACTTCCCCATCGCGTTGATGAGCAAGAAATAAATGTCGCTGATGGAAACGACCACGTCCACCTGACTCTTGTAGTCCGCAAAGCCGTTCTTCACGTAACTGGCTTTGGCAGGACAAGGCGTGATGAAGCACACGCCGATCTCGTCGTCCTTCAGTTCCGGATGTTCGCGCTTGGCTTTTTCGCGTGCCATACGCGCCGCCACTTCCATCGGCGGTAACATCTGTACGATGTTATCCTTCAGGAAGGGAAAACGCAGGCAGATCAGCCGCAACACCACGGGACACGCCGAACTGATCGCGGGCTTGCGCACGCCGTCGGTCTTCAAATATTGGCGGGTGTAAGCGGACACCAGTTCCGCCGCCTGAGAGACCTCCACCACGTCGTCAAAACCGATGCGGAGAAGACCGTCCAGAACGTAGTCCACGTCGTCCAGATTTTCGAACTGACCGTACAGCGTCGGGGCGGGCAATGCGATCTTCCACTTGAAGCGGTCCATCGCATCCAGTTTACTGCACACCGCCTTCTTCGCTTTGTGCGGACACACGCGAATGCATTCGCCGCAATCGATACACCGTGCTTCATTGATCACGGCGTGATTGTCACGAATGCGGATCGCTTCGGTGGGACAGTGGCGCAGGCAGGTGGTACATCCGGTACACTTTTCCACATCCAAAAACACGGAATGTCCGTATGTATTCATTTGCCGTCACCGCCTTATCTTCAGAAATTCACCCGCATGGTAATACAAGTTCCCACACCGGGAGTGGATACGATCTCCATCGTGTCGGTATAGCGCTTCATGTTCGGCAGACCCATACCGGCACCGAAACCGAGTGAACGAATATTGTCGGGTGCGGTGGAGAAGCCCTCCTGCATCGCTTGCTCAATATCCTTGATGCCGGGACCATGGTCCTCCAGCACGATCTTAACGCCCTCTTCGTCCACCGTAACGTCCGCCACGCCGCCACCGGCGTGGATCACCATGTTGATCTCGCCTTCGTACATCGCGATCGACACACGGCGAATGGTATCGGGAGAGATACCGAGCTGCCGCAGGTTCTTCTTCATCATAACCGAAGCCTGACCTGCCGAGGTGAAGTTATCCCCGTCCACGTCGAAGTGGAACGTCAATTGTTCACTCATGCGCGCACCTTGTTTCCCACAAGGCCGTTGCTGTAGAGAATACCGCACGCCTCATACATCCGCTTGGTCGTGCAGAGGATGACCACACCGCTTTCTTTCGCGAGTTCGATCATCTCCGCCGTCGGCTTTTTGGATCGGACGAATACGATACAATGCATATCCATCATCTCCGCCGTGCGGATCACCTGAGAGTTGACCAAACCGGTCATCAGCACCGCCTGGTCTTTTACGTATGCCAGTACATCGCTCATCATATCACTGCCGCAAGCGGAGTACACGTGGTTCTCCAGCCCGTCTTCGCCGCAGATCACTTCGGCGTTCAGCAGTTCTTTCATGGTACGGATCTTCATCGACTATCCCTCTAAAAAGCAGATTTTAGTCCTTGTACTTCGCCAGAATGTCGGGAATATCCTTCACCGTCAAACGACCGTACACTTCCTCATTCACCGTGAGGACCGGTGCCAGACCGCACGCACCGATGCAACGGCACGCCGTCAGCGAGAACTTACCGTCCTCCGTGCACTCGTCCGCACCGATACCGAGCAGCTCGCTCAGCTTATCCATCAGGTCACCCGCACCCTTAACAAAGCAGGCAGTACCCAGGCACACCGAGATGTCGTACTTGCCCTTGGGCGACAGCGCGAACTGCGCGTAGAAAGTAGCCACACCGTAGACTTTCTCCATCGGGACATCCATACCCTCGGCGATCATCTTCTGCACCTCGTAGGGAAGATAGCCGTAGATCCCCTGTGCCTCCTGCATGACCGCCATCAAGCGACTCTTGTCGTGACGGTTTTCCGCGATCACCTTTTGCAGGCGTGCTTCCTGTTCGGCAGTCCCATTGAAGGGAAGCTTACTGATTTTCTTTTGCATGAACCGAATCCTCCTTATTTGTTTCCGTGTGCAACGCGCAATACGCCCATTACACACCATCGTACATCATTATAGCACACTAATTTAAAATATGCTATAGGTAAATCGAAAAAAATCCGTGTTTTTTCAAGGTTTTTTTAGCCTTTTTCCCTGTTTTTTACCTTTCTCGTGCCGACGGTTGCATTTTGTCGGGAAATGCAGTATACTGAACGTATAGTTTCACCCAAAGGAGCGATATTGTGCGACCGACCGTTTTATTCGATTTAGACGACACGCTGTTGGATTTTCACAAGGCGGAAGCCGTTGCCATCCGCAAGACACTCACCGCCGTCGGCGCTCCCGCGACCGACGAGGTTGCCGCCCGTTACAGTGCCATCAACGACGCACACTGGAAGCGGCTCGAAAAAGGAGAACTCACCCGCCCCGAAGTGCTGACGGGACGGTTTGCTCAGTTGTTCGACGAACTCGGCGTGACCTTCTCTGCCGAGGAGGCGTGGCGTATCTATGAACGCAACCTCTCCGAGGGACATTGGTTTATTGACGGTGCATGGGAAACGCTCACAGCCCTCGCCCCTCGCTATGCGCTGTATCTGGTTTCGAACGGCACCGCTTCGGTGCAGGACAAACGCATTGAAAGTGCGAAGATCGCCCCGTTTTTTGAAAAAATATTCATTTCGCAGCGGGTCGGCGTCAACAAACCCGCGCGGGAGTTTTTTGACCGTTGTTTCGCTGACCTCCCCCACCTCGACCGCGACCGCACCGTTATCGTGGGCGACAGTTTGACCTCGGACATTCAAGGAGGGCGAAACGCGGGGATCCTCACCTGTTGGTTTAACCCGCACGGCGCACCGCCGCGGGAGGATATCCCTGCCGATCACACCATCACGGCACTCAGCGAGTTGCCGCCTTTGCTGGAAACGATCTTTGATGAATAAAAAAACAGCGGCTGTTGCCGCTGTTTTTTTATTCATCCGGTTGCCACAAATACCGCGTGAGATCCACCCGTCCGTCGGGCGTAAATTCCACACCGTCTTCCAAAAGCAATCGCACCTGCTCGTTTTCGCCGCCGAAGGCGAACGCGCGTGACACTTCGCCGAAACGATTGACCACGCGGTAGCACGGAATGGTCGAAGGGTCGGGATTGACGTGCAGAGCATACCCCACCACCTGCGACCAGTGCGGATTGCCCGCGAGCATTGCCACTTGCCCGTAGGTTGCCACTTTGCCGCGCGGAATACGGCGCACGACCTCATAAATACGCGTAAAAGTATTTTCTTTTTTCAGCATAGAAACATCTCCAAAACGAATACGACGGCACACGCCGAAACCGACACGGTAAGCAATCCCGCGCCGCACCACGCGAGCAGGATCCCTGCGAGCAGTGCCGCCCACGCCGACCAAATACTTCCCGTTGCCGAAAGGATGGCGGGAAAGGTCATCACCGCAAGGGTCACGTACGGCACGTAATAGAGAAACGAGCGAATAAAACGGTTTTCAATACGGCGACGAAGCAACACGAGCGGCAGGGCGCGTATCGCATATATAGTGCTCGCCATCACCGCCAGATATACCCAAATATTCACGCGGCCGCCTCCTCTCCCTCGCGGACGGGAAACAGCACTGCCGCCGCGGCAGAGATCAGCACGGTGAGCAGAATCACCCGCATGCCCTCGGACAAAAACGGCAAAAACGCCGCCACCCACGACACCGCCATGGAGAACGCGACCACGCCTGCAATGATGCGGTTATTTCGTGCAGGTGGAATGATGATCGCCAAAAACATACCGTACAGACCCACACTGAGTGCGCGCACCACGCCCATCGGCAACAAACTGCCCATCAGCACGCCGAGACAGGTGCCGCCCGCCCAACCGGGGATCGCCACCGACATCGCGCCGTAGAGATACGACGGGCGCAGACGGTCGCCTGCCGCCACCGCGATGCCGAAGATCTCGTCGGTCACGTCGAACGCCACGAACAAGCGATGGTGAAGCGGCGTATCGGGAGGTAAACACTGGCTGAGCGCACAGGACATCAAAAAGTAGCGTGCATTGGCAACCAACATCATGAGTGCCATTTCCCAATACGCCCCGTTCGCGGCGATCACGGTAAACGCCGCGTACTCCCCCGCCGAAGCGTTACATAAAAAGCTGGCAAGAGCGGCTTGCAGAGCGGACAACCCTGCGTTGTGCGCGGTGATCCCCAGCGCGAAGGACACGGCGAAGTATCCGAGTGCGATCGGAATACCGTCGCGTATACCGCGCCGCCACGTAATGCGATTTTCGGACATTGCCGTTCCTCCTTTCGTAAAAAAGGGCTGTCACGTTAAAGGCGATCTGCACAAATAGAAGAAATCAAGATCTGCCTCCCCTGTGTAAGGGGAGGTGGATTTTGCCGAAGGCAAAAGACGGAGGGGTTGTGAGTACTCTTTTTTCAAATCCCCTCAGTCGGCTTCGCCGACAGCTCCCCTTGCATCTCCAAGGGGAGCCAACGTATTCTTCAATTGCGCAATTTACCTTAATGCGACAGCCCCTTTAATTTAGTTCCTTACACGGGATGCACTTTTTGCGCTTCGTCCGCGTGTTTGCCGTCGATACCATACTTGGCGTTACGGCGTTTTTCGAAGAATTTCTCCGCCACGTTGCCGAACTGAGCATAGGTGAGGACGTCCTCCTCCTGCTCGTACCACTGCGCCATCTTCTGACGCATCTCGTCCAGTTCGTCCTTCAAGAGGTCGGCAGGACGGCAGTCGATCGGCTCTTCGTCACCGATGATCTGCTTGCGGAAGTCGGCATCGATTTCCACGGGCGGCTTGCCGTATTCCCCGCGCACCAAGCCGCGGAATTCTTTGGTGACCATCTTGTAACGCTCACCCATAATGACGTTATACACCGCCTGCGTACCCACGATCTGCGAGGACGGGGTGACCAGCGGCGGGTAGCCGGCATCCGCACGCACACGCGGCACTTCTGCCAACACTTCGTCCAGCTTGTCCTCTTTGCCCGCCTGCTTGAGCTGGCTGAGCAGGTTTGAAAGCATACCGCCCGGCACCTGATAGATCAGTGCATTGACGTCCGCCTTCATGATCTTGGAACTGAGCAGACCGCTCTCCAGATACTTGATACGCAGCGGCTCGAAATCCGCCGCCACTTCGTTGAGTTGCACCAAGTCGAGACCCGTGTCGTAGGGCGTACCCTGCAACGCCGCCACCATGGATTCGGTCGCGGGATGCGAGGTGCCGAGCGCGAGCGGCGACAACGCCGTGTCGATCACGTCGGCACCCGCTTCCACCGCCTTCATCAGCACCATATCGGCAAGACCCGCGGTAAAGTGCGAGTGCACCTGCACGGGGATCTTAATCGTCTCCTTGAGCGCCTTCACCAGGTCGTAAGTGGCATACGGCGTGAGCAGACCCGCCATATCCTTAATACAGATCGAGTCGGCACCCGTGTTTTCGAGTTCCTTCGCGTACTTCACGAAATACTCAATATCGTGTACGGGACTGACGGTATAGGACATCGCCACCTGCACGTGCGCACCTTCTTCGGCACGAGCCGCTTTGATGGACGTCTCCAGATTGCGAATATCGTTCAGTGCATCGAAAATACGAATAATATCGATACCGTTTGCCACCGATTTCTGCACGAAATACTTGACCACGTCGTCTGCATAGTGACGGTAGCCGAGCATATTCTGACCGCGGAACAGCATCTGCAATTTGGTCTTGGGCATCTCACGGCGAAGCAGGCGCAAACGCTCCCACGGATCTTCATCCAAGAAGCGCAAGCAAGCATCGAACGTCGCACCGCCCCAGCACTCGAGCGAGTGGAAACCCACTTCGTCCAGTTTGTGAAGAGCCGGCAACATTTCCTCGGTGGTCATACGGGTCGCGACCAACGACTGATGCGCGTCACGCAAAATGGTATCGGTAATTCCAACCTTAGCCATAGTTATCCTCCTCAGTTCAAGGTCACCAACAGCGCACCCGAATCCACCGAATCGCCCTTGCGTACCGCAACGGAGCCCACCACGGCATCACGGGGTGCCATGATCTCATTTTCCATCTTCATCGCTTCAAGCATCACGAGCACGTCGCCCTTCTTGACCGACTGACCCGCGCTGACGCGCACGTCCAGAATGGTGCCGGGCATCGGCGCGTTCACGGGCTCGCCGCCTGCCGCCGCAGGAGCGGGTGCGGGAGCTGCTTCGGCAGCGGGAGCCGCCGGAGCCGGCGCTGCCGCAGGAGCGGGAGCCGCGGCGGGTGCCGGTGCTGCCACAGGAGCGGGAGCCGCCGCGTCTGCCGCGACCTCCTCCACCACAACGTCGTAAGCCTTGCCGTTAACGGTCATGTGAAAACGTTTCATATTTATATCGTCCTTTCTCGTTCGGTATCGTTTTACAGGCGAATGTTCGCGTGTTTACGCGGCAGGTGGGTCACCCGTTTGCCCGCCAACATCGTGAGATACGCAATCAACTTCTCACGTGTTTCAGCAGGCTCGACCACGTCGGACACCCAGCCTTTTTCCGCTGCCGCCGCAACCGCGCACTCGGTCGCCGCATACTCTTTTGCCAGCGCCGCACGCTCGGTCGCGGGATCGGTCATTGCCGCCAAGCGATCCTGCCACAGCAGTTCGACCGCCGTTTCGGGCGCGAGCGGAGAGATCGTCGCCGCAGGCCACGCGAGTACCGCGTCCGCCCCTGCCGACTTGCCCGCCAGTGCAATATACACCGCGCCGTACGCGCGGCCGGTGATGACCGTCACCTTCGGTGCGGTGATCTCCGCATAGGCTTGCGAAAGTTTCGCCGCACAGTTCAAACAACAGAAACCTGCCGCGTCCACAAAGGTCACGACCGGCAGAGAGAACGCATCGCACACGCGCACAAAACGTGCCGCCGCGGCGCACTCCTCCTCCAGCGTGTCCGCCGAAAGAGTGACCATACCGCAGGGCGCGCCGTCCAAACGGGCAAACGCCGTGCAAGCAGAAAGTTTCAACAGCGAGCCGCCGTCCGCCGTCATCGCAAGGGCATCCCCCGTTGCGGCACCGCCTGCCGTACATTCAAACGCGGCAGGAGCCGCCAGATTGTTCTGCGGCAAGTAAGACAGCACTTCACGCGCCGTTTCGATCGCCTTCTTATCACAGCAAACGGTAATATCCGCCTCGGCACAGGTACCGACCGTGAGATAATAGTCCGCTTCTTCGGCACGGATCACCACGTCGGCCGCCGCCGCGATCAGCGCCGCCGAGCCGACACACGCCCCCGCGACCACCGCGATCTGCGGCACGACACCCGACAACTCGTGACTGCGGCGCAGGATGTCCGCGATAGCATCCATCGCATCCACGCCCTCGCCCAAGCGGGCGCCGTCACTGTCGAACACAGCTACCAACGGCGCACCGTTTTGCGCCGCCAATTCATACACTTTCGCGATCTTTGCTGCCTGCTCACAACCGATCGCACCGTTCACAACGGCACGGTCTTGCGCATACGCATACACGGGCACACCGTCCACGTAGCCGAAGCCGGTAACCACACCGGCATCCTGCATAAGGCGGTCGGTTTCCACAAAGGTATCCGCATCAAACAACGCCGTCAGCCGTTCGCGTGCGGACATAACTGCTTGACCACTCATATCCTAAATCCTCCTACCATTGTACACAGGAACACCAACGCCATCCTTCGAAATGGCATTTTGCCCCAATCAAAGTCAGTATACCATTATCTCCCCAAAAAAACAACCCTTTTTTGCACAAAAAAGAAAGTTCTTTTACAAAATCAAACAGTAAGGTACTGCCGCCATTCTTCTAACCGTTTTTCGCCGATACCTTGCACGTTCACGAGTTCGTCCACTGAAGAAAACGGCCCGTGTTCGTCGCGGTAATCCAGTATCCGCTTGGCAAGCGTCTCGCCGATGCCGTCCAACTGCATCAGCTCTTCCGCCGTTGCGGTGTTCAACGAGATCATCCCGCTCGCACCTGTCCCCGTGTATGCCGTCGTAGTTGTCGTCGTTCCGCTTTGATAGGTGACCGACGGCGGAGCAAGATCGGGCACGTCACTCCACGCAACCAACACGACCGCCACGAGCAACACCGCCATAATACCGAACAGCCACCACTCCCGACGTTCATTCTCCACCGCTATCCCCTCCTTTTTACAATTAGTGACAGTATACACGAAATTCTCGTCATTTTCAACCTTTACTTTTTTGTCGGAGTATGTTACAATTATAAATACTATTTATTTTTTGAGAGGTTACGACTATGTCTGAGAATACGATCACAGCACTGACCGAACAGGCCGCCGCCCTTATAAGTGAGGGAAAACCCGCCGAAGCGCGGGAGGCGCTCCGTGCCGCCCTCGCGCTGTCCGAGCAGGAATGCGGTGCCGACCACCCCGACACGCTGACGCTGGCAAGTGATCTTTCGGTGTACTGCGGTGCCTTGGGCGATTACGAAGAAGCGTTGGCACTCGCACAGCGTGCCGCCGACGGACGTGCCGCCGCGCTCGGCGACACCCATCCCGATACCCTTTCGGCGCGGCACAACGCCGCCCACGCGCTGTTTTGCTTGGGTCGCGCCGACGAGGCGGTCGTGCTGGCTGAGCAAGTATTGGCGCACCGTCCCGCAGGTGATCCGCTGGCGTTGCAGGCAATGATGAATCTTGCCGCCTGCTACGGTAGCGCAGGCCGCGTGGACGAAGCGCTGGCTACCTATGAAAAAGCGCTCGCATTACAAATCAAGTTGCAAGGCGAGCGTCATCCCGAAACGCTGACGTCGATGCGCAGTCTCGTCAATATGTATCGCAGTGCGGGACGCACGGACGACAGCGTGCGCATGGCGAAGCGCCTCTTGGTGTTGTGCGACGAGCAGTTCGGCAACACCGCTGCCGTCACGGTGGAGGCGATGCAAAATCTTGCCGCCTGCTACGCCGCACAGAGCAAGCACGAAAAGGCGGTAAAGTTGCTTGACCAAGCGCTGGAATGCCAGCATCAGACGCTGGGTGAAGGACACCCGGAAACGGCGGTGACCAAGAACAGTCTCGCGGTCAACTACGTGGCGATGGGACAGCCGCAAAAGGCGTACGCGTTGTTTTCCGAAGTGCTCGAACAACAGACGAAACTGTTTGGTGAGGAACATCCCGCCGTGGCGGATGCGTTACAAAATCTGGCGTTCTGCTGCGTGGAAAACAGCCGTGGCGACGAAGCCCTCCGCCTCTACCGCCGTTTGTTGGACGTAAAGACCAAACTCTTCGGCAACGAATCCGAAACCACCCTGCACACCATGCAGGATCTCGCGATGCAACACCTGATGTGCGGACAGACCGAAAAGGGCTTTGCGCTGGCTAAAGAGGCGTTGACACTGACCGAAAAGCTTCACGGCGGCGGCAGTGCCGAAGCGCTGGCGGCCGCCGAAATGCTGGCGGATTGCTACCGCAGCGAGCGCAAGGACGAAGAGGCCGCCGCCGTGCTGAAAGCCGCCCTGTCCGCCGCCGAGGATAAGGCGGAAGGCCCCGAAACGGTACACACGGTGCTGAAACTCGCCGCGATCTACTACGATATACAGAAGTTCGACGAAGCGTGGCGTCTTTCAGAGCAAGCGGCGGAGGTCGCATTGGCGGTGCTCGGTGAAGATCACCCCGGCACGCTGAACACCATGAACATTCTGTACAGCAGTTGTGTACAACTCGAAAAATACGACCGTGCCCGCGAAGTGGCGGCACGCTGCCTCGTCCTGCGCGAAAACGCACTCGGTGAGACCCACCCCGACACCATCGCCACGATGCAACATCTGGCGGATATTGAAAACGAACTCGACAACCCCGCCCGTGCGGTAGAGCTGGTGCAGGCGGTACTCACCCGTATGCGTAAAGCGGGCGAAAAAAAAGAAGAAGAATTCGAGCGCGTGTGGCACAATCTCGCCTATTACGCTTTCTGTGCCGAGCGATACGACGCGGTGATCGAAGCGGGCCGTGCCATGTATACGATCGCGACCAAGCGCTCGGAGCGTACCTTCCCCGCCGCGATCGCCCTGCAGATCATCGCGGACGGTCAAAACGGATGCGGACAATACGCCGACGCCCGCCGT
This sequence comes from Oscillospiraceae bacterium, assembly GCA_015065885.1. Classification (GTDB taxonomy): domain Bacteria; phylum Bacillota; class Clostridia; order Oscillospirales; family Acutalibacteraceae; genus SIG588. Next base: position 5,538 of record SVPJ01000013.1, on the reverse strand, counting down.
ACCGCCGAAAAAGCGCTCGCCGTCGCCCGCGACACCGCCCCGAATGACGGCGCGATCTCGCGGTTTTACTGCACCCTCGCGGATGCGTGCTTCGGCGAGGGTGATACCGCCGCCGCCCGCGCCGCCGCCGACGAATGCGTGCGTCTGTGCGAAGCCGCCTTCGGCGCCGAGGATGACGCCACCAAGGATGCGCGCCGCTTTGCCGAAAAATTCCGTTAAAGGAGAAAGACTATGCCGATCAAAATTGCCGATAATCTCCCCGCCGCCAAAGTGCTGGAGTCGGAGAATATCTTTGTTATGACCGAACACCGCGCCCAACATCAGGACATTCGTCCGCTGCGCATCGTGATCTTGAATCTGATGCCCACCAAGATCGAGACCGAAACGCAGCTTCTCCGTCTGCTCGGCAACAGCCCGCTGCAGGTGGACGTGGACTTGATGCAGACCGCGACCCATATCTCCAAAAACACTTCGAAAGAACATCTGCTCGAATTCTACCGCACCTTCGATCAGTTGAAACACAACCGCTACGACGGTATGATCATCACGGGTGCACCGGTAGAAACGTATGAGTTTGAAAGCGTGGACTACTGGAAAGAACTCGAAGAGATCATGGATTGGTCGCGTGAAAACGTCTACTCCACCCTGCACATCTGCTGGGGTGCGCAGGCGGGACTGTACCACCACCACGGGGTGACCAAACACATGCTGCCGAAAAAGTTGTCGGGCATCTTCCGTCACCGTCCGCTCGACCCGTTGCACCCCTTGCTCCGCGGGTTTGACGAAGTGTTCAATATGCCGCACTCCCGCTATACGGAAGTGTCGGTGGACGATATCCGCCAAAACCACAACCTGCAGTTGCTTGCCGTTTCCGAAACGGCAGGTGTGGCGCTGGTCGCCACCGCCGATGCGCGGCAGGTGTTCATCACGGGGCATTTTGAGTACGACCGCATGACCCTTGCGGGGGAATACACCCGCGATCAGCGTCGCGGCATTGACCCTGAGATCCCGCAAAACTACTTCCCTGCCGACGACCCGGAGATGCTCCCGCCGATGACCTGGCGCAGTCACGCAAACCTGTTGTTCTCCAACTGGTTGAACTACTTCGTCTATCAGCAGACCGAGTTCACGTGGATCGACACCCCTGCCGAAAAGGAGTAAGCACATGACCGTTGTATTACTCACCGCCCTCGGTGTGGGCGGTGCCACCATTCTCGGTGCCGTATTGGGTTTTATATTCAAAAAGATCTCTCATACGTTCAGCGATATCGTGTTGGCGTTTGCCGCAGGCGTAATGCTGGCGGCGGCGGTGTGCGGGCTGATCCTCCCCTCGCTGGAATACGGCGGCAACCTTTCGTTGCTCGTCACGGTAGCGGGTATCTTCTGCGGCGCACTGTGTGTCAATTTGATCGACAAGTTGGTGCCGCACCTGCATCGCCTGACGGGGGTCGATCAGGAAGCACATCCCGAAAAGGGCGAGCAACTCAGCCGTATTCTGCTGTTTGTGATCGCCATTGCCATTCACAACCTGCCCGAAGGTATTGCGGCGGGTGTCGGCTTCGGTACGGGCAACACCGCCGAAGCACTGACCGTCGCAGGCGGTATTGCACTGCAAAACGTACCCGAAGGTATGGTCATTATCGCGCCGATGCTCGCGGCGGGCATCTCCCCCGTGCGCACGCTGTTCATTGCTATGGCTACCGGTCTCATCGAAGTTCTCGGTACTCTGCTCGGGTATTTTGCGGTCTCGCTGTCGGCGGCGGTGCTTCCCTTCGCATTGGCGTTTGCGGGCGGCACGATGCTGTACGTCATCAGTGACGAGATGATCCCCGAGACCCACGCACACGGCTGTGAGCGTGGGGCGACCTATTCCCTGTTGGTCGGTTTTTGCGTGATGTTGATTTTTGACGTATTGTTAGGGTGAGGTTTATGTTCGAACTGTTTTGGACGTTTTTTAAGATCGGTCTGTTCACCTTCGGCGGCGGCTACGCCATGATCGCCACGGTGCGTGAAGCGGTAGTACAAACCAAGAAGTGGCTGACCGAAGAGGAGTTTTTGGAGATCATCGCCATTGCGGAATCCACCCCCGGCCCCATCGCTATCAATATGGCGACCTACGTGGGGTACAAACGCCGCGGCGTACTCGGCAGTGCCGCCGCGACCTTCGGCGTGGTGTTGCCGTCGATGATCATCATTTTCACCATCTCGCTGTTTTTGGATGCGTTTATGAAAAACCGCTTCGTGGCGTACGCGTTCCGCGGTATTCAGTGTGCGGTGGCGTTCCTCATCACCCGTGCGGGGTGGGATATGTTTCGCAAGACCAAGCGTCGTCCCCTGCCGCTCGTTTCGTTCGGTACGGTACTCGTGTTGATGATCCTGTTCGATCTGTTTGCGGTACAGTTCAGTTCGGTCTTCTTCATTTTGATCGGCGGCATCATCGGCATCGTCGCCTATGCGCTTCTCAATCGCGAGGAGGTGCAGCAATGATCTATCTGCAACTGTTTTTGGAGTTTTTCAAGATCGGCCTGTTCACCTTCGGCGGCGGTTTTGCGATGATCCCGCTGGTAGAAGAAACCGTATTACTGCACACGTGGCTGACCGAGTCACAGTTTTACAACTTCATCGGTGTGTGTGAATCCACCCCCGGCCCCATCGCCATCAATATGGCGACCTACGTCGGCGCAGTGCAGGGCGGTATTCTCGGCAGTATCCTTGCCACTCTCGGCGTGGTACTCCCCTCGTTCTTGATTATCCTGTTGGTCGCTTCGGTGATGAAGTCGCTTACCAACACCCGCGCGTTTCGCGGGTTTATCCGCGGTGTGCAACCCGTCATTGCCGCGCTCATTCTCTCAACGGGCTTGCTGTTACTTGCCAAAGCCGTGGGATACGTCAGTCTCACCGCCTTTGCGTTTGACCCCGTGTCGGTCGTGATTTTTGCACTGTTGGTGGGTATCTACTTCCTACTATTGAAGGTATGGAAGAAACTGTCTGCCATTCAGTTGATCCTGCTGTCCGCCGCACTCGGCATTGCCGTGTCGCTTCTGTTTGAGGTATGCGGTTATGGCGGATAAACTGAAGATCGCGCTGTTGCAGATCGCCCCCACGGGCACGCTTGAAGGAAATTTGGCAAAGGGTATCCGCTCTTGCCGTGAAGCGAAGGAAATGGGTGCGGACATGGCACTGTTTCCCGAAATGTTCAGTTGCGGGTACGATATTTACGACCGTCCGCCTGCCGTATGGCAGCAGGACGCTCTTGACGCGCACGGCGACTTCGTTACGGCGTTCGGCAAACTCGCGGCAGAACTCTCGATGGCGATCGGTATCACCCTGCTGGAACAACAGGACGGACCGCCCCGCAACACCCTCGTGCTGTTCGACCGCTTCGGTCGTCGTATGCTGACCTACGCCAAAGTACACACCTGCGATTTCGGTGCGGAGCACGACCTTGCGGGCGGCGACGGCTTTCACACCACCGTGTTGGATACCGCCGTCGGCTTCGTTGCCGTGGGTGCGATGATCTGCTACGACCGCGAATTTCCCGAAAGTGCGCGTCTGTTGATGTTACAGGGCGCGGAACTCGTGTTGGTGCCGAACGCCTGCCCGATGGAGATCAACCGCCTTTCCCAGTTGCGCGCACGTGCGTATGAGAATATGATGGCGATCGCCACCTGCAACTATCCCGCGGGTGTACCCGATTGTAACGGCGGCTCGTCGCTCTTTGACGGTGTGGCGTACCTGCCGGAACTCGAAGGTTCGCGCGACACCTGTCTTTTGCAGGCGGGCGAAGCGGAAGGCATCTACGTAGCCTCGCTGGATTTGGATATGTTGCGCCGCTACCGTGCCGAAGAGGTACACGGCAACGCGTATCGCCGTCCGGCGTTGTACGGCGCACTGCTCGACACCACCGTTCACCCGCCCTTCGTGCGGGACGATAAAAAGGAGAGATAAGTATGCACGGTATCCCCCTTGGCAAAAGTGATCTTTCGGTGCCGACCGTGGCGGTCGGCTGTATGCGTTTCGGCGGCAAAACGGTCAGAGAAGTGGAAGAACTGTTGGACGTCGCACTGTCCCGTGGCGCGAATTTCTTCGACCACGCCGACATCTACGGTGCCGGCAAAAGCGAGGAGATCTTCGCCAAGGCACTCACCCCCGCACGGCGCGAACAGGTGCTGATCCAGACCAAGTGCGGCATCGTGCCGGGAAAAATGTTCGATTTTTCCTACGACCATATCGTAAATGCGGTCGAGGGCAGCCTGAAGCGGCTGGGCACCGACTACGTAGACGTGTTGTTACTGCACCGACCCGACACCTTGATGGAGCCCGAAGAGGTCGCCCGCGCGTTTGACAAACTGAAAGCAGACGGTAAGGTGCGCCACTTCGGCGTGTCCAACCAAAACCCGATGCAGATGCAGTTGTTGCAAAGTGCGCTGGATATGCCGCTCGTGGTCAACCAGTTGCAGTTCGGCGTGATGCACACCCCGATGTTGCAATCGGGTTTCAACGTCAACATGCAAAACGAAGCAGGTATCAACCGCGACGGCGGCGTGCTGGATTTCTGCCGTTTGAACAAGATCACCATTCAGCCGTGGTCGCCGATGCAGTACGGCTTCTTCAAGGGGTGCTTCGTGGATAACGAGCAGTTCCCCGCATTGAACGCCGCGATGGACACGCTTTCGGAAAAGTACGGTATCAGCAAGACCACCCTCGCCTTCGCGTGGATCTTACGCCACCCTGCGAAAATGCAACCCGTGACGGGCACCACCACCCCCGCACGTTTGGCAGATTGCCTCGCGGCGGCGGACGTCACCCTTTCGCGGGAGGACTGGTACGCGCTCTACCAAGCCGCCGGCAACGTATTGCCGTAACATTTCCAAAAAACATACGAACCGCCCGACTTCTGTTCGGGCGGTTCGTGTTTACTGAAAAACCTTATAAAGAATTGCAAAAAAGGGTTGACAAATGCCGATTATGATGGTATTATAATTGCTGTTCGCGAGAATATCCGGGTGTGGCGCAGCTGGTAGCGCGCTTGACTGGGGGTCAAGAGGCCGCAGGTTCAAGTCCTGTCACTCGGACCATGCGGAGTGTCCTTATAGGATTTGAGTATCCTGTAACGGACACTCCGCATTTTCATTTTCTGCAAAGTTCATACAGCGATTTGTACCGGGGCGTAGCTGACAGCTACGCCTTTACGCGTTTCCATGATGATGTCGGCCTCCGGGATCTTCTTGCGATCTGGCACATCAAAAGCACCGATACAGTTGTAGTGGATGACCACCTGCTGATTGTTTACTCCGTCCTGTTTTTCAGCGTGGTACACATCGATGTGGTCAATGAGTTCGGACACCATGCGCCGGGTGGTTTTCGTCACATGGATGTACCGCCGCACCGTTTCCAGAAAGTCCTCCATATCCATCTGCTGGCCCTCGGCCTTTTTCAGTTCCAGCCGCAGGGCCTTGATCTTTCCAGCGGCTTCGCCCTGTTCCTGCTCATACCGTTTTGCCATTTTTGCAAACCGGGCATCGTCAATCTTGCCGG
>SVPJ01000012.1 GCA_015065885.1 Oscillospiraceae bacterium | reverse complement strand
GGACAAACCGGTTACCTGCGGCGCACGGAGCCAACCGCTTAATGCTGCTCGGTTCCCCGCCTGACATGGTTCACAGCGGTCCATCGCACAGGACCGATCCATCCGTATGCCCCAAAGCACGCGATGACAGATATATTATATACGCATTCCGAGAAAATTGCAACCGTTTTTTGCAGAAAAAAGGCAGTGTTCACTGCCGAACACTGCCTTTTTCAAAAATTAACCCATAAACTGCACGGGAATGAGCGCCATATCGTGGTGGCCTTCGAAGGTGATCTGCAAGATCGCGACGTTCTTCGCTTCCACCGTCTCACCCGCGGTGATGGTAAAGTCGGTGTTGACGTCCCACCAGTGTACCGCTTCGAGCATGGCGGTCTGCCGCCCCTTGACCGACCAGCCTTCGGGCAGGATCCAACGGAACTTCATCCCCTTCTGGCCGAGGAACTTGTGATGCACGCGCAACTTGATGTGCCGCTCCTCCAAGGGCGCAATATCGGGGGTCTCCACGTAACGGACGGTATACTTCGCCAAAATGGATTCGGCGGAAAACTCGTAACTGTCGGGCACGAGTTCCGCGGTGCCCCAGCCCTCACGCAGCCAGTTCCAGGTTGCTTCGTCGCGTGCGGTCTCGCCGTCCACAACTTGCACCTGACGGCCGTACAGCGTCACGGGGATCAACTCCATCACGCGGTCGGTCAGATCGGTGCAGGTGTAGGGCACCATGAAATGCTCGCGCGGATTTACTTCGTTATACGTCTTCAGCACCGCGGTCGCAAGTGAGCAGGTGATGATCTCGTCACCGATATGGCGGCACCAGTCTTCGGGCAGGATCGCCGTGCCGTGCATAATGCCGAGCAGAGAGCCCGCCGTTGCCGCCGAGCAGTCGGTATCGTCGCCGCAACGTACCGCGATCAGCAAGGATTCCTTAAAATCGCCCGCGCCCCACAAAAGACCGATCAGCGCGTAGCTGACGTTGGCAGGGGCTTGGAACCAACCGAGAGCGGGATCTTCCAATGCCATATCGGTGATGATGTTGCGGGTCTCGAGCCACGTTTTGCCGCTGTCGAAGCATTCGGTCACGGTGTTCACGAAACGGAACATACGGCAGGACTCGGGAATGTGACGCAGACCGATGTTGATCAGCGTGCGCAGATCACTTTCGAAGAACGCCGCCGACTCCATCGCCGCCACGAAGCGTGCGGCGTACATCCCTTCGCCGCGGCCGTGGTCCACACCGGAGTCCTCGGTCGCAAACTTCACCGCCTGCGGGATATCGCCGGGGCAGAGCGTCGCCCAGATTTCGGTGCGGATCCACGCACCGTTGGAGTTACACCACTCCTCGTTACGGTACTGACCCGATACGGGCGGGATCAAGCCGTCCCGCATATTTGCCTTGCAACGGCCGTACTCCGCCCAGAAGGGGGTGATGTATTCCAGCCAATATTCGCCGAGCAGCGAGGCGTTGATGTTCTTCGGGCCGACGTCCGCCATTGCAAGCAGCCACACGAGTTGCAGGTCGAGATCGTCGTTCGGCAGGGGCTTGCCGGGCGGGGTGGTCATGCCGTCCACCTCGATGACGCTGCGGGTATTTTCGAACGGCGTGCCGAGCGTGCCGCCGAGGTTTTTACCCATCCAGCAGGCGTAGATCTTGTCGCGCAGTTCGGCGCGGTTGATTTTCATCATGATACATTCCTCCTTTTGATCTTATTGTATAAGAAAAAGAGACTTTCTGACAAGTCCCTTTTCCGTGTGATCTTTAGGTTATTCCGCGAACTTGCGGGGCGAGACCCCGTGTCGTTCCTTAAAATGGCGGTAAAACAGTTTCGGATCGTTGTACCCGCACTGTGCCATCACGTCCGCCACCGACGCGCCGCCCGCCGCAAGCAGTTGCGCCGCACGGTCGATGCGCCGCCGTTTTAAGTATTCCGAAAAGCTTTCGCCGCACGCCTGTTTGAGCAGACGGCTCAAGTGGTCGGCACTGTAAAAGCCTTTCGCCGCCAGTTCCCGCAAGGTGAGTTTTTCGGCAAAATGGGTGTCGATATATTCGAGCGCTTCTTCCACCACCGCGTTCACCGTTTCGGGGGTGTCTTCCCCAAGTTTGCGCACCATCCACACGAACAACATCTGCACGCCGCCGCGCAAGGCGGGCAGATAATCCGCCCGTTGCTCGTCGTATTCGGTGAGCAAGATCTCCACCAGGCGGTCGGCACGCACCCGCTCTTCGCCGCGAAACCGCACACACTGCGCGGGCCAGCCGCCCTCACCCGAAAATTCACGCAACGCGCAGTAACGGAAGATGTGCGTAATGCTTTCGGTGTCCATCAACTTCTCGCTGAAAAAGGCGGGCTCCAGCAAAATATCCACGTAGGTCATCGGCTCCGCCGCCGTGATCTCGTGCGTTTGACCGGGGTCGATAAACAAAAGGTCGCCGTGCTTCACCTCGTACACCCGCTCGTCTACCCGCTGTGTGCCGCAGCCCGCCAGCACGTAGCACAACTCCACGAATTCGTGACGGTGCGCGGGGCAAACGCCGTCTTCCGTCTTGCGGCACAGGCGAATTTTTTCACAATCGGCAATCTCGTTTTGCGTACGGTACAGCACACTCTCACCACCTTTACGCCGCCAGTGCATTGGCGTTAACTTCCTCGATGATCTTGCGGATCCCCATCCACACGGTAAGATCGGTAAATATTTCCACGACACTTCCCATATCGGTAAACGGGGATTCTTGCAATACCGAAAGATCCTTCATCAAACCGTTACGCACGATATATTCCACGATCTGATTCACAAAATAGATCTGGCGCGAATCCAGATTCACATCCTCCAAATACGCCGCAAAAGCCGCTTTGGCGGCGCTCATATCCAACCCCACGATCTCCCGCACGAACTCACCGAGGGGTTTCTCGCCGAACTCCGCTTGATAATCCTCCCGCGTTCCCACCTCGCTCCACAGTATCTGCTCCAAAACCTTCACGTCGGCGGCACTGAGCGGAACGTTTGAGCGCAACTTGGCAATCACTTCGTTATCTTGGTGTTGCCGAACGTAAAACTCGGCTTTGGCTTTATAGTTTTGGAGATCATCACTTTCCAGCTCGGATTCCTTCCACTCCATCGACAATATCTCATCGTCAAAGTTGGTGTGGTATACGGCGCCGCCGTACGGAATGTACTTGATCAGATCACGCAAGCTTTTACGAATATGTTCAAATTCGTGTATCCCCGCCCGCTCAACGTAATCGGTGTGCAGGATCGTATCGATCAACTCCGACTGCACCATGATCTCGGGAATATTGGCAACCCCCGCAATACCTGCCACTTTTTTGTACAGATCACTGCGCGCCTTTCCGTACTTTTTACCTGCCAAAAGCGCCAACTCAATGCCGTACAGCAACGCATCAAAACGCAACGCCTTCGGGTCATCCTCGTCGGGAATGATGAGAGGGGCAAGCTCGTCTGCGATCAACAGCGTATCTTCATAGGAAAGCGGCGTGTAGTTTTCGGGAGAAGCGTACAACTCAACGTATTTGAGATGCTGACGAACGGCAAAATTCTCCTTGTTGAGTTCCCGCACTTTGCGCACCATATCCTCGACAAGTTCGTTGCGAAAAGCGATCAACTCATCGGTCTGATACACAAGGTCTTGCAGTTTAAAAGCCATCTGCGCCTTTAAATTGAAGATAGCGCCCTGCAACGCGATCTGATTGGCGGAGCGTCCCTTGCCGCCCATGCGGAAAAACTCAAAATTCCCGCAGAAATCGAAGATGTAGAATTTCGTCTTATCTTCGCCGTTGATAAGCCCGGGGCAAAGACGCGTTCCGCGCCCGATCATTTGCCAGAATTTCGCTTTGCTCATCACTTTTTTGAAGAACACAAGATTGAGCACTTCGGGCACGTCGATGCCCGTATCCAGCATGTCCACCGAAATGGCAATCTGCGGCAACTTCTTGCCGTCGGAAAATTCGTCAATCGCACTTTGCGCGTAGTTGACGGTATTATCGATCACTTTGGCAAACCCGTTCAAATGCGGATACTCTTTATTGAACACCTCGAATATCTTCTCGGCGTGGCGGTGGTTCTTCGCAAAGATGATCGTCTTGCCGATCTTTTGTCCGTAATCCACCGTAATGCCGTGGGTCATCAGCACGTTCAGCACTTCTTTGATGGTGTCCTCGTTAAAGATCCAGTCGTTCAGTGCCGACGACCCGATCTTGTCGGGCAGTTCACCGTCCTGTGCGAAGGTCGCTTCATACGCCTCTTTGTCCTCGTCCGACAATTCGTCGTACACGATGCCTTGCTCAATGAACTTGAGCTTCGTCTCCACCGACATGAAGTCTACGAGAAAGCCATCCTTCACCGCATCCGCCAATTCGTAGCCGTAGGTCGGCACACCGTTTTCAAGTTCAAACACCTCGTAGGTGTTTTTGTCGATCTCGTCCTTCGGTGTCGCGGTAAGCCCCACGAGCGGCGCATCAAAATAGCGGAATATGTCGCGGTATTTGTTGTAGATCGAACGGTGGGCTTCGTCACAGATCACCAGATCAAAATGCCCGCAAGTAAAGAGTTTTCCCTCGTCATCCGTCACGTTATCAATGCAATGCATCATCGTTTGGTAGGTGGAAAACACGCAGTGCGCGGTATAGTTGTCCTTTTCTTCGCAAAGGTTGGTCACCGACAGATCGGGCAACAGATTCACAAAACTGCGCTTCGCCTGCGTAACAAGCGACGTGCGGTCGGCAAGGAACAGAATATTCTTCACCCATCCGTGTTGCAACAACACGTCGCACAGGGCAATGACCGTGCGCGTCTTGCCCGACCCCGTCGCCATCACGAGCAGCGCTTTGCGGCGGTTCTTGTTGCCGAAGGCATCGCACACCGCTTTGATGGCGCCCTCTTGATAATACCGCCCCGCAATGTTGCGGTCCACCGTCACGTTCTTCAAACTTGTCCGCATGGTTTGCAGATTGAAAAGTTTTTCCAGATCGCGTTTGGAATAGATGGCAGCCACGCGGCGTTCGGGGTACCGATTGTCGGTGATGCGGGTGTCAAAGCCGTTGGTGAGGAAGATGACGGGGCGGCGGCCGAATGTTTTCTCCAAAAGGTCGGCGTAGAGTTTCGCCTGCTGTCGGCCCACGGCAACGTCCTTGCAGGTGCGCTTCGCTTCGATCACGGCAAGCGGTCGGCCGTCGTCACCGAACAGCACGTAATCGGCAAACCCCACCTCCGATCGGTTCGGCATGCCGGGGAGTTCATATTCGTTGATCCAGTCCTTGCCTTCCGTCCACCCCGCGTCGGTCAACATCGTGTCGATATAGAGCTTGCGCGTTTGATATTCGGAAATATCCAACGGCTTCGGCACGTAGGTCGGCTGTTGCTCTGCACGGCGGGCGGTAAGCTCCGCCTTCAGCGCGGCATTTTCCGCCATCAGTGCGGCAAGGTCCACGTCGGGCACAGAAACGGCGGGAATCGCTTCCGCCGAAGCCGCTTTCAACAGCGCGGGGTCAAACGCGCCTTGCTCGTAGTCCTTTCCGTAACAGCAAGCCACGAAGTCCATAAAGATATACAGATTTTCAAGGCAGAGCATCGCCTGCTCTTTCGTCACCTTCTTGCCCGTGTGCGCGGCATTATTGCCCACGACGCGAATGAGATCCATCCGTCGCCAGATATCGGCACCCACCACATCGCGGAACTCTTCGGTGCTCATCAAGCTGACCAAAGTGTCTTGCCAAGGCATGACAAGAGAACTGTCAACGGAATACATCCATTTGACAGCCATCTCCATCGCGCGGCGGCAGTTGATCGCACACGTACACACGTCAATAGGCAGCGTCTTTTCCGCCGCCACCGCCGCACCCGAAAAGGTGTCAAATTGTGTGTCGCGTGTTAAAAAATCAAAGTTGGTCATCGCTTGACCTCCTTAAATATATTTTAAACTGGTGCTAATTCCTTTTCTTCGGAATTAATCTGTTCCAAAACGGTTAAATATTTTTTATGTCCGAGTTCTTTCGCAATGTCTTTGATATCACCAAAAATGTTTTCACCCGTAATATGAATACGAGACTCGATATGTTTTTTCTTATTATCATCCAATGAGGAATGCTTAGTTATATCTCGTCTTGCTCTGCGTTCGGCAAGCTGATATGGTAACTGTATTACAGTTTTAGCAGGCATATCATATTTTTGAACAATTAACTGACGTTCACCATTACCGCTTAACCATGTACAAATTCGATCCCACCAAAGTTTATCTGTTTCTCCGATTGACATACCGTATATATAGATCAAATGACTATTCTGAATTATTTGTGCGGCTTTTGAATCAGTATTTTCCAAATATGAGGCGTTGGCCTGAATTTTTATTAACATGTTTTTGTACAAATCACCGTCTTCGCAATCGAAAACATCTGCTTTCGAAATTTGAGAATCATCATTCACGCCAAAAACCATTTCATTATCAACAGTTCCATGCACATGACAAATCTGACCTATTGAGTGATTTAAGACTTGATTGCCGTACTTATGGCTACCAAGAGAGCCGGATCCGTTCTTCACAAGGAAAATACATTGATCTAATGTATCAGTATAATTATAACAAATGAAATTGAACGTAATTGGTTCGCTGTTTCTGTTTTTATATACAGCATTTAATACATCTCGCTCTTGTGTCGGGAAGGATTGAATGATTTTATTCAAGTTAGAAAAAGCTTTTATTATAATTTCTGACGAGTCATCGTAATCCATACGTTCCATTTGCAATTTTAAATATTCCGCTAACTTCTCGCAAAAATCCGTGTGACACTCAGAGAAAACTTCGGCTACGCCTGTTTCTAATTCACCTGTGTATTTCCCCATAGCAATTTCTGCACTTGACCACAGTTCTTCATTATCTTTTATGTAATTGTGGAATTTCTTTAGATTGTCTGTTTTAGGCGCTATTTTTTTATAATGTTCAACAAACTTTGAATATGTTGTATCAAGTCCAAGGTTTCTATCAAAACCGTTGCCAATCAAAAACGTAATATTCATTCATATTTCCTTCTTTTCAAATTTTACTCTCCAAGTTTTAAAATAAGCGGCAACAATGTCAACCCAACATCAATTCCTTTGTCTGCCACCCATTTTATAATATCTGTTGCTTTTGACCATTTTTTACTTTTTCTTTCACTTGAATTTACGATATCTTCAAGTTCGGTAATCTTCGATAGAATTTCCTCTATTTCTCCATCTGGCAAAGAGGTCATATTTTCAACCTTGTTTTTCACTTCCGAAAAACTTTCTATTCTCACATTGTTTTCGTTAGAATTATTTATATTTGTTATTACATTAATCCCCGTGCTCTTTGTATCATCAAATCGATAATCTTCACAATTATTTAGTAAGTAGGCTTTTAAAAAGCCTTGAATTGTCTGCAGATTTTCTTTAGGAACATTAGGGTGCATTCTGAATAATAATGCATTCATTTCAATGTCAGGAAAGTTAAGGGAAACTTTTGAATATTTCCCCACTAATTCATTCAAAAGAGAATTCACATTTTGTCCGGACGATATAGCTTCCTCACATCTTTTTATATCTTCTGAAACCATTTGTATAAAATCGTTGTTTTTCAATTTGAGTTTCTCCTTTATCCGAAATATTGTTGCATTAGTGCTTTTTTCATTGTTTCAAGTTTATCAAGACTTTGCTGTATTGCAAATTTTGATTTGTCGGTCTGTTCGACGAAGGCTATAAACTCCCTCTGGAGTTCTATCGGAGGAATAATTTGTTTATAGGCTTTCATAATTGCCGTGTTCAAATTAGGTTGCGTTCCCGCCGGAGCGATTCTTCTAAAATGGTCTGTCATTTGATTTAGCGCTTGCAATAAAAAGACTTTGTCTAATCTTTCGTCAATGTCCTCCATTGCAAGCCATCCATCGTGTATGCAACCATCAAACGTAATGATACGTGCAAAACCAAGCGATACTCCACAATTAGCAAATATTAAACTTCCGGCCTTTACCATACGGCTCTTTGACACACCAGCCTGAATAATATGTTCTTTTGTGGAATGGAGGTATATATTCTCTCCATCTGTAGCATCGCCAATCTTTATCCACGGAATATTACCGCCAAGATACTTATCAATAGGTCGAGGTGAACCACCTCTTACTATCGTACACAGTTCGCCCAACGGTTGGATGTCCCACCCTTTGTCGTTGACGTTTATGTCACCAAACAGTTCGATAAATCGGGATTTGACAAGCTCATCCAATTTTGAAAGTTGCTGTTTGCGAGGAAAAATCAAATTAGTAATCGTTCCCAGTGTTCGTGAAATTTGCTCTTGTTCTTCTTGCGTGTGATTAGGCAATGGTTCATTACAATAATCCTTAAAATAAATGTGAGGAATTGCAGCACCTAAATAATACTTCGATAAGTTCATATGTTCCAATGCATATGCCAAATACTCTACAGAAACACCTTCGTTAGGTATGATATACTGCATTGTGCCTATAACAGAAGACTTAGCAGGCAACTTCATAACGCGCCCAACTCCTGCACCATCTTTTACAATCGCAATGTAAGGTTTATCTTGGTGATAAAAATCTACGTTTTTAATAAATCCACTTGCACCATAGATGGGATATGCCCCATTACGCGCATCCAAGTCTTTTTGAGCAATATTAGATGTTCCTTTTGTACAAACATCACTCAGCTTCATTATCCCACCTCCTTGAAAAAGGAAACTATAATTTCTATCATAGGCATTACCGACATTACTGCGGTAAAAATTCCAAGAACACGTTCTCTATCTGTTATTTGTTCAGTTTCAATAGCCATTAGCCTGAAAATACTTGCCAACATGAAAGCAACTATTGCAAAACCTATGTAATATACATAATTCAAAAGATCAAAAGCCATGTTTCCATGATAAACGCAAACGCTGATAAATGCCAGCGACAGTATCCAAAGCATAACTTTTATTACGTGGAAAAATGTGGCTGTAGTGCTCTGCATAAAAGCACCGGTCATTGAAACTCGGACTTTCTTTTTCTTCGAAAAGAAGATTAGGTTAAAGAATACTTTTACATTATTGCAAAACACATAAATCTTCTTTTTGATTCCCTTTTTATCTTCGTGTTTATTTACACCAAGACTTCTTTTCCATTCTTCTAAATCTGCTGCTTTTTTCTCAGCTACGTTTTCTTCTTCAATTTGCTTTGCTTTAACTATCGCTTGTGCAAGCTTATCATAATCAATTTCAAGATTCAATTCCTGAATGTTATTGATAACTTGCGGTTTGTCTTTCTTTTTTGCCATTAATCATTCACTCCTGAACATTACTCTTTTTCGCGTTCAAAATGAATTCTCCAAAGTGCTTCTACATCATTATAGTTTGCGCACTCATTTTTGGGCGTATTTGTATCGCCAACGCGAGTATATATCTGAACACCAACATCCCTATACTTTTCTGCCAAATAAAATGGAACATTTTTGGAACTCTTAATTTCAACAACATCAATTTTTCGATGCTTGTAATAGAGCTTGTGAATCTGTATTTCGGGCATACGACTTCCTGCAAACTTCTTGCTTCGCAGATAATCAAACACCTCGTTAGACTTTTTCCAATCAGTTACACCCACTACATCATACGAGTCCGTCACACCGATAATCAAATACGCATCGGCATTATCTGTATTATTAGCCAAGCATAAAATATCGTGAAGTAAGTCGGCGTCTTTAGAAGCAGAGTGCCATTCTTGTTTGAAGTCATAATGACATGCTTCTTGTTTAGAATTAATGTATGAAACGATGACGGAGTTGAGCGAGGAGATAGAAATTTCCTTGCACTTAAGTCCATCCACAATCTCCTTAAGATTCTCTTTTTCTCCTGTTTCAAACTTACCATTTACAACAGTGTTTTTCTTGGTGTTTGTGTCGTAAACCGTAACAATTGCGCCACTATTATGAAATTTCAATTGCCAGTTCAAGCCATTGTTATTGCGTTCAATGCAATCGCTTATCTCATATCCGATATTGATTAAAGATTCTTTGACGTTATCAATATCAATACTAATTTTAGCCATCACAGCATCCCCTCCAGCTCCGCAAGACCCGCCGTGATCTGCATCTCCAACTCGTGCAGGTCGGCCATCAATTCCGCGGTGGAGGGATATTCCACCGGCTTATACTCCGTCTTTTTGTACTTATTAATGGACAGGTCATAATCGTTATCCACAATTTCCTGCTTCGGCACGAAGAAGGATTTTGCCGTGCGCGGGTTTTCGGCTTCGTTATACGGGACGTCGAGGGCGCCGTCCCCTACGGGTTGGAGCGAGCGAAAGCGCGCCACGATATCGGGGATATCGTTTTCGGCAACGGGGGTGCGCTTATCGTCGAGCGAATAGCCGTCCGCCTGCATATCGTAAAACCACACCTTGTCGGTGCCGCCGTATCCCGTTTTGGTGAAGATCAAAATTCCCGTGGAAACGCCCGCATAGGGCTTGAACACCCCCGAGGGCATCGACACGACCGCTTCCAGACGGTTGTTTTCGATCAATTCTTTCCGAATGGCTTTGTGTGCCGTGGACGAGCCGAACAGCACGCCGTCCGGCACGATGCACGCACAGCGACCGCCCGTGCGCAACATCCGCAAAAACAGCGCCAAAAACAGCAGTTCCGTCTTCTTGGTCTTGCACACCTTCAAAAGGTCGGCAGAGACGGTGTCGTAGTCCAGGCTACCCTTAAACGGCGGGTTTGCAAGGATCAGCGAATACTTGTCTTTGTCGGCATTTTGGTCGGAAAGGCTGTCGCGGTACTCGATAAACGGGTGCTCCACACCGTGGGTCATCATGTTCATCGCACCGATACGCAGCATGGTTCTGTCCATATCGTAGCCGAAAAACATATGATTCATATAGTGATCTTTTTTCTGCTTATCAAAGAATATCTCTTCCCTGCAATTCTCTTTCAAATAGTCGCCTGCCGCCACCAAAAAGCCGCTCGTACCGCACGCGGGGTCGCAGATCACGTCGTCGGCTTTGGGCGCCATCATATCCACCATCATGCGAATGATATGGCGCGGGGTACGGAACTGACCGTTCAGCCCCGACTGGGCGATCTTGTTGAGCAGGTATTCGTACGTATCCCCGCGCACGTCTTTCCCCGGTTCCTTTGCCATCAGCGCGTAAATTTCATCCAACGCATCCACCACTTTGGAAAGCAGCAGCGGGGTGGGCAGTTTGAAGATCGCGTCGTCCATATATTTCGAATACGCACTGTCTTTTTGGCCGTCCAGATTTTTGATGAACGGGAACACCAATTCCTGCACGGTGGCATACATCTTACCCGCGGGAAAATCACGGAAGACCGACCACTTCAGACTGTTGCCGTCCACTCTGCGCTCGCCGACCGTGACTTCGCCCGCAAAAATGCTTTGGAACGGCAGCCCCAGCATCGCACTTTCCTTCGCACGCAGATTGTCCGCATCGTCCAGATCGCGGATAAACATAAGGTAGGTGATCTGCTCAATAACGTCCAGCGGATTCACCAGTCCACCCGCGGCAAACACGTCCCACAAACTGTCAATTTTATTTTTCAATTCACCTGTGATCATACTTCTTTCTCCCTGTTCCAAATATACGACGTGTAGCGTCCGCCGCCGATTTTTACAATGTCCCCGCTTTTTACAAGATCGTTCAGCGCACGCTGTACCGTCACCTGGCTGATATCGGGACACTTTTGCATAATCTCCGCTTTCGTGATCTTGCCGAGGGTATCCTTGATAGTCTCGCGGATGCGCTCGGGCTTGGACAAACCGTTCGCCGTCTGCGTGCGTACGCGCGAAGAAAATTCGCGATACGCCGCCAAAACGACGCCCAACGTGTACCGTACGAAATAGGCGTAATCGTTCGCCCCCGCGTGCCACCCGTACGAACTCTGTTGCAGTGCTTCGTAGTAGGTCTCTTTAGAAGATTCAATCATCTTTTCGATACTGATATATTTCCCTACGACGTATCCCGCACGGTACAGCAGCAAGAGCGTGAGTAAGCGGCTCATTCGACCATTGCCGTCGTTGAACGGATGGATGCACAAAAAATCCAAAATAAACATCGGGATAACGAGCAACGGGTCGGCATCGCCCGTTTTCATCGCATCGTCAAACGCGGCACACGCGGCGGCGATTGCTTGCGGCGTTTCCCACGCAGGCACGGGTTCAAACCGCACGAAGCGGTTACCCGCGGCATCTTCCTCGGCAATCACGTTATCCGCATTTTTGTACGCACCGCCGATGGATTTCCCGCTGAACTTGTACAAGTCGCGATGCAATTGCAAAATAATGGCGGGGCGTAACGGAATGAATTCATAACTCTCGTGTATGGTGGCAAGCACGTCACGGTAACCCGCGATCTCCTGCTCACCCCGCGTACGCGGTGTCGCTTTATTCGCAACGAGTTTTTTCAAGCGTTCGTCCGACGTGTATATTCCCTCGATCTTATTGGACGCTTCGGTGCTTTGTATCTTCGCAATTTCCAAAAGACCCGTGAGGGTATCGCTCTGCGTTTCGACAAACAAATTATGTTCGCCCTTGCATTCGTGTATCTGTGAAAGCAGCGACACGATCTCAGGCGTCAAAAGCGATTGCCATCTTCGGCTGTAGTGATACGCTCTCATTTGATCATCCTTCAATTTCAATTTGATCATTTTCGTCTGTTTGATATAATTAAAGTATACGCCGTATGCAGTGCCCTGTCAAGTCTTTTCGTTTCTTGCCGTCATATTGTGCGTAGAACGGCTTTTGATTGCGGATTCCCCTTGACATTTTCGCCCTTTTTGAGTATCATATATTTTGTATTATTATGTAAAGGAAGTATCCGCATGCAAAACAGTGAAAAGACCATGGAAAAGATCGTCGCTCTGTGCAAAGGGCGCGGTTTCGTGTATCCCGGCTCGGACATTTACGGCGGCCTTGCCAACTCGTGGGACTACGGCCCCTTGGGTGTGGAACTGAAGAATAACGTCAAAAAGGCGTGGCTGAAAAAGTTCGTGCAGGAAAGCCCCACCAACGTCGGGCTGGACAGCGCGATTTTGATGAACCCGCAGGTGTGGGTGGCGTCCGGTCACGTGGGCGGTTTTTCCGACCCGCTGATGGATTGCAAGGATTGCAAATCCCGTCACCGTGCGGATAAGCTTATTGAAGATTTCTGCGGTACTGCCGCCGACGGCTGGTCGAACGAGCAGATGATGGACTACATCCGTGAAAACAACATCGCCTGCCCCGATTGCGGCAGCCATAACTTCACCGACATCCGTCAGTTCAACCTGATGTTCAAGACCTTCCAGGGTGTCACCGAGGACGCGAAGAGCGAACTGTACCTCCGCCCCGAAACGGCGCAGGGCATCTTCGTCAACTTCCAGAACATTCAGCGCACCACCCGCCGCAAGATCCCCTTCGGCGTGGCGCAGGTAGGCAAGAGTTTCCGTAACGAGATCACCCCCGGCAACTTCATCTTCCGCATTCGCGAGTTTGAGCAGATGGAACTGGAATTCTTCTGCAAGCCGGGTACCGACCTCGAATGGTTCCGTTACTGGAAGGATTTCTGCCGCGATTGGCTGTTGAATCTCGGCATTCGTGAAGAAAATCTGCGTCTGCGTGACCACGATCCCGAGGAACTCGCGTTCTATTCCAAAGCGACCACCGACTTCGAGTTCCTCTTCCCGTTCGGCTGGGGCGAGTTGTGGGGTATTGCCGACCGCACCGATTACGACTTGAATCAGCACAGCGAGCATTCGGGTCAGAAACTCGACTATTTCGATCCCGAGACCAACGAGCGTTACGTGCCCTACGTCATTGAGCCGTCGCTGGGTGCCGACCGCGTGGTGCTGGCGTTCCTGTGCGACGCGTACGACGAAGAAGTGGTGGACGCCGAAAAGAACGACACCCGCGTGGTGATGCATCTGCATCCCGCACTGGCGCCCTTCAAAGCCGCCGTGTTACCGCTTTCGAAGAAACTGAGCGACAAGGCGCTGGAAGTGCATCAGATGCTGACCAAGCACTTTATGGTCGATTTCGACGATGCCGGCTCTATCGGCAAGCGCTATCGCCGTGAGGATGAGATCGGCACTCCCTTCTGCATCACCTACGACTTCGACAGCGAGACCGACGGTTGTGTCACGGTGCGTGACCGCGACACCATGCAGCAAGAGCGTGTGGCGATCGCCGACCTCGTGAACTACTTGAACGAAAAGATCGCGTTTTAATCGATATGCCCCCGTGTATCACGGGGGCATATTTCAAAAGGAGTGTATCACCATGATGGACAACTGGACCGAGCTTACCATTTCCGTGCCCGTCGCGGACACCGACCGTGCGGCGGATATCGCCAATATGACGGTACCGTACGGTTTGTATATCGAGGATTACAGCGACTTGGAAGAGGGCGCACGCGAGATCGCGCACATCGACTTGATCGATGAAGAATTGCTCGCCCGCGACCGCACCCGCTCGCTCATTCATATCTATTTGGAACCCGACGTCAACCCCGCCGAAGCGCTCGCCTTTTTGCAGGAACGGCTGTCGGCGGCGGGCATCGACAACGCGCTTTCCACCCGCACGGTGCGGGAGGCGGATTGGGCGAACAACTGGAAGCAGTTCTTCAAGCCCCTGCCGGTGGGTGAAAAACTGCTCATTCTCCCCACGTGGGAGACCGACGAGAACAAAGACGGTCGCGCGGTGTTGCACATCGACCCCGGTATGGCGTTCGGCACGGGCGGGCACGAGACCACCCGCCTGGTACTGGAAACGCTGGAAAAAACGGTGAAGGCGGGCGACCGCTTTTTGGACATCGGCTGCGGCAGCGGTATTCTCTCCATCGCGGCACTGCTGTTCGGGGCTGAATCCGCGTTCGGTGTGGATATCGACCCGCTCGCGGTGAAAACGGCGCAGGAAAACGGCGAACTCAACGGTATGACCGCCCCGCGCTATGAGATCGTGGAGGGCGACCTTGCCGACAAGGTGACGGGGCAATACGACGTGGTGGCCGCGAACATCGTGGCGGACGCCATCATCGCCCTTTCTCCCGCCGTGCCCGCGTTCCTGAAAGAGGACGGCGTGTACGTGGTGTCGGGCATCATCGACGTGCGCGAGCAGGACGTGGTAACGGCCCTTGCCGCCTGCGGCTTCACGGTGGCCGAACGTTACGAGCAACGCGGCTGGGTCTGCCTCGTGTGCAAACGGTAAACCAATCTTAGGAGGACAACATGAACGACACCGAACGTCGCGCGGCTGCAAAAGCCTTCGCAGAGTATTGGAAAGACCGCGGATACGAAAAAGGCGAAAGTCAACCGTTTTGGCTATCGCTTCTTCGTGATGTCCTGGGTGTGGAATCACCCGAAAAGTTTATTACCTTTGAGGAACAAGTGCGCCTTGACCACACAAGTTTTATTGACGGATTTATTTCGGCAACGCATGTGCTTATTGAGCAGAAAGGTCGCAATAAAGATCTGCGTAAGCCCATCAAACAGTCGGACGGCACCTTACTCACCCCGTTCCAACAGGCACAGCGATATTCTGCCGTTCTTCCGTATTCGCAACGTCCTCGCTGGATCATCACTTGTAATTTTGAAGAATTCCTTGTTTACGATATGGAAAAGCCTAATGGTGAGCCGGAGCAGATTTTTGTAAAAGACCTCGCCAAAGAGTATTACCGCCTTATGTTCCTTGTGGACACCGGCGATGATAATATCCGTCGTGAAATGGAAGTTTCCATTCAAGCAGGTAACTTAGTCGGCATACTGTATGATGAAATCTTAAAACAGTATCACGACCCCGAAAATGAGGAATCTCTTAAAAGCCTTAACAAACTCATCGTTCGCCTTGTTTTCTGTCTCTATGCAGAAGATGCCGGTATATTCGGCGGACATTCCAAATTCCATAATTATATTAAGTCTTTCTCTGCCCGTGATATGCGAAAGGCTTTGATTGAGTTATTCAAAATTCTTGACACAAAGCCCGATGACCGCGATCCGTATGAGGACGAGCAGCTGAGCGCCTTCCCGTATGTAAATGGCGGTTTGTTTGCGGACGAAAATATCGAAATTCCGCAAATGAACGATACCATTCGTGATTTGCTTCTCCGCAACGCAAGTGAGAATTTTGACTGGAGTGATATCAGCCCAACGATCTTTGGCGCGGTTTTCGAAAGCACCTTGAATCCCGAAACGCGCCGTAGCGGTGGTATGCACTATACCTCTATCGAAAACATACATAAAGTTATTGACCCGCTGTTCCTTGATGAATTGCGTGAAGAATTGGAAGAAATCAAAGCAATTAAGGTCGCAAAAACAAGAGAAACCAAAATTAATGCTTTCCGTGAAAAACTCGGTAACCTTACTTTCTTTGATCCCGCTTGTGGTTCGGGCAACTTCTTAACCGAAACCTATATTTCTCTGCGCCGCTTGGAGAATGAAGCATTGGAAGAGATTACGAAAGGGCAGATCGTTTTTGATTTTGGCGACGTTATTCACGTCTCCATCGCGCAGTTTTACGGCATTGAGATCAATGACTTTGCCGTAACCGTTGCCAAAACAGCCTTGTGGATTGCCGAAAGTCAAATGATGAAAGAAACCGAGGACATCGTACATCAAAACCTCGAATTCTTACCTCTCAAAACAAATGCACACATTGTCGAGGGAAATGCTTTGCGTACCGATTGGGAAACCGTTGCGCCTAAGGACAAGCTTAATTATATAATGGGTAATCCGCCTTTTGTGGGGGCTCGCCTTATGACCAAAGAACAAAAGGATGATGTTGTCTCTGTTTTCGGCGTCAAGTGGAAAAATGCGGGTAATCTTGACTACGTTTCTTGTTGGTACAAAAAAGCTACTGATTTAATGAAGGGTACAAATATCCGTACCGCCTTGGTATCAACAAACTCAGTTTCACAAGGCGAAAGCGTTGCAATTCTGTGGAAACCTCTTTTTGAAGATGGTGTGCATATTGATTTTGCTCACCGCACATTCCGTTGGGATAGCGAAGCAAGTATTAAGGCTCACGTGCATTGTGTTATTATCGGCTTTAGCATTGCTCCGTTTTATAAATCTAAAGTCATATTTTCTGCAGAGCGACCTTTAATAGTAGATAACATTAATGCGTATTTAATAGATGCACCAGATGTCTTTATCGAAAGTGTGAAAAAAACTGTTTGTGATGTCCCTCAACTTGTGTTTGGCAGCATGCCTAATGATAATGGCTTTTTGAGTAATTATTCTCAAGAAGAGCGAGATGCAATTGTAGCAGAATATCCCGAATCTGAAATAGTGTTCAAACAATTTGTTGGTGCAACGGAATTTATTAACAATAAGATTCGTTGGTGTATGTGGTTAAAAGGAGTATCTCCAAACATTATTCGTAACACACCTCCTATTGCAAAAGCAGTTGCATCTGTAAAAGAAATGCGTGAACAAAGCAATCGTGAAGCAACAAAGAAGTTGGCAGAAACCCCAACTCTTTTTGGAGAAATACGACAACCTAGCGCGGATTATATTGTTATTCCTCGAGTCTCCTCTGAAAGAAGAAAATATATTCCTATTGGCTTTTTGAATGCCGATTATATCGCTTCCGATGCAGTTCAAATCTTACCGGATGCAAATATGTTTCACTTTGGAGTTCTGACCTCCAATGTGCATATGGCTTGGATGAGGGCTGTTTGCGGTAGATTGAAAAGCGATTACAGATATTCTGTAAATATCGTTTATAACAATTTCCCCTGGCCGACACCTACCGATGAACAAAAGGCAGACATCGAAAAAACAGCACAAACAATTCTTGATGCAAGAGCAAAGTATCCCGATTGTTCACTTGCCGATCTCTATGACGAGGTTGCTATGCCTCCCGAACTCCGCAAAGCACATCAAGAAAACGATAAAGCCGTTATGCGTGCCTATGATTTCTGGGGCAAACTCAACACCGAATCCGAATGCGTCGCAGAGCTTATGAAGATGTATCAGGAGTTGACAAGCCGTGACCGTTAATAAAGCTAAACTGCAACAAAAAGAACGATATGCCGCCGTTGCCGCGTACATTGCCGAGCATTATGTTGAGCCTCACCGTCCGCATGCCGTGCGTGCGCCGATGTTCGGCGGTAGCGTGCAGGCCAAAGCGAGCGCCGCGTCGCTCGAGCGGTGCGCCTGCGAATCGATGCCGTGTGGACCCGATTTGGATGAACGGCTGAAACGGTTGGACGAGAGTTTTTCCGAAATGCTGCTACGCAAAATTGACGAGCGCGGCATGACCGATGCGGCGTGCTACAAAAAAGCGAACATGGACCGCAAGCTGTTTTCGAAAATTCGCGGGGACAAACACTACCGCCCGTCGAAGCCCACCGTGCTTGCCTTTGCGGCGGCATTGGAATTGTCGCTGGCAGAAACCGAAGAACTGCTCAAGAAAGCGGGTTTTGCTCTCTCGCACAGCAGTAAATTCGATATTATTATGGAATATTGCATCACCCACGGCATCTACGACATTATGGCGATCAACGAGATCTTGTTCGCATTTGACCAAAGTTTACTGGGAGGCTGACCATGGCGGTTTACAGTATTCATTTCAGTCCGACCGGCGGCACCAAAACCGTCGCCGACGTGTTGGCGCATGCCTTGTCAGATGAGGTGCGAACGATTGATCTTCTGCAAAAGAGCGCAGAAAAGCAGTCTTTTACACAAGAAGACATCTGCCTTATTGCGGTGCCGGCTTTCGGCGGGCGCGTGCCGCCGAAAGCCGCCGAGAGACTGCGCACGTTCCACGCGAACGGCGCTACAGCGGTGACAGTGGCCGTATTCGGCAACCGCGCCATTGACGATACATTGATTGAACTGTACGACCTTGCGCTCGCCGTCGGTTTCACGGTGACAGCAGGCATTGAGGCGGTGGCCGAACATTCCTTGGTGCGTGAGTTCGGTCACGGGCGGCCGAACGCGGCAGACAAAGCGGAGTTGACCGCCTTTGCCCAAGCAATCAAACAAAAATGGCAAGCGAACAGGCGAACAACCCCCACCCTGCCCGGCAACCGACCGTATAAAGAATTTCACGCTTCCGCTATGAGCCTTGCGGTGGACGACACGTGCACAAACTGCAAACGATGCGCCCGCCACTGCCCTGTTGAAGCAATACCGCTGACAAACGTTAAAACGGTGGCAGCCGACAAATGTTTTTCGTGCATGCACTGCGTGAGCGTTTGCCCCGTGGGTGCGCGCCGCCAAGCGCCGCATGCTGTCGCTGCGTTGGCCGAACGTCTGCGCGAACGCTGTACCACCGTAAAACCCAACCGATTGTATCTATAGGAGAATCATATGATAACATTCCTTTGCTACCCCAAATGTACCACCTGCCAAAAGGCAAAAGCGTGGCTGGACGAACACGGTATCGCGTACACATTGCGTGACATCAAAGCGAACAACCCCACCCGCGAGGAACTTGCCGCGTGGCACAAGGCGAGCGGCTTGCCGCTGCGCAAGTTTTTTAACACGAGCGGACTTTTGTATAAATCGCTCGCGCTGAAAGACAAACTGCCCACCATGAGCGAAGAAGCGATGCTCGACCTGCTTGCCACCGACGGCATGCTTGTGAAACGTCCCCTGCTTGTCGGTGACGATTTTGTGCTGGTAGGATTTAAAGAAACGGTGTGGGAAGAAAAGACGTGATACCATGAACGACATTATTACAAGTAAATTAAAAGAGATCGAGGAAAAAGAAAACATCAAGATCCTGCACTGCGTGGAATCGGGCAGTCGCGCGTGGGGCTTTGCCTCACCCGACAGCGATTACGACGTGCGGTTTATTTACCTGCGCCCGAAAGAGTTTTACCTACGCCTTGAGAAAACGCGGGACGTTATTGAGTGGCAATTGGACGACACACTGGATATTAACGGATGGGATATTCGCAAAGCACTGACGTTGCTTTACAGTTCCAATCCCACTCTGTTCGAATGGGATGCGTCACCTATCGTTTATCAAACGACAGACGAATGGGCACGCATCTCCGAAGTCGTACACCGATATTTCGTGCCCCAATCGGGTTTGTATCATTATTTGAACACCGCCAAACGAAATTACACCGCGTCCTTCAAAGGCGAAACCGTACGGTTTAAAAAATACTTTTACGTTCTCCGTCCGTTGCTTGCTTGTGAATGGATATTGGCAGAAGGCACACCCCCGCCTATCGTTTTTCGCAAGCTTACGGAACGATTCCCAAACAAAGAGATAGCGGAAGACGTTGAAAAACTGTTGCACATCAAGATGAACACTCCGGAAATCGGTGAAGGTAAGCGGTTTGAACGCATAGATGCCTATATCGAACAGAGCTTTGTCGATATCGAAGAAAAGATCAAACACTTACCGACGGCGCACGGCAACGGTTGGCACGACCTGAACGCACTTTTCTTGTCTCTCATAGAATAATTTGTCGCTTGCGAAGCGACCCGCCCTCTCTTTCGATGGTGTACAATGGGTACAACACATGAAAGAGAGGGTTTTTATTATGGCAAACAACGTGACGGAATTGGTGTTCATTCTGGACAGAAGCGGTTCGATGACCGGACTGGAGAGCGACACCATCGGCGGGTTTAACAGCATGATCGAAAAGCAGAAAACGGAGGATGGCATCTGCTACGTCTCGACCGTGCTGTTCGACCACGAAAGCGAGGTACTCCACGACCGCATACCGCTTAGCAACGTGCCGCCGATGACTGCACACGACTACACCACGCGGGGAAGCACCGCCCTGCTGGACGCGGTGGGGGATGCCATTCACCACGTCGGCAACATTCATAAGTATGCCCGCGCCGAGGACGTGCCCGCGCACACCCTGTTCGTCATTACCACCGACGGAGAAGAAAATGCCAGTCACCGCTACACAAGCGAGCAGGTAAAGGCCTTGATCGAGCGCAAAAAAGAGGAAAGCGGCTGGGAATTCCTCTTCATCGGCGCAAACATCGACGCGGTGGCGACCGCCGCCCGCTACGGCATCGACGAAAGCCGCGCGGTGGATTACCGTGCCGACAGCACGGGTACCAAAGCGGTGTATCATTCAGTGGGAAAAGCGGTGTGCGCCATGCGCCAAAGCCGCCCGATCGCCGCGGATTGGAGTGACGAGATCAAAGCCGACCGCCACCGCAAAAAATAACGCAAAAAGGGCTGTCACTGCGACAGCCCTTTTTGTGTTTTTTATATTTACTTCTTCGGGAATTCGTGAATCTTCTTCACGGAGTATTGCAGAATGAGGCGGGCATCGGTCGAATTGACTTCACCGTTGCCGTCCACGTCCGCCATTTGCAGATCCAACTTGTCGCCCGTGATCTTTTTGACCGCATACTGCAACGTCAGGCGGGCGTCGGTGGAGTCTACGGTTTTACTCGTATCCACGTCACCGAGGATACCCTGCGGTTTGGTGGTGGTCGGCTCGGTCGTGGTGGGGGTGGGTGCAAGCGACACCTTCCAACGAAGCGCCCGCGGCATCAGCCCCAACTCCAACACACTGATGCCGCGCGGATTGTTTTCATCCCACTGCATCAGCGTATCGCAGGTCATTCCCAACTCGAAATCCGCTGCCGCGGCATCCAAAATGTCAAACTCCATCTTCAGCATGGTCACCGGACCGTTGAGGAATGCCGCCCCATCGCCCGACATAAAGCCGACGCGAATGGTCCCCGTCTCTTCGTCCGCGTTCACCTGCTTGCCCGGCAGATCAGACATATTGTTGGCCGGATCTTTCGGACCGACCTTTTGACCAAGGATCAGATCCAACTTATCGGTCGGATAGGTGAAAAGGAACTCACCATTGAGCATGTAAAAATCGCTGTAATCGCAGGTGACCGTCACGGTTGCTTTTCCATCCGCCACGAAGACCTCCACGGCATAATGCTCCGCACCGACCGCGGGATCAATAATGGGAGCCGTGGTGGTGGAATCGTCCTTCGCAGTCGTCGTGGTCGTGGTGGTCGTAATAACGGTCGTCGGCACTTCCGCGACCGGTTTTTCAAACTCTACCGGCTTGCTGATCTCTTCGTTTTCCTCAAGTACGTCTACCTTTTCTCCCGGTTTCTCACCTTCGGCGACCAGCGTGTCGGTGTTCATTTCGATCTTGATGTCTTCCGTTTCGGGTTTACGCGCCTTGAACGGCAACACCAACATGGTCACCCAACCGTCGGTAAACTCCGCACCGTCGGTGGAGATAAATGCGAGGCGCACCTCACCCGCCGCTCGGTCTACACCGACTTCTGCCGCGGGCAGGGGGGTCAGGGAGTTCGCGGGGTCGATGGGACCGTGCGCACGGTCCTCCACCAGCAGTTCCCACTCCTCGGTATCGTAGGTAAACAGGAACTCACCGTTGAGCATGGTGAAATCCGACCAGTTGCAACGCACGGTGACGTAGTACACGTCTCCTTCGCGTGCCGCACTGATGGAGTAATAGGTGGGCGTATCCTCGCCCGCCAACGTCGGCAGACCAATCGCCAACACGCCGATCAACAGACAAATGCAGAGTAACAGACCAAGTGCTTGTTTTTTCATGATTCGTCTTCCCTTCTTATTCCATATTTCCCGTGACCGCCATCAGCACCGCCAGTGCCGCGACGGGCGCGGTCTCGCACCGTAAGATGCGTTTGCCCAGGGTTGCTATTGCCGCACCGCCTTGCTCCAACACGGCAATTTCGCGCGGGTCGATGCCCCCTTCGGGGCCGACCACCAAGGAAAGCGTTTCGGTTTCCCGATTGGCAAGGGTGGCAAAGGGTCTGCCGCCGCATTCGTAGCACACGACGGCGTTTTCCGCCGCCAAACGTTTTGCGGCGGCGGCGAAGGAGACGGGCTCTTCCACCACGGGCAGGATCCCGCGACCGCTTTGCCCTGCGGCTTCGTCCGCAATTTTTTGCCAACGCGCCGCTTTTTTGGCGGCTTTTTCGTTGATCACCGCCACCGACCGCGCCATTTGCACCGGCACGATACGCGCGACCCCGATCTCCACCGCTTTTTGGATGATCCATTCCATCTTGTCCGCCTTCGGCAGACCTTGATACAACGTGACCGCACAAGTCGGCTCACTCGCGCTCAGCGTGCGGGACAGCACCCGCAAGAGCACGTCCTCCCCCGCAAAATCTTCGATCTCACACAAAGTGTCCGTTCCCCGCCCGTCGCACAGCGTCAGTGTTTCCCCCACCGTCATGCGGAGCGAGCGGCGAATATGCGAGGCGTCCTGTCCCGTCACGCAGAGGGTATCCCCCTCCACCGACGGCACGAAAAAACGCGGCATATCAGACCACCCCCGTAATATCCTTGACAACTTCGCCTGCCAGTATCAGCCCTGCTACGCCCGGCACGTAGGACACACTGGCAGGAGTACGGCGATCTTCGGTGCCCCGCGGCATGCGCGGCGTTTCTTCCGAATACACCACCCGCAATTTTTCCACACCGTGCAGTTTGAGTTCCCGCCGCATCACACGGCAAAGCGGGCAAACTTTTGTTTTTCCGATATCCGCCACCCGAAAGGCGGTGGCGTCCAGTTTATTGCCGCATCCCATCGCGCTCACGAGCGGCACACCGTGCGCCTGACATTCCACTGCCAAGCCGACCTTGGCTTTTACGGTATCCACCGCATCCACCACGTAATCGCACCCCGCGACCAATCCCACGCCGCTTTCGGGCGGGAGATAAAACAGGGTGTGTGCCACGACCTCACACGCGGGATTGATATCCCGCACACGGGCGGCGATCACCTCCGCTTTGCTCTGCCCCACGGTGGAGGTCAAGGCGCAGAGTTGGCGGTTACGGTTGGAATCGGCGACCGTATCACCGTCCACCAAAATCAGCCGTCCGACCCCTGCACGGGCGAGTGCTTCCGCTGTGTACGACCCGACACCGCCGAGCCCGAACACCGCGACGGTCGCGTTTGCCAAACGTTCCACCGCCTCGCCGCCGAGCAGGGCGGCGGTGCGGGACGTCCATTCCTTACACATGGGCGTTCAACCACGCGGTGACATCCGCGGAGAAATACCACAGTGCCCCCGCCGCAAGTGCCGCCAGCACCAACGCGAACAGCCACGCGAGCAATACACCGCGGGCGTAATTTTTGAGGCACACGCGCGAAGTGCCGCCCAACGCGAACACCAACGCCAACACCAATCCCACAAGCGGAATCAAAAACAAGAGACCGTATCCGAAAAAGGCCCACGCACCAAGCGGCTTCAGGTCATACGGCAACTGCGCCACGGTAAGCGGAATGGGAAACCGCTTTTCCTCCGCGGCAGGCGGAGCAGACGGTGCCGCAAACTGCGGATGAAACTGCGGCGCACCCGACGCGCTGTGCGAAACGACGGGTGCCGTCTCACCGCCCGCCGTACTCGCGGCGGCACATTCCGCACACAACGTGCCCTCTTCAATTTCTTTCAAACAACAATCGCAAAACGCCACGGCCGTCGCCTCCTTGTAATTTCATTATACTAAACGAAAATTCGTTTGTCAAACGTTTGCGGGCAGATTGGTCACGAGTTCACCCATATACGCGTCGTAACTGTAGTCCGCAAGTGTCAGTTCGCCGTCTTCGTATTCAAACTTCGTGGCAGACGCGTTGGTCGCCCACGGCACGTCCTTCACAGCCTTACCCAAACAATGTGCCGCCGCCACGCGAATGGGCGTCGCGTGGGAAAACAGCAGCACCGTCTGCCCCGCGTGCTGTCGGGCGATACGGCGAAGCATCGCGACCACACGCTCTTGCAGGTGCATCACGCTTTCGCCGTTTACGCACTGCGCACGGTCGATGTTTTCCCGCCAGCGTTTGTACGCCGTGGGATACACCGCGTCGATCTCCTCAAACGGCATAAACTCCCAGTCACCCGCGTCAATTTCACGCAAGTCACGCTCTGCCACCACGGGGAGTCCGACCGCATCGGCCGTGTGCTGTGCCGTGTGAAACGC
Organism: Oscillospiraceae bacterium; assembly: GCA_015065885.1. GTDB lineage: Bacteria > Bacillota > Clostridia > Oscillospirales > Acutalibacteraceae > SIG588. The sequence continues at coordinate 27,868 of SVPJ01000012.1, read as the reverse complement.
ACGGCACAGGTCGCTCGCATAGATCGCATCGCAGCGCAGCCCCTTCAAATAGGACGCGGCACATTCTGCCTGCGCGTGACCAAGCTCGGTCAGGTCCCAATCACCCTGTCCCAAAAAGCAGCCTTCCAAATTGGCGCGGGATTGCCCGTGCCGAATCATATACAACGTCGTTTTCATACTATCACTTAACCAATACACAAGCGCCTGCATCCAGCGTGATCGTGCCGTCACACGGCACGAAGCGATCTTCTTCGGGGAGATAACAGGTCAAATCTTCCGCCGTCACCGTAAAAGTTTCCGCACGCAAATGGCTTTTGTTCACAAGCAATACCGAACCGTCACTGTAGCAACCGCACACGGCATTCCCCGTAACAGCACGGACATTCCCGTGTTGCAACGGCTCGCTCGCCGTATGTACCACCCGCTCGCAATCAAGCGGGAAGAGATGCCGCCCCAGCGGCAACAGCCAGCGCGCGATCGCCTGCACGTCGTAATAGTGCTGATACTTGTTACCCTCAGCATCCACCATCGCATTATCCCAGCGCCACGCATCGTCGTCGGCACCGACCGGCACCTCATAGGTGAAATACGACACACGACGGAAGCCGTACGCCAGACACATCGCCGCTTCCCATGACAGCTCCGCACGTGTCAGGTTACGGTAGGGACCGTGCTCGGTCAACAGCACGATCGCCATCGCATCCAGTCCGTTTGCCCGCGCGTGACGGCGTACCGCCTCCGCGTTTTCAAAGAAACCGGGACGGTCGTTTTCGAGATACGCATTTTCCAGTATCAGATCACTGCGGCGGTCACCCGTCGGAGTAAAGTCCGGTTTCGGGCAATCACGGCCGAGGAAATGATAATGGTCGTAACTGACAAAGTCGGGTCTCACGCGGGCGATAAATTCTGCCAAATGCTCGTCGTAGGTCGCATTGCCGAGTTGCTCGGCGTTCGCGTAATTCGGGAACAGGTTGATGACCGTCTCGCATTGCGGTGCATGACGGCGAAACGCCGCCACCACGCGCCCGATGGCATCGAAACGCGACGCGTGCGGCTCATCCACCAGATCAAAGCCGTTCAGCGCCTCGTAACCGCGATAGTCCTCGCAGATCTCGCGCACGATGCGGTCGCATTCCGTCTCGTCGGCATCCAACGCCGCCCCCACGCGTCCATCGCACACGTTCATACGCAGTCCCGCTTCGGCACAGCGGACAAGTGCTTTTTTGCACTCTTCGGGCGTACCGCCGAGTTGTGTCAACGTGATGCCCGACGCCGCGATCGCCTCAAAAGTTGCGGCATCGTCGTACCGTGCAGGACGCGGCCCGTAAAAGAAAGTCAATTCAAATTGTTTCATATGGTTCCCCCCAGAAAAATATGACGTATGGAGGCGATCTCTTCGGCAGTCACGCCGATAGAAAGGAGATACCCTTCCACTTTTTCTTGCATCGTCGCGCCCGAAAGTCCTTTCAAGCGACCGACGAATTCGCTCATCTCATCCGCCGACACACCACCGTGATGCAGACCCGACAACTGATAATCCTTCATCAGACTGACTTCATCCACACCAAGCAACGCCTCCAGAAGATAGCAGACGGTACCCGTACGGTCCTGCCCGTAGGTGCAGTGCAGATAGACGGGATAGTGGCTTTCGACCGCCAGGTCAGAAAAGATCTTCCGTACCTTTTCGGAGTTGTTAAACACCGCCGAATACATCGGCGCTTCATAGTACTTATGTGCTACCCCTGCTCCCAGTGCATCGGTACCGTACGCGTTATCGGTCGACAAACGCAGATCCATATCCGTCTTGATGCCCAGCACCGACAGCATGGTGTGCACGCCGTCGTCCGTGATCGTATACTTCGACTCTACCGCACCGTCAAGCTCACAACCGCGGTACAAAAGACCTTGCTTGATACGTTTTCCCGACGCCGTCTTCCAGCCGCCGATGTCGCGCAGGTTATACACACCGTCCACCGTCAGCACGCGCGGCGTATCCGCCGTGCGGAAACTGCCGCCCGCCGAAGCAACGTTGCCGTCCGAGAAGGCGAGATCCACACGGTAATAGTACGGCATACCCGTTTTCAGATGATACACGTCCACGCTGTTTTTTTGTGCCGCAGGGGTATACACCTGCGGTGAGCGCAGGTCGGCTTCTTCCGAAACGAGGAAGCGTGCCGACGTGATCTTCACCCCCTCGGGCAGATCGGACAACTCGTACGACAGCGTCACTGCCAGACCCACATCCAAGCGGGCATCGTTGGCGGCACGGTAACGGTCGTACACCGCACTCACCGACACGTCTGCCGCGGCGTTGACGAATTCCGCAACGGCAGGCCCCACGATCACTACGTCTTCGGTGAAATACGGCACGCCGATCTTCAGTGTCTGCACCGCGGTGTTGTCACCGCCTTGCGGCTCGTCGGTATCGTGGCGATGCCACACGCCTTGACGGTCCAAATAGCCGCCGAGCAACAGCAAACACACGACCAGCACGATGGTGATCGCCGCATACAGTAAATACTTTTTATTCCGTCGAAAGAACCGCGAAAAGTTCTCTTTCTTGCGCGAATTTTTCGTTTTTCTCTTGTGAGAACGGTGATGATGGTGATGGTGCCGATGGTGTTCGCCGTGCACATGATGATGCGTGGGCTCGTGTGTCTCGGTCACCCGTTCAGTTGCCTCACCGTTCGTTTCAACGATTTCTTTTTCTGAATCTTTCAAGAGGATTCCTCCGTCCTTTTTATTTTAACACCGATCGGATAAACTCCTTAATACACATCTTCAGCGGCTTTGCGTGCTTCGCGGCGTAAAACAAGCCGCGTTCCGTAAACAACCGCGTAAACTTGTCGGTCTCCGCTCTCTTGGCGCGCGGGGAGATCACGCTCGGATTTTTTTCAACCACGCGTTCAACCGTAGTTTCAAAGAGCTGCAGACCGTCTACCGCCTGCAACCACGACAGTCCTTTTTGACTGTGCACCAATACGCAGGAAACGCCCTTGTCGTTCCAAAACGGATCGGTTTCTACGGCACCCCAAAAATCGCCGATCATAAGGTCGCCGCTACGGTTATCTCCGCGAAACCCACAGGAATAACACCGTTTTTGTGCCATCGCACGGAAGGCGTAACCATATTCGGTGTGGTAGAAACTCTTCTGAAACACTTCGCCGTTTTCAAATGCGGCGTACAGATAGCCGGGTGTCCAGCGTTCCTTCTTGCGCTTGACCGAAAAATCCACCAAACGGCTGTGATACGTTTTCTCCAGATACTCTACGTACTCACGATGCACGCGCGGGTCGGTCGGCCCGTGGCACACCAACTCCACTGTCAGCAGACCGTCGTATTCCTTCTTCAAAAACGCGTGCAGTGCCGCCACAACGCACGGTAAACCAAAAAACAGAACCGTCTCGCCCCGTTCGAGCAAGGCTTGTACGTCACGGTATACCGTGCCTTTTTCCACATCTATATACTTCGAACCTTTAAAACGGTCAAGCGCTTGTGCCGTGTGCGCGATCTCATATCGCGCACAGGAAAAGTCTTCGCTGTACGCCACCCCTGCCACGTAGCCGCCTTTTTGAATAACGGTTTGCGAAAGCGCGGTGGCGACCCCGCCCGATGCGCATTCGAGCAACGTGCGATCGTCCTTCAAATACGCCGCATACGCCGCAATATCGTGTTTATGACCATTATCACCCATCGTGCTCATACCTCACCTTTTTTACGCTTATGAAACGACATTTTGATCAAAGAGTTCCACAGTCCCTTGGTTGCTTCGGGATACAGCGCACGCCCCAGCAAAAATCCGATGCCGCCCGTCAGCAACACCATGACCACACCGCAGAGCGCCCAGCCCGCGTAATGCGGAATAACCACTCCGTGCAAAAGCACGCCGACCGCCGCCAGTGCAGCGAGTACCGCCAACGTAAGCAACAGATCCCGCAACATACGGCGGGTCTTTATCCTCAAAATGTACCGCCCGGCAAAAACCGTGTAATATGCACATTTGAACAGTGCCGCACACAAGGTGCCGATCGCCACGCCAAGCAACGGGTTCCAAAACACCAACACGAGCGACACCGTAAAATTAATGGCGGCTTCGCCGTAAGCACCGACGCGGCTCTCACGCAGGCGGTTGGCGGCAATGGTGAGATACTGACAAGGTAAGACCAGACAATTCAGTGCCTCTGCCAACACCAAGATGCAAGCAAACAGCGGTTGAATGTAATTTGCGTCGCGTATCCCCGCCATATACAAACGGACGAACGGCACGATCAAAATGGCAGCCGTGCTGAACAGCGCCACCGTAAGAACGGTAAGGATCAACTTATACCGCCGATAGTTGCGACACAGTTTTTCCTCTTCCCCTTTGGCGATCATATCGCCGAACACCGCCTCCATGCCACCGACGAAGGAGGTGGCAATGTTGCGCATGCTGAACACGATCAAATGATACACCGCGTACACCGCCACGATCTCCAGGTTGGCAAATAGCGTTAAGATCAGCACGTCGGTATTGTTTTGTACCACGTACGCCACGTGTTGGGCGATACCCGTAAATTTGTTGGGCAGTTTGGCGCGCTCTTGGGTCTTGCGGATGGCGTAGTGCCGTTTCACGTACAGCGTAAAGAAGAACGGACGCAACACAAACACCAGACTGCTGACCAGCTTGACCCACAAAATACCGACGCCCGATTTCGCAAGTATCACGACCAGCAGCGTGTTTAGAATATTGGTCACAATATACGCCACGTTGACCACGTATTGCCGTTGATCGGCGTAGAACAGCGTCACATTGGTGATACCGCCCATATATTCCGAAAACTTGCCGAGGGCAATCGCCAATACCAAAAAGAAGGTGTATTCCCACGTAAACGTTTCGACGTCCGCAATATTGAAAAATCCGCACGCTAATATCACCGCATACAAGGCGAACGCCGCACCAATGCCGCTAAAGAAGCGGCGTACGGCGTAATATACGCTGCTGATCTTTTCGTTATCACACTCGGCAAGCGGTCTGTACAGCGCACCGCGTGCCACACTGCCGATACCGCCTTCCAGCAGCACGATGTATGCCAAAAATTGCGAAATAGACGTGGTAGCACCATAGGCGGCAGAGCCAAAGGTATCGACCATCACCCGTGGGATGACCATACCGCAGAGAGTGGCAACCAATTGATGCATCAGCGTACTGACCGCGTTCATCTTCGCCCGCTGTAACCGTCCGCTCACGTTCATCCCTCCGTTCATTTCGTAATACATACAGTTGTATCGGAAAGCAGACAGCGCGTATTGCTCTCTGTCTGCTTTCCGCTACAGCCGAGGCGGGTGCCCGATACCCGAAGATATCGAGCACCCGCCTTTCGATTTCATTGTCCGTAAAACTGCAGAACGTTCGCCTTGGCACGTGAAGTCCGTTCAACGGTTTTCTTGCCGTCCTCAACGGCGGATATTCACCTACGGTGAGATCCATGCATTTCGCCAAGGCGAAACCGAAAAAGTTGCCTTACAGCATCTCCCCTAATTTATGCCGGACTTAGCACACCGTTGGCATCCGCCGTGTACTTGCCGTCCGCGCACAGACCGTTGGTCTTTTCAGCGGCGATGGTGAACGTCTTGCCGACTGTCAGCGTACCGTTGGTACCGCTGACATAGTACAGGTTGCCGTCCGCCGCCTTCACAACACCCGCATACGAGGGTGCCGCGCCGTCTTCGCCGTAGTACTTGCCGTCCACGACCGCGTTGGTCACCAGATGACCGTTCTCGTCGAAGTAGCAACGCGCGCTCTTCGCTAACCCTGAGTTGTTCACGTTCACCAGGATCTGCTGCTTGTTCTTCACATACGCGCCGTGGTCGGACACGTAGTACCAGTGGCCTTCGTACATCACCATACCGGCGTACGGCACACGGATACCGTTCTCATAGTAGAAGCCGTCCACATCGTAGATGCGGGTCTCTTCCAGCATCTTACCGTCTTCGTAGAAGGTGTACGCACGCTTCTTCGGCACCAGGTCATTCAGTTTCGTGATGAAGTAACGACCCGTTTCCACTTTACCGCCGTCGTTCACGTAGTACTTCGCACCGTTCCACTCGATCAAGCCCGCATACGCTTCGGATTTACCCTGATCGTTGTAGTACTGGCCTTCGTACACGCCGCGCACGAGGTTCAGTTTACCGTCTTCGAAGAAGTAGTAGGTACCCTTTTCGATGCCGAGTTCTTCCGAACCCGCGATGGTATAACGACCCGTCTTCACGGAGCCGTCTTTCACGATGTAGTAGTACGCATCTTCTACCTGCACCAAGCCGGCACTCGGCTTCAGCACGCCCTTGTAGTAGTAGTAACCGTCGATGATCTCGCCGAGGTTCAGCGGGACGATCTTGGTGCCGCCGCACACCGTACAGGTGTACTGCTTCTCGCCGTCCGCTTCTTCGGTCGGCTCGACCAACACTTCGCCCTTATCCCAGGCATGGCCCAGAGCCGGAATATAGTTCTGCTTTACAACCACATTGCCGCACACGGCACAGTGGCTGCCCGCCGTCCAACCGTTCACTTCACAGGTCGGCTCGACCGCCGCATCCTCCACGATGTTCGCATGGGTAGTCGCACGCTTGGTCTGGCACAGATCGCACAAGCTGTCGCAATCCGCCGTCCAGTCGTGATCCTCGAAGCAAGGTGTGTTATAGGCAAGCGTTGCGTTGGTCAGCGCCGTGTTGTAGGACTTCACATCCACCTGCGTCCAGTCACCTGCCGAACCGACAAAATACACGTCGGTCAGATTATCACACAGATAGAACGCATTCGCGCCGATCGTCTCGGTGTTGCGGGTGATGTATACGGTGGTGAGTGCCGACGCCGCACGGAACAGACGCGGCGGCACCGCCGTAACGCTCTTGCTGATATACACGGTGGTGAGCGCGGTGCAACCGTGGAACACGGGATACGCGTTCACGCCCGCCGACGTGCAGTTGATCGCTTTGTAATACACGGTGGTAAGACTCGTGCAATCCTTAAAGGCATAGTTGCCAATAGTCTTGATACCCTCGGGAATAACGATCGAGGTGATATGCACACAATCGCGGAACGCGTTGTTGCCGATGGCCACCACGGGATAGCCGTCGAGTTCTTCGGGGATGATCACATCGCCGCCCAAAGCGGTGTTCACATCCGTAATGGTGGCTTCTCCGTCCGTGACCGTGTATTTGTAGACCGTAAACGCTTCGCCGCACACGTCGCAGACAACGTCGTGATCTGCATCGGTGTGTGCAAGTTTCGCCACCACTTCCTGTGCCACCAGCACAGTGCCGCAGACAGCGCAGTGCTTGCCTTCGGTGAGACCCGTTTCGGTGCAGGTCGGGGCAACCGCCGCATCGATCACTTCACTGTGACCGAGCGCCGCCACCACTTCCTGTGCCACCAGCACAGTGCCGCAGGTCGCGCAGTGCTTGCCTTCGGTGAGACCCGTTTCGGTGCAGGTCGGGGCAACCGCTTCGTCGATCACTTCGCTGTGACCGAGCGCATCAACGACTTCCTGCGCCACCAACACTTCGCCGCAGACAGTGCAGTGCTTGCCTTCGGTGAGACCCGTTTCGGTGCAGGTCGGAGCAATCGCTTCATCGATCACTTCACTGTGGCCGAGCGCCGCCACCACTTCCTGTGCCACCAGCACAGTGCCGCAGGTCGCGCAGTGCTTGCCTTCAGTGAGACCTGTTTCGGTGCAAGTCGGGGCAACCGCTTCATCGATCACTTCACTGTGACCGAGCGCCGCCACCACTTCCTGTGCCACCAACACGGTGCCGCAAGTCGCGCAATGCTTGCCTTCGGTGAGACCCGTCTCGGTGCAGGTCGGCGCCTTCGCCGCATCGATCACTTCACTGTGACCGAGCGCCGCCACCACTTCCTGTGCCACCAGCACGGTGCCGCAGGTCGCGCAGTGCTTGCCTTCGGTGAGACCCGTCTCGGTGCAGGTCGGGGCAACCGCTTCGTCGATCACTTCACTGTGACCGAGCGCCGCCACCACTTCCTGTGCCACCAGGACTTCACCGCAGGTCGCGCAATGCTTGCCTTCGGTGAGACCCGTCTCGGTGCAGGTCGGCGCCTTCGCCGCATCGATCACTTCACTGTGGCCGAGTGCATCAATGACTTCCTGTGCCGTCAGCACCACACCGCAAACCGCGCAGTGCGCACCTTCGGTCAAACCGGTTTCGGTGCAAGTGGGCACCTTACCGCTATCCGTAACGGACGTATGGCCGAGCGCCGCCACCGTTTCCTGCGCCACCAGCACGGTGCCGCAGACCGAGCAGTGCTTGCCTTCGGTGAGACCGGTTTCAGTACAGGTCGGCGCCTTTGCCGCATCGGTCACTTCGGTGTGAGCCGGCTGCGTGCCGTAGCTCGCACCGCATTCGGTGCAGACCGCCTGCTTATCGCAAGTGGCCGTGCCGCCGACATGGGCGGATTTTTCTGCTCCGCAACCGAGGTCGCAGAGGTGGTTGCCGTCATTTTCGGCATCGTAGCAACCCGCAGGCTTGCCGCAGGTGCAGTAATGCTTGCCGTCGGTCGCGGCCGCGCCGTAGGCATGTGCCGCTTCGGTGAACACGGCATAATACGTCGCATTCTCCGTCGCCGCGGGAATCGTCTCCAAAACCGCGCCGCCGTCGCTCACCGACCAACCGGCAAAGACGTAGTGGATGTTGTTGGTGTACGCTTTCGTGGGGGTCGCACCGGGATAGACGGGCGCGGTGTTCTTTTCCACTTCGACCGTCTCGGAAACACCGTTTACCACCCACATGATCTCCACGGCGTTGCACTTGCCGCATTCGTTCGCATACCACGCATCGTGTACCGTGCAGTAGCGGTAGACCGTGCCTGCCGCCGCACCCGTGGTATCGAGCATCGTGCCGTCGCCGTTCTTGAGCTGTGCCGAAGCCAGCGGGATACTGTAATAGTCGATCGGTTTTGTCACCTGCGAATACAGGCAGCTCAACGTATCTTTACCGGCGCCGCCGTTCATGGCGAGTACACCCGTCCCCTTGGAGGAGATGATGTTGGCACCGCCGCTCACGATGGTGTAGTCACCGGTTGCCGCATCCGCCCACGTAACGGTGCTGTAGAGATACCCGTTGGCAACCAGCGTACCGTTGATGTCCACCGTCACGTCGGTGAGATCCGCCGCGGTGCGCTTCTTATAGGCACTGGGCGAATATTCAATGGGGGTGAATCGCACCGACGTACCGGTTTGATACACAAAGTTCAAATCGGGCACGGTCGCCATGTTGGCATTCAAACCGTAGGTCCAGTTTTCACTGTCAAATATCTGCAAAACGTAACCGCCCGCCGTTACGACCGGGGTGGTCGCATCGGTAGACGCGATGTCCAGCGTAGCACCCTCGTCAATGGTGAGGGAGGCACCGGGAAGCAGCATCACGTTTTGGTTCAGCGTGGCAACGCCGGTATGGATCAAAATGCTTATGTTATTGGTAATGGGAAGAACGAAGTCCGCCGAGTCGATCTTTGTGCCGCCCATCGACATCTGCATTCTGCCGAGGACACAGTCACCGTACGCCTCGAGAATGAGACGGTCGGTCGTGGGATCGTACTTCTTCGTAAAGTACGACCCTGCCGACGGCTGGAACATCGCATCGCTGCCGATGAACTTCACCGTCGCACTGTGGCACATATTCGACATAAACACGGAAGTTGCCACGTATTCGGTTGCACCGTATTCGTAGGTGGTCAGAACTTCGACGTTCTGCACGTAATACTGGTTGCTGGGGAACACCTTTTCGTCTGCCGCCAGATCGGTGGTGACCGTACCGCCGCGGAATTCCATCATCTGGAAGTTTTCGTAAACGGAGGAGCCGCTCTTCGCGGTGACGGTACCGTCACCGTAGATGTAACCCCAGCAATAGAGGTTGGCACCGCTGTTCAGATCGATGTGCGAGCCTGCGAGCATATGGATAAAGCCCAGCGCACCCGTCGGACTGCCGCCGTATTTTCCCTTCGTACCGCCGCCCGACGCGTGACGCCCGCCGACTTCGATACTGCCGTTCACCGTGATGGTGGCGTCCGCCGCCATGGTCAGGGTGCGGTATACCGTAGGTTTCTCCCACGCAATCTGACCGCTGTTGTTGATGATGGAACTGTAACTGGTACATTTCGGACTGCTACCATACTCGGTATTAGCATCGTCGTACGGCACCAACAGTTTCACCCCCGCAGGGATGGTGTGGTTGCCCGTCATCGTGCCACTGTTCAGCAAAACGACCGTCTTGGTGCCGCCCGCCGCCGCAGCAGCCGCCGCTTCGGTCAGGCTGTCGTACTTCGCACTGCCGACACCGAACATCGCCATGCTGTTCGGACGGAACACGGGATACACCGTGGCGTCCGCTGCCGCGATCATCGAGAAGGACGCCGTCTGCGACAGATACTTGCCGGTAACCTCGTCGTACCAACCGTAGAACTGATAACCCGAGGCAGGCGTTGCCGCGAGCGTCACGGTAGCACCCGCCGTCACCGTCTTTTCCGTCGCCGCCGTCACCGCGGTGCCATCCACCGTGTAGCTGCCGTTTTCGGCAAGCGGGAAGGTAAGCACCGGATCCGCTGCCGTGGTGCTGATCAGCGAGATGTTAGTGATGGAAAGGGTGCCCGTTCTGCCCAAAGCCGGAGATTTAAACGTAAAGGACATCGAGGCACCCGCCGCCAGCACGTTCTCATAGGTACCGCTGCTGCCGGAAATGTTACCGGTCAGCGTGCCGCCGCTGTTTGTGTAATCGAACTTCAAGGTAGCTTCGCTGTCCAGCGTGTTGGTCATCGTGACCAGCGAAGTGTTGGTCTTCAGGGTCGCACCTTTTGCCGAACCGCTGATCGTGTTACCCGAAGCCGACCAGGTGGCGGAACCGCCGCTCTGATTCGTATACTCCCACGTCACACTGAGTCCCGTGACCGAGACGTTCAGTGCCGTGGCGGCACTTGCCGTGATGGTGAAGGTGGCGAGCATACTCACCAGCATCACCAGCGCGAGCATCGTTGCGCCGAGTCGCCGCATAACTGTTTTCATTGTCATCGTCCTTTCAAAAAGGTGTGTACCGTACGCCCGCTCTCGCAGGCGTACGGGTTTTTCCACAAAGAATTAGGATGCGGGGTAATATTTGCCGTCGGTACCCCAATCGTAGGGACCTTTTTCCAAAAGATTGTTGCGGATGCTGGGCCAGTAGATGCCCGTGGCAAGCTGACCGCTCGAGCGCACGTAGATGTAATATACCGTGCCGTCCGCTTCGGTAAACTGCAACACACCGAGACCTTGCTGCAACACACCGTTCACGTAGTAGTACAGCGCACCGTTTTCCTCCACGATGCCGTTCTTCACGTCAGGTTGCTCGGGGGTTTCGGGCGTATCGGGTACTTCGGGCTCTTCCGTCTTGCCGTCGGGATAATATCTGCCGTCGGTACCGAAATCGTGCGGACCTTTTTCCAGCAGACCGTTGCGGATGGAGGGCCAATAGATACCGGTAGCGAGTTCACCCGCCGAGCGCACATAGATGTAATACACCGTGCCGTCCTCGTCGGTGAGCTGCACCACACCGTTGCCCTTTTGCCAGACGCCGTTGATGTAGTAGCGCAGAACGCCGTTTTCTTCATATACGCCGTTCTTCACGTCGGGCTCTTCCGGCTCATCGGGATCGGGGGTGACGGTCACGGGATAGTATCTGCCGTCGGTACCCCAGTCGTAAGCGCCTTGCTCAAGCAGACCGTTACGAATGGAAGGCCAATAGATACCCGTGGCGAGCTCGCCCGCCGAACGAACGTAGATGTAATACACAATGCCGTGGTCGTCGGTCATCTTGATCACGCCGAGACCTTGCTGCAACACACCGTTCACATAGTAATACAGCGCACCGTTTTCCGCCACGACGCCGTCCTTCACCGCAGGCACATCGGGGGTGTCGGGCTCTTCCGTCTTGTTGGGATAGTAGCGACCCTGCGCGTCAAACACGTAACGACCCGCTTCGAGCAGACCGTTGGTGGTGGTGATCCAGTAGGTGCCGATCGCGAGCTGACCGTTCGAGCGCACGTAGATGTAATACTCTTCGCCGTCCGCGGTCATCTTCACGACACCCGCGCCACACTTTACGTAGCCGTTTTCGTAGTAGTAATAGACGCCGTCCGTTTCCTTCACACCGTTCAGCATCTCGCCGTCGGGCTCAACGGCGGGCAGATTGGTGATGTGCCCGTATTCGTCGAAGGTGTAGGAGCCGGCGGGGATCATACCGTGGGTCTTGGTGATCCAGTAGGTACCGTTGCGATACCCGCGGGAATTGGATTCGGAAATGTAGTAATAGTAGCCGTTCTCGTACACCAGACCGACCGTGCCGTCGCGCACGCCGTTTTTCAGATAGTGGATCTCACCGCCGTCGTGCACGTAGATGCCGGTGTAATCGCTCTGGAACACGCCGTTTTCATCAAACAGATGCCAGTTCCAATCCGGCACGCCGTTCGCCTGCACGCTGACGTAGCCGGTCAGCACGTCGTAGACGTATTTGCGGGTGGCGTACCAGTTGCCGTCCACTTGGAACCACTGGCCGTGCAACCACTTGCCTGCCCAGCGGTAGCGAATACCGGTTTCCGTCTTCACCAGATCGCCGCGAACGAGAACGTTGTTTTCAAAGGTGTAGGTGTAACCGTCAATGGTCTGCACACCGTCCACCGCACGGCCGTTCGCGGGATCGAAGTAATAATCCACTGCATTGCCGTCGGCATCGTAACCCGAAAGCCAACCGGTCTGCCTCTCGCCGTTGATGCTGTAATACAGCGCGCCGTCCAGTTCCAGCGTGCCGGTCACTTTGCCGAGGCACACGCCGTTTTCGTCGAAGTTGTAGAACAGGCTGACCGACTCGTCTTCACGCGAGGGGATATACTGCACGCCCGTCACCGCTTCGTGGTCAACGAAGTAGAAGTATTCGCCGTCCAGCTTGTACCAGCCCTGACGCTCCGCACTGTCGATGAGGAAACTGTCTTCAAAATCGGCGTAGGTGTTCCTAAAGTACGCGCCGTTTTCGGTGCCGCCTTCGTAACCCGTCTCGTCGGTCGAATAGGGATACAGTCCGTATTTCTGCTGATTTTCCGCCTGCTGTGCAAAGGAGTAGAGGGAGGAGGCACGCAGGTAGATCTTGTAACTCACGTCGCCCGTGTTGCTCACGAGCAGTTCACCACCGTCCCACGCGGCGTTGTCCGCCGGCTTCGCCGCGATACCCGTCAGGATACACACGGGGTTGGCAGTCGCGGGGTCGATCGCCTGCGTCTGGTCGATCCAGTTGCAGATAAGGGTCAGGCAGTTGTTTTCATCAATGGTGGCTTCTTTGAGCGCAAAGTACTCGTTGATGACTTTGAGTTCGGAGATGTCCACTTCGACGTCCTTGTCGAACTGCGCGGTGATGCGCACTTCGGTCAACGGGCTGACACGCTCGGCGAGCTGCAACATATAGTTGAAGGCGGTGGCGTTGCCGTTGTCCGAGCCGGGCAACATAAACACGATGTCCGCCAGTTGCTGCGGGATCTCGATCGCGGTCATATCCAACGCGAAGGTGTAGTTGAAGTTCACGTCCTCACTCGGATCGATCGCGGTGTAGGTCATACCGTCGGTGGTGGTGGCGTTCAGCACTTCACGCAGCCACGCCAAGGTACGGTTACCGGCGGTGGCGTTTTCGAAATCGAACGCCGCTTCATCCGCACGGAACATCGAGAGATACATCTCGTCGTAGCCCTCTTCGTTATTGATGAGGATCGCCGCGATCTTCATGCGACGCACGCCCGATTCTTCGAACGCGGTGACGTTAAAGCCTTCGAAGAGTGCGGCATCCCAGTAGGATTCGTCTTCTTCGATGCACGCCGCAAAGACGTCAAACTCGTTCAGTTTCACGACGTTCCCGTTGAAGGTCGCCTTGAACGGCAACGCGGTGGGAACATCGTAGATGACATTCATGGAATCTTCGGTAAACTCAAGCGTGTCGGGCACCACCACGTGCAACGTGATACTGCCGACCGCGGCACCGTCCACCATCAGCGACACGGTAACGTCCGCATTTTCGAGCGTCCAGTCTTCCTCGTTCCAGATCTCCGACGCGGTGAACACACCGTCGGGGGTGATGGTACCGACCGTCTCGTCCGACACTTCCCAATACGCGCCTTCCGGAATGGGCGCGGACGAGCCGATGTTGTTCACACCGATCGCATTCAACTGAATGGAAGTGTTGTGGGTAATGTATTCGTAATCCGCCTGAATGATGGCGCGGTCGAATTCTTTGGAGGATTTCGCGGTGGACACCGCCACGAGCGACGCCGCCACACTGCGGGCGTACCCGTCGGACGGGCGGTTGATGACCTTGATGTTATCGCTGCCTTCCGGCTTGGACATATAGGTGGTGGAGCCGCCGCCGTCCAGGTTAACGGCGTGTACGCAGCCCGCTTCCAACATGATCTGCGCGATCTCACGCAGCGAGCCGCCGCAGGAGAAGGGCTCCTGACGGCCGTCCAACACCATCATCACGACCTTGCCGTCCGCTTTGATGCCGATCGCGGTACGGCTGGCGCGGGTGCCGTTGTCGGCGGTGGCGATCTCACCGTTCTTCACCAGCGTGGCACCGAAGGCGCCGATGCCTTCCTGGATCTGCGCTTTGTACTGTTCGTACTCCGCCTGCGTGCCGATCATTGCCGTGCCGTCCTTCAGGATGGCAAAGAAACCGTCGTGATCTACGGGATGCCATTCGACACCCTCCATCACGAGCAGACCGCCGGGTTTGCCCGTCGTGGTGTTAAAGCCGTCGCCGTTGGTGGCGACCACGGGAGTGAAGTTCTCCACGTGGGAATGCTTTTGCACCATCGCCGCCACCTGATCTTCCACACGCTGCATACCCCAACCCTTCGACGGGTCGTTGTCTTTGTAGTTCGCCATAATGGTCACGTCGTCACGGGTGACGTCTACCGACGCTAAGTAGTAGACCATCTGCTTGCCGTCCGCCGACATCGCATACTTGATGTCCTGCGTGATGCCGGGCGCCAACACGGAAGAGGTGGTGGAGAAGACGGAGTAGAAACCGTTTTCAGGTTTCTCTTCCTCTTCGCCGCCCTCGTCACCGCCGCCGATCAAGCGGTCTTTCGCCTGCGAATACAAATAATCCGCAAACGCATAGCAGCACGCCTGACGGAGCGTGCTTGCATTCGAAATGCCGCGATCCGCCTCCAGCACCTGGATGCCGACGTTGGTACGATAGGCGTTGTAGATCGCCGTGCGCACGTCATCTGCCGTTTCCACGCCCTTAAAGCGATTGTTCAGGAAGTAGGCGGCGCGGTCGGCATCGTCGAGATCTGCCGTGAAATAGGCATCCATCAGCGCACCAAAGGCGCCGTTGCCCGCCGCATATTCCGAAATGAGATAGTACGCATCCATATCGCCGTAGAAATCGTCCCAGCCGAACGCGTCGTCCGCATCCACGCCGAAGCAATTCTTCACGATATACGCCGCCATTTCGTCCACCGTGCCCGCGGGAACACCCACGCCCACGCTGTAGTACAAAAGGTCGCAAAGGTCGCCCGCCCAACCGGACAGGTCATCGCTCTGCACGGCGGACGCCACGTAAGAAATGTTCATCGTACCGAACATGTGGCCGAAATCCGCAGGATTGCCGTTGGGCAATTGGAAATCGTGGATAACGATATCCCGCAGATCCGCCACCGTCGTACCGCAAGCCGCATCCTGCGCCGCTACGTACTCGGTGAAGGCGGTGATCTCCTCGCCCGCCAGGGTCTCCCACGTACCGGTCTGGTAACGTTCCACACCCGTGCGGATGTAGTTGAGTACCAACTCACCGGGATCTTTGCCCGACTGTGCCGCAAATTCGTCGGCATACACCTCGAGCAGTTTAAAATCCGCCATAAAATCGGCGTAATTGGTCACGCTGCCTGCGAGTGCGGACAGCGGCAGCATACCGATGCACAACAGCGCCGTCAACATCAGCGCCAGAATGCGTGCTGCTATTCGTTTTACCATGCTGAATCCTCTCCCATAATCGAATTTATACGAAACAAGAACTCACCGTTTCCTGTCAGTACCGAAATTATTCGCCAAACAAGGCATCCCACTGTGCAAGCGCCGTGCGGTTGTCCGCTCCTGCACTTGCCGTTTTCTCTTTATACTCCGCCAACGTCGCGGGATCGGCAACGAGGCGGTACAGCGCTTCAACGAGTGCCTCTTCCGTATTCTCACATACCACCCCGCACGCACGTGCCGTCACCATTTCGTGTGCCGAGGTGGTGGCGGTGGTAAGGATCGGCACGCCCAGCGCACACGCTTCGTCGATCACCATCGGTGCCGCTTCGTGGTACGAAGGGAGCATAAACAGATCGGCGTTTTTTACGTAGCGGTAAGGATTGGCCTGCTCACCGTAAAACACCACGTGTTCGGCAACGCCCAGCGTTTCCGCCAGCCGTTCCCATTCCGCGCGCTTGGCACCGTCCCCCACGATATGCCACGTGAGCGGCACCCCGCGTGCCACGGCGTTCGCCACGGCAGCAAGCCCGCGCTCGATGCCCTTTTCGTGGGTGAGGCGCGCTACCGTCACCACGTTTACGCGGGCGGTATCGTATACGAACGGGTCGTCCTGCGCCATTTCACGAATTTTGTCGTACCGATGGCAGTTGCGCACCGCAACGGCACGCTCCGCCATCTGCGGGAGTGCCTGCACGAAGACGTCGCGGCACCCTTCGGAACACGCCGCCACCGTGTCAAATTTCGCCATCGTGCGGTTATTCACGCGACTGTTCACACCGCTTGCGCGATAATCCCCGTGCAAAAAGACGATCTTCTTTTTGGCACGGACGCGATGCAACACGAAATCCGGCACACCGCCGTAGAAGGATTTCACGCGGCCGTTGTGCAAAAACGAGACGGCATAGTCGAACGATTCCTTCAGCCGCGGCTGTCCAAGCAACATCAGCCGTACCGCAAACGGTCGTCCGAACAACTTGCAGAGGGCGGCAAAGCCACCGCGCACCAGCGCCTCTACGCCGTGAAATTCGCCCTGATCGCGACCGAGAAAGCGAAACGGGCCGCGGCATTCGATCACGCGGACGGTGGACGGCAGGTCGTCAAGATACGCCCCCGTTTTGTGAAACAGCAGAAGGGTGACGTCGTATTCCTTCACCGTGTCGATCGACCACAGCAGGTTATACAAGCTCTTTTGTACGCCGCCGACCTTCATATTGTTGTTCACGATCAGCACCTTTTTCATGAGCGACCTCCTGCGATATAGTCCGCAAAAGGCAGCATACGGCGGCCGCCGCGTACGCCCCTATACATCCAGCGCAGGCGTTGCAACACGCCGTGGTCGGTAGGCAATTTAAAGCGAATACCGAAGTACAGCGTCATCAGGTACGCCGTGCGGGGAAACAGTTTGCGCATCAGCACGCCCTTGTCGTAAAAATACTTATCGTCGCATCCGCGAAACCACGTGGACGTGTCCTTCGAACAAACGCCCAGCACGTAGGTGTGCGCGTATACCGTAAGCCCGCTGTCAAAGCACGCCTTTAAAAACAGGCTGTCCTCCCCCGCGCTGAAGGGACATCCCCCGCCGAAGGACTGATGAAAGGTAATGTTGTGATCCAGCAATGCACGGCGGCGCACCGCAATACGATAGGTACCGTAGCGCATCGCGTTGTGCAGGCGCAGACGACGTACCGTTTTGGCACGCCGCTGCGTGATCTCCCCGTTTTTGGAAATATCCATACCGAATACGATGACGTCCGCTTGAGGCAACGCCGCAAATGCTGCCGTCACGGCAGCGGGCATATCGTCGTTATACACGACGTCGTCATCCGCCAGCAGAAGGATCTCCGCCTCGGCCGCCAACAGCGCGACGTTGCGGTTCAGCCCCACGCCGCGTGTGGCAGTGGTGATCATCTTACGCATCCCGTGTGGGGTATCCACGCACACGATCTCCTCGCGATCCGCCTGATTCGCCAACACCGCGTCACAGCGAATGTTCATGCGTTCGGCAAGCGAGGTATCCGTCTGATGCATCGTTGCCACCAACACCTGCATTGTCACGTTACGCTCCCTCCCGCCGTGTGAATCGGCTGTCCTCCGCCATGGATGACAGCACATCGTTAAACGTTTCCTGCGCGGCGTAGAACGTCCCCACCCATTCCTCGGAAAGGTCGTCGGGTTTTTCTGCAAGGTCAGCATACACCGCGATCTCGTCGGCGGTATCCGACAGCACGAGCGTGCCGCAAGGGATACCGACCGCTTTATTATAATGTATAGTATATATGGTGACGTCCCGTCCGTCTAACCGCGCCACAAACCGTAACGCTGCCGTCGTGCCCTCGCTGACCGCTTCAGCACGCAAGAGGTCGGCCATCGCGACGGGATAGCGAAAACGGCCGAAGGTGGTTGCGACCGCGACCCATTCTCCCGCTTCCGTTGCCGAGAGAATTTCGAGCGCGGGAGGACCCTGCGCCTCGGTGGTCGTGGTCGTGACGGTACCCTCGTCGGGTGTGACCGCACCGCGGTTGACGAGAGTCACGGTGATGACCGTTGCACACACGGCGATCACGCTGATACACGCCACGATCGCCAACACGTATTTCAGGCGCATCGGTCATCCTCCTATCGTATACTTTCGGTCAGCACGTCAAAGGCCATTTCACGGTGATAGGTACGGTAGCACTCGTACCCGTTGTGCAGATCCACCAGCACGGCGTGCCGTTTCACCCGCCGCTGTTCGGGCGGGGGCAACGTCATATACGCACCGTAAATATGGGTCAGCACACGGTCGTATTCCGCAGGGATGGGGTACTCCCCCTCGCCAAACGGTACCGTGATACGGGTGGTAAACCATTCACGCGGGTAGACGTTTTTTCGATAAGAGGCAGCCGCGGCAAAAAAAGTATGTACCGTACGGCTGTCTTTTCGACCACCCTTGACCACCCGCCGCAGCCCTCCCGCAGGAAGCAGGCGACACGCCTGCATAAACAGTTTTTTCACGAGGCTGTTCGTTTCATATCCCCGTTTGTACAACGACTGCGCGATCACCGCTTTGGAGGCGAGATACTGCATCCGCCGCCCGAAGCGCCCGTTTGCGGCATTGTCGCAGGGGAAAATATCGATATACACACCGAAGTGGGACGCCATATCCTTCGGGTGGTAGGTTTCAAGACAGGTGGTGCCGTTCAACCGCAGTTTGGAAAAGAACATCGGCCAATGTTCCGAAAATTCTTTTTGCAGAAAGAACCGCTCGCCGTTCAGCACACCGTCCGCCTCACGCAGCAGACGGTCGTAATCGCAACGCAGCATCAGCACGTCCAGATCGTCGTCCCATGGAATAAACCCGTGGTGTCGCACCGCGCCGAGCATCGTGCCCGCAAACAGCACGTACGGGATATCGAGTGCTTGGCAGACGCGGTCGAATTCCGAAAGAAGTTCCGCCAACGCCGCCTGATGCTCGCAAAGCGCGGTGGGTGACGCCATCATACGTCCTCTCTCCTTCGGGAGTAATACTTTTTCACGCCGCGCACGGCGTAACACGCAAACACCCACGCACTGCGCACCACCGACAGTTTTAAATATCCGCGATAGATGCGCCAACGATTGTGTGCGCTCTTTTTCTTGTCAAACGAGCGGGAATTTTGGATCAAACGCCAATCGGTCAGCGGCGCGGTACATCCTGCCGCCGTATGTCCCCCCCGCAAAATGTCCAGCCACAGACAATAATCCTCGTGGTAAAAATCGGTGACGAACCGATGCTCCGCCGCCACCGCACGGGTCAACATCACGGTGGAACAGCCGATGACGTTTTCGCAAAGCAACCCGTTGAAGTTCACACGCTCAGGCACGATATACGCCGCTTTCGACGGGTTGCCTGCGGCGTCTACGATGGCGTACGAAGTATAGGACAACGCGGCGTTTTCCGCTTGCATCCGTGCGATCTGCACCCTTAATTTTTCGGGATGCCAGCGATCGTCACCATCCAAAAAGGCGATATAGTCACCGCGTGCCGTATCCAACCCGCGGTTGCGTGTACGCGCGACCCCCATGTTTTCGGAATTTTTCAGCGGGATCACTCGCGCATCCTCTGCCGCAAGACGCGTCACGATGGCGAAGGTGTCGTCTTTTGAGCCGTCGTCAATCACCAAAAGTTCCAGATCCGAAACGGTCTGTGCCAACACCGAACGCACCGCTTCCTCAACGTATGCGGCACAATTGTACACCGGCATAATGACCGATACGGTAACCTTCTCCATCGTTTCACCTCCCTTGCGGCAGTTACGCCGTTTCTATCTCTTCCGTCTCCATAGCACGGCGCGTCACAAAACGGATCGCCACGCAAACATATACCGGAACGAGGAAAAAGTCGTCAAAGAATAAAAGATCCAGTGCCATCCACGGACCAAAGGCACCGATACACAAAATACACAGCTGCGCCAGCGTATCCCAGCGTATACGCGTGTCATCCAGCAGCATACGCACGTAGCACGCAACCCACGCCAACAGCACCAAGCCGCCGACCAACCCAAACTGAAACACCGTTTGAATGATGGTATTGTGAGAGGCACGCTCGTTCACCAGTACGTGTACGTATCCGTTGCCGAACAGCAGCAACGCGGGGTCTTCGATAAAGGCCTTTAGGTAGCTCATCCACAACTCGGTGCGCCCCGTGGTGAGGTCGGACAGTGAGTCGTTCCCGCTGAAGCGGCCGATGACCGTATCGATCATATCGGTAAAGAGGGTGCTGGACAACAAAAACAGAACGCCGAAACCGAAGGTCAAAAGCACCATCAGCTTTGCCGACAGCCGTTCCTTCTGAAACAGGATCGACACGCCCCAAAGCAGCAACAGCACGACGGTCACCAGCAAAAAGGACTTAGACACCGACATGAAGCCGGCGTACAGCAGCATCGCCATCAAAAGCACCAGTATCACGGTCTGCCCCGCGCGCATACGGTTGAGCAACAGCACCAGCACACCGCCGATCGCCGCCGTGATCTGGGCGGAATAGAAGTTCGGGTCACCATAGTACCCCGAATAGCGGCGGGCACCGAACAGATCAAAGACCTCGATATACCGCGAAATGGTGGGAAACGCCGTCAACTGCCGTGCGGTTACAGCCGCCACGATGATACCGAGCGCAAAAAAACACGTCAACCAATAGAAATCGTATTCGCCGTCCAACTCCTGCGCCAAAAACGGCAACAGCAAAAGTGTAGCGCAGAACAACAGATAACTGTTTTCCAAACTGTAACCGTAAAACGTACGGACGGCTAACGTGAGTGCGATCAGACACAGCGCAGGTATTATGTGATATACTTTAAGGTTGCGACTGCCCATCACCGTATAGATCACGTACGCCGCAAACAGTGCGACGGTATAAAACGAGATGGTGCCGGGCCGCATTTTCAGCAGCGTGGCAAACGGCAGAAAGAACATCAACACCGGCACGGACATACGTTTCAGTGCCGACCATACCACCAGTACCAGAAAACAGATAAGGCAGGGGATCAACAGCACCGTGCTTCCGAGTACCTGTGCGACCAGCAAAAATATCGCTTCAACAAAACAAGCAATCAAAAACAGAATCTTCAATCGTATAGCAATCATCGTTTCGCAGTCCTCATTTGGCGCCCTCGCGCTTGCACACGACCGCGACCGTTTCCAGCACGATCTTCACGTCCAACCACAGCGAGCGCTTCTTTATGTACTCCACGTCGTATACGATCTTTTCCTCAGGCATCAAATAGTACCCGCCGCGCACCTGCGCCAACCCCGTGAGGCCGGGTTTCACCTTTAACCTCTCGCGAAATCCGTGAATATACCGTTCAAACTCGTTATAGAACACCTCACGTTCGGGACGCGGACCGACCAGCGTCATCTCACCCGTGAGAATGCACCAAAATTGCGGCAGCTCATCGAGCCGCGTTTTGCGCAGAAGTCGTCCGATCGGAGTAATACGGGGATCGTCCTCCCCTTCCGACCACTGGACATGATCCTTTTCCGCGTCCTCCACCATCGAACGGAATTTGATCACGTTGAACCGTTTACCGTTCAGTCCCAGACGCTCTTGATGATAAAAAACGGGACCTTTGGAAGTGCATTTAACGACCGTGGCGATAACTGCCATCGGGATCGCCAGAATCACCAACGCCAACACGGAAAAGATGATGTCAAACCCACGCTTCATCGCGGCGTACAACGGTTTTTTTTCAATCACGCCGAGGTCTTCCACGTAATACTCTTTGGTATATTCACCCGGCAGGATCACCGCTTTTTCGCTTTCGGGAATCGCATTCTGTTCCGTTGCCAACGGTCACTCACTTCCTTTCCGTTGTGAATTTTCAAACCTTATTTTTTCGCTTCATAGAAGCATTCCGCCACGACGTCCTTTACGGACTCCTCGTCGGGATAGAACTCCAGCCATTGCTCGCCCATCTTGGTCTCACCCGCGATGTCCAAAACGCCCTTCAATTCGTAGGAGGCGACCTTCTGAAGAAGCGTGGTCAGTTTGTTGCCGAGACAGTCGGTCACCAAATACCCTTCCTCCAACTTCAATGCGGCACGGGCGATAAACTCTTCATCTTCCGCCGCGAGAGTGCGGGCACGGGAATAGAGCGCCTCCAGATACTGCTTTTGACGCTTCATACGATGGTTGTTGGTGGGATCGTCCAAGCCGTGACGTGAGCGCACGTAGCGAAGCGCCTGCTCACCCGTCAAGGTGAGGGTCGCCCCCTGCACCATCGCGGGATCGGTCGCGGTGAAATCGTCCAGGATCTCGAGCGTGATACCGCCCACGAAATCGTTATACATCGGCACCGCATCCATCGTGACCGATACGTAATGATCGACATTGATGTCCATCAACAGTTCGGACACGGCGTTGGCGGTGTTTTGGCAACTGACTTCCCGTCCGTTTCCGTAGGTGTGTGCCAGCGCGATCTGCTTTGTGACCGTGCCGATCTTATTGCTTGCCACGTCCAGCACGTTCATCTCAGCCATCGAATCGCGGTTAACATGGATCACACGACAGGTCTCTTCGGCGTTATCCAACACCAACAACATCAGAAAGTCTGCCTGACGGTCGTTATTGTAGGAATCGTCGTCCGTCGCGCTTTCCTCAAACGTGTCCAGGCCGATGAACAAAAAGGTCTCCAGCGAATCCTTCAAAACGTATTCCACACCGTTGTGCTTAAGCGTTTCGGCGGCGGTGTCCCGTTCGGGGAACCCACCTTGGTGCTTTTCCCACAGTTCCACCCCCAAGAGGACGGCTGCCACCAAAAACACCACCAACAACAGCGCCAGAATACCAAGCAAGACCGTATTACCGCGTGTACGTGTCGTCTTCATAACGTACTCTCACTTACGCCGCTTGCTTCTTAGAAGCCTTCCACACGATCAGCATCGCTGCCGCGGACACCGCCATGATCGCAAGATACAGCCAAGTACGGCTGTTTTCGCCGGTCTGCGCCGCGCCTTCTTCTTCCACCACGATGGCAAAGGGGGCACCCGCATTCGCCGTAAAGACTAAGTGTTCGTCGTTCACGACCTTCGCATCTTCGACCAGTACCCATTCGCCTTTCGCATTCAGATACATAAGACCGACGAAGTTTGCCAGTTTGTCGGACGCCAGCGTGATGTCGAACGCTTCGTGATCTTCGTGATCGTCACAGCCTTCGGTATGCAACACGAACAGATCGCTGGCCGCCAGATTCGCACCCGCGATCTTCATCTCTTCCGCCAGTTCCGCCAACCCCGCATTCAAAGAAGTGAGGTCTTCGGTACCGCGAATTTCGTCGTACGCCGTCTTCGTCATATCCTGCAGCGTTTGGGGTAACTCGGCGCGTTCGCTGTAGGGAGTGACGACCAACTCAGCGGTACAATCCTCGTCCTCCGTCTCACACTCGACCACCGTCGGCGCCATATTCCCCGTGGGACTGGACACGAAACTTCCGGGTGCGGCAAACACCGCAGTCCCCATGCTCATCACCATGAGCAACACACAACAGATGACCAATACTTTTTTCATTTTGAATTCATCCTTTCTCAAATGAATGGTTGACTGTTTTATTTTGCCCGAGTGCGGTATGTCCGAACTCGTTCATTTGACTCATAAACTCGGCACCCAGCCGTTTTTCGATCACTGCGGCGGCGGGTGCCAACTGCGGCGGCCGCGTGGTGGTGTTATGGCAATCGGAGCCGAGGAAATGGATGCGCCCCTCCGCCAGCATACGCAACGCTTTTCGGCGGGTGGTCGGTGCGGTAACGAACCGTGCGTTCACCTGCATCAGGATCCCGCTTTCGTACAGCCGTTGCCACACGGCGGCCTTCTGCATCGGCAAATACCGCTCAATGTGCGCCAGCACCAGTTGCAGCCCGCGGGAATCCGCCAGTTCGCAAAGTTCTCTTACCGTGTATTCCGTCCACCGCGCAAACGGCATTTCGAGCAGCAACAACCCGCTCTCTCCGATCTGCAAGAGCGGCAGATCGTCCATACGTGCAATGCCGGGGTAATACCGCACCTCCGCACCGCACAGCAGGTTGACGTCCGTCGCCCCAAGGCGCGAGAGCGCTGCCTCCCGCCGTTGTAAAAACGCCCCGACCGATTCATCGTTCGCGTAAAAATGCGGGGTAGCCGCCACCGTATCCACGCCTTGCGCAACGAGTGCCGCAAGCATCGTGTGACTTTCTTCCACGCTTTTACTGCCGTCGTCCATCTGCGGGAGAAGATGTGTATGAAGATCGATCATACGCATCACCGCTTTGTCGCGGAATCGTAATTACCGTACGTCTTGTAGTAACGGTAATACCGCTTGTAACGGTAACGGCTGTAGTAGCCCTTACCGTTCTTCGTCTCGTTCATCACGCAGCCGAGTACGTTGACGTTGGAAAGACGCAACTGCCGAAAACAGGTCTCCAGTTCCTTCTTCTCGGTGTATTCCTCGCGGATGACCACGATCATACCCGTGATGTACTTCGAGATGGCCAGTGCGTCCGACACGATGTTGACGGGCGGCAGGTCCACCACAATGTAGTCAAACTGTTTCGAAAGCGTTTCCAGCGCCGTCCCCATACGTTTCGAACCGAGCAGTTCGGACGGATTCGGCGGCAGGGTGCCCGACGGCATGATATACCAGTTCCAGAAATGCGACGACTGCATCTTCTCAAGATCCACCGTATCGCCGCGCAACAAGTCGGTAAGCCCCGGATTGCTCCCGATCTTCATCTTTTTTGCGATCGAAGGGATACGTAAGTCGCCGTCGATCAGCAGTACCTTCTTGCCGCTTTCCGCCAGCACGTACGACAGATTGACCGCCGTCGTACTCTTGCCTTCGCCGCGCATCGAACTGGTCACGCCGATGATCTTGCACCCTTCGGTCTCCGGCAAGGTGAAGGACAGATTCGTACGAAGCAACTTGTACTGCTCGGTCGCCGTAAACTCCAAATTCTTATGCAAGGTCTTCTGACTGTCCGCAATCGAAAACATGCTCTTTTTCTTTGCTTTTTTCGGCATCGGTATCCCTCCCTTACTTCGTATTCGTGTTCGCGTTCGCGTTCGAAGAATACGAACCGCGCCTATAGTAATATCCGTATTTGCGCGTGCCGCTGTCCATCAGGTCGGGAATCTTCGCCAGGATCGGATATTCATATGTCTGAATGACGTATTCTTCATCGTGTACCGTGTTGTCCATCAACGCCGTTATGACCAATACCACGACCGACAGGAGCGCACCGATGATAAACCCGACCGCCGTATAGGTGGAGATGCTCGGCGCCACCTTTTCGGTCACGGGGATGGCGGAGTCCACCACCTCCATCGAAGCGCCTTCCACGATCTCCGCAACACGTTGCGGCAACACCTTCGCAATGCCGTTCGCAATCAGCTGAGCCTCGTACGGGTCCTCACAAGTCACCGTCACGCGGATGACTTCGGTCTCATTCACAGGGTCCGAGGCGATCATATCGTACAGATCTTCCCAGTCGTAGGAGACCCCCGTCGCGTTCACCAACCGTTCCAGCGTCGTGCGGTTTTTGAGCAGCACCGTGTAGGTCTTTGCCAAACTCTGTGCCGCCGTCAACTCCGACGAACTGATGCTGAAGCCGAGGTCGCCCACGTTAAAGGAGCTGTTGTTCACGTACAACAGAATGGAGGAGGCATACGTAGGAGTGATGGCAAATGCGGCGATCGAAAAACCGATACCCGCCACAAGAATACTCACAATTGCCACGATCCATATTCTCTGCCACACCACTTTGACCACGTGTGCCAAGTCTACCACATAGTAGTCTTTCGTATTGTTCTTCGCTGTCTTGTCCATATATGTTTCCCTTCCACTTTACAGTATGCACCACATGCCCTGTGCTGCTTATTTTTTTGCAACACAAGGCAACCGCTAATTACACTATACTGGTACAGACGATACCATACCAAGTTTGTTATACCACACGTCGCCGACAAAGTCAAGCAAAACTATAAATAATAAATAGGTTTAAATGATGTGTAGGTTCTTCCTCTGCAAAAAACGTCTGTTTTTTAACAAATTGTAAATTTTAAAACGGTTTTTCCTTCGAATTCATTTCTTCACGTGCACATCCCGCGAAAGAAAAACAAAGAACAACAGCCACCAAAAAACATACAACCTTTTTTCATAAAAATCACCTCAAAATTATATTTTCGTAATCCGACAGCACCATTATATCTGTATTACAGATATTTGTCAATATCTTTATTGCAGATATTGCATAATATTCTTGAGGTGATAATAATGCCATTTAAAAATTTAAGAGCCATTCGCGAGGATCGTGACATTAAACAAAAGGATATTGCCAAAATTCTCAACGTATCGCAAAACACCTATTCGCAATATGAAACCGGCGTTATATCGTTAACGGCGGAAGTTTTGATAAAACTGGCTGATCACTATCACGTCAGTATCGATTACTTACTTGACAGAACCAATAATCCCCATATGCAAAAATAAGCCGTGAATATATGCCGAATGTGACAAAGTTGCAGCATCCCGCCGTTTATGGCTTTCGTCAAAAAGAAAGGACAAGTCTTTCGACTTGTCTCAAA
Source organism: Oscillospiraceae bacterium (assembly GCA_015065885.1). GTDB lineage: Bacteria > Bacillota > Clostridia > Oscillospirales > Acutalibacteraceae > SIG588. Next base: position 763 of record SVPJ01000012.1, on the reverse strand, counting down.
GTTACCATGTATTGCGGAAATAATATAACACGTTTGTTTGCGAGTCGAAAAAATATATCTTATAGTCCTCCTTGTCCAACCCTTCATCCGATTCATCAAGGAGATACAGGTAATCTTGATCGTCCGCATTTTCAAGAGAAAAATCGTAAAAATGAAAAGCCTCGGACTCTTTAACACATGCTACCCATTTTTCAAAATCGGCAACATACTCACCTAAGACAGAGAGGTTTTCTTCGGTAACGGGGTCAAAATAGTTGTTCCCCGTAAGATCAATATCGTCGTAATAGTATTTGATGTAAATGGTGACGTCGCGGAAGCCCGCATTCACTCCTTCTTCTTTGTTGCCGTATTCCCCCAGCGACTGTAACACGTCGTCTTCCGGAAGAAGAAACGCGCACGAATGGAGAAGGAGCGTCAGCAAAAGAAATACGATCAGCATCACTTTTTTCATATCGTCACCGTCCTTTACGTATGTTATATCATAAAAGCGGTGAAAAATCAATGCGGAGCATTGTATGTAATCCGACGAAGTCGGAATGTAATCATTTCGAAGAAATGTATGTAGTTTTGAACTTAATGACACGAATGAAATATGCCTGAAAACTGATGATTTTCTCTAATTTTAACTATTTATCGGTATTTTTGCAAATACCAGGACGAATATTGATAAGTTTACGATTGATTTCACCAATAGTTAATATAGAACCTAATTTAGTATCTTCATAAATACATTTGCCAACATAAACTTTTGATTTTTCACCAT
>SVPJ01000058.1 GCA_015065885.1 Oscillospiraceae bacterium | reverse complement strand
CTATTCGCCCCTAAACTTGCGAAGCAAATATCACTCGGCGTAAGCCGAATAACACTGCGTAGCAATAGAACTCGCCGTAGGCGAATAGAGTTGCGTGATACTCCGCTTGGAGTATCACGCATACGGCAGATGTGCGCGTCCCCTCCGCTGCCTTACCAAGACAGGTCAGTTTCATTCGTAGGAGATCTCTTTCTTCTGCTCCGCCGAAGCGTACAGACCGTCGAGCAGTTTCGCGCTCTCAAGAATGTTGTCGATATGGCAACGGCCCTTCACGCCGCTCTTCACCGCCGCGATGAACGCCTCGTCTTCCAGACGGTACATATCGTCGATCTCATACTCAGGCTCGACCGTTTCGAGCGTGTCGCCGCGATAGAGGGTGAATTTGCCGCCGTATTGCAGACGCGCGCCGCACTTGTCGCCCATGAAATCGATGAACATACCGCCGTCCTTCACGTTTTCCGCCCACGCGCCGTTGAAGGAGATGGACGCCTTGTCGGTGCGGACGTGACCGGTGATGAAGTCATCCACGTCGTTGGTACCGTTTTCGATATCGGCGGTATCTTCCGCCCACATACCCTCGTACTTATACGCCTTCATATCCTTCGCCATCTCGCAATACGCGTCGGCGGTGAGGGTCTTGAGTTTCGCGCCGCCGAGGATGAAGAGGATCAGATCGAGGAAGTGCACGCCCCAGTCGATCAGCACGCCGCCGCCCGACTGCGCTTTGGTGGTGAACGCACCGCCGAGGCCGGGGATGCTGCGGAAGGAACGGAAGGAGCAATACACGTGATAGATGTTGCCGAACTCACCGTTACGGTTCATCTCTTCGAGCATTTCCACCGACTTGTGGAAGCGGTTGCACACGCCGATGTTCAGCATCAACCCGCGCTTGTTCGCTTCCTCCGCCATCTCGCAGGAGAGGGCGTAATTCACGGTGATGGGCTTTTCGCAGAACACGTGCTTGCCCGCACGCAGCGCGTCCATCGTCACGGTGTAGTGTGCGTAGTTCGGAGTGAGAACGTACACGATCTCCACCTCGGGGTCTGCCAGTGCAATTTTGTAATCGGTGATGACCTCACCCACGTTTTCGTAGGTGTCCTTCATCTTCTGCGCCTTTTCCTCGATCAGGTCGCAGGCGTACTTTACATACGCGCCCTCGATCTTCGACAGTGCAGGGAAATGTGCCTGCTGTGCAATGCGGCCGCAACCGACCACCGCAATAACCGTTTTATTCATAGTCTTTCGCCCTCTCTTTTTATTTTCTGGGAGTCCATTGTCAGTGTACCGCAATTCCCGCCCCAAGAAAATAGCCGTTTTCCCTTAAAAAGATATCCCCACTTCATATTTTCCGCTTTTTCGCGGGTTTTTGCGGGTTTTTGTTGACTTTCTTTACGGTTGCGGGTACAATAGCGGTGGAAAGGTGGCGTCGGTATGCTCACACGGTATCACTTAGATCATTCCTATTTTTCCGAACCGCGCCGTTTCGGTGAGTTTCTCCTCTATCAGATCGGACGGCAATACTGTGAACGGGATACGGTGGTAGAGCCGCACATCCACATGCCCTTTTTTGAACTGACCATCGTCACCGAAGGGCGCGGCACCGTCATCACCAACGGGGTCGGCACCCCTGTCGGCCGCGGCGACGTGTATTTTTCGCTGCCGTGCGACACCCACGAGATCCAAGTGGACCCCGACGACCCGTTGCAGTACGATTACATCGCGTTTCATTGCGAGACACCCGCCTTGCGGCAGGAACTGGATTATTTGACCGAAAACTATCATTCTCCCTACGGCCGCGTGTTTCGGGACGATCACATCCGCCGCGCGGTGGGCTACGCACTGTCGGAACTGAACGAGGAACGCCCCTATTCCGACGAACTGCTCGCGGCGTTGCTCACCCAGATCAGCGTGTGTCTTATCCGCGATTGCAAAAAAATACCCCCCACCAAAACGCGGGACACCGTCACCCCCGCCGAGGTGCTGTGTTACCGCTTGATGCATCACATCGACACCCACATCTATTCGATGAAGCATTTGGAAGAGTTGACGGATGTGACGGGGTACAGTTACGGGTATCTGTCCGCGCTGTTCAAACGCACGACCGACCGCACGCTGTCGGAGTATTACCAGGAAAAACGGCTGGATGCCGCCGGACTGTTACTGCGTGAAGGGCGGTTTTCGGTCACCGAGGTGGCGGATATGCTCAATTACGCGTCGGTGTACTCTTTCAGCAAGGCGTTTCGCAAGCGATACGGTGCCTCGCCGCGGATCTGGCGGGAAAATATTATAAAAAACGGCTAAATGTATTTACAAAGTGCGTCGTTTCCTTTACAATAAAAAGGTAATAAACAAAAGGAGGTCTTTTGTATGTATCAATTTCCTATCGGCATTATTCTGGATTCCTTCCGTCTGCCCTTCCGTGAGGCGGTGGAAAAAGCCGCTTCCCTCGGCGTGCAGGGCTTGCAGGTGTGGCTGAACAACCCCGAAGAGTACACCACCGCCATGGTGCGTGAGCGTTTGGACGTCATCAAGTCCAACGGTCTCAAGGTGTCCGCCGTGTGCGGCGACTTCGGTCACGGTTTCGGTCAGGCGGAGCACAACCCCTCGCTGATCGAACGCTCCAAGCGCGTGATGGATTTCACCCGCGAATACGAGTCGGAGGTCGTGACCACCCACATCGGCGTGGTGCCCTCGGACGTGAATCATCCCCGTTACGCCGTTATGCAGGCGGCGTGCCGTGAACTCGCGGAGTACGCCGATTCGGTCGGCGGTCACTTTGCGGTGGAGACCGGTCCCGAGCCCGCCGTGGTGCTGAAGGGCTTTTTGGACAGTCTCTGCTCCCGCGGTGTGGGCGTCAACTTCGACCCGGCGAACCTCGTGATGGTGGTGGGCGATGACCCGGCAAAAGCGGTACACACCCTGAAGGATTACATCGTACACACCCACGCAAAGGACGGCATCAAACTGCTGGATAAGGACCCTGAGGTCATTTACGGCTTGCGTCCCGAGGACGAGCGCGACCAGTGGGGCGTGGCATTTGAAGAAAAAGCGCTGGGCGACGGTCACGTGGATTTCGTGGCGTGGACGAAGGCGCTCGAAGAGATCGGCTACAAAGGCTTCCTCACCATCGAGCGCGAAGTGGGCGAAGATCCCGTGGCGGACATCGTCTCGTCGGTCAAGTTCCTGCGCGACGTGTTGGCGAAGTGAGCGATATGAGGACTGCAATTTCGTCTTACAGCTTCCAGCGTGCCATCAACCGCGGGGAGGAGACCCAACTCTCGGTGATCGCCAAAGCGAAGGCGATGGGACTGGACGCTATCGAATTTATCGACCTCTGCCCGCCCGAAGGGGTGAGCGAAGAGGACTACGCCGTGCAGTTGCGCGACGAAGCCGCGCAGCAGGGTATCGCGATCGCCGCCTACACCGTCGGTGCGGATCTGTTGCGTGAGGATCTCGATGCGGAAGTGGAACGCGTGTGCCGCAAGGTGGACGTCGCCGTGTTGCTGGGTGCCACGCTTCTGCGGCACGACGCCACCTTCCAAAACCCGCCCGAAGGGTGGGATGCGGTGTTGCCGCGTTTGGCGGAAGGTTGCCGCCGTATTACGGAATATGCTGCCGCCCGCGGCGTGAAGACCATGGTGGAAAACCACGGCCTCTTCTGTCAGGATTCCGTGCGTGTAGAAGCGCTTATAAAGGCTGTGGCACACGAAAACTTCGGCTGGCTGGTGGATACGGGCAACTTCCTCTGCGTGGACGAGGACCCGTTGGCAGCGGTCACACGTGCCGCTTCGTATGCCTTCCACGTGCATATTAAAGATTTCATCTTTAAATCCGCTGCGGACGGTGCACCGTCCGACGGATGGATCGTCACCCGCGGGGGCAACTTCCTGCGCGGCACGGTGGCGGGGCACGGTATCGTGCCGATCGCCCGCTGTATCGCCGCACTGAAAGCGGCAGGCTACGACGGGGTGGTCTCACTCGAATTTGAGGGTTGGGAAGACCTCGACGATGCGCTCACCCACGGCGTGGCATTTTTGAAAAAGGTCACACAATAAACAACATAAAAAAGAACAGCGGTGCTGTACACCGCTGTTCTTTTTTATGTTAATATACTACCTTCAGTGTTTCAATATGGAACGGCGAGAAAGTGAGGGGTACGTTTTGGGGATCAATCTCTTCGATCACTTCCTCCAACATATTGGTGCGATACACCGCACGCGGGGGCACGGCAAACTGCAGACGCGTTGCCGCCGAGCCGCCTTCCGCCTCGTACAGACGGAGGATATAGGCGTTTTCGGCATCCTCGCACGGCTTCACCGTTTCGATCAGCACGTTATCCGTCTCCACTGTCACCATCGCGGGCAGGTCACAACGACCCTCTATGATTACGGGCGGATAATTGAGCGCATACGCCGGCTGTGCGACGGCGGGCACCGAAAACCCGCTCGCGTGAGGCAGGAAGGCGTAGGTGCAGAAATGCTCCCCGTGGTCACCGCTCGCATCGGGAGCGGTACCGCCCTTATGGAGCGACAAGCCGATACAGCCGCCCTCTACCGACACGCCGTATTTGCAATCGTTCAGCACCGCCACACCGTAGCGGGTATCCGACAGGTCGGTATACTTATGGCACGCGACCTCAAACTGGGCGATCTCCTCCGACGTGGAATGGTTGGTGGAACGCTGCACGTGACCGAACTGCATCTCAAACCGCGCCTGCGGTGCCAGCACGTTGGTATCGAACGCCGCTTTTAAGAAGCGGTGGTCGTCCCGCCAGCAGATCTTGGTATCAAACCGCACCAAAGGTGACGCGGCGTACACCACCATATCCTGTAAGATATCCGTCTTTTCACTGATGCGGTAGTGACTGCGCAGACGCAGTTCCACCGCACCCGCCGACACCACTTCACGGGACAGCAGGGTGGCGCAAGGCTTCAGTTTGCGGAACAAGTCGGCGTCCACGTCCCAGTTTTCCCACGCCAGCGGCACGTCCTCGCCGAAGAGGAAGGTGTTGAGCGGTTGACCCGCACACAACTCACGACCCGTGCGGGTATCCACGAACGAGGCAATGGCACCGCGCTCGTCAAAGGTCATCGTCGCAAACGGGGTGGTGAGGGTATCGCCGTCGTAGCGGAACACCGACGCGCTCTCTTTTGCCGCCGTCAATTCAAACGCCGTGGCGGACAGAGGCGGCAATACCGTGCCGCCCACCGCCGTGCGGACGTTTCCTTCAAAGTCGGTGAAAGTTTGGCACACCGCGCCCTTCAGATGCTTGCCTGCGGGCAGGGTGGCGTACCACACGTCCTCCCGCGGGAAGGAGAGGGTGTTCACCGCCGTGACCGCCGCGGTTTCCTTCGCGGTGGTGAGTGTCGTGCCGCAGAGTTCACGCAACGCGGCACGTGCTGCGCGCATCTGCTCCTTGCAGGCGACGTGCGCCGCCTCGATGCAGGTGCCGGGCAAAATGTCATGGAACTGGTTGAGCAACACCGTTTCCCAAATGGGGGTTACCTTTTCGCCCGAAGCAGGCACGCCGTTTCGCACCGCTTCGGCAACCATCAGGAATTCCACGTCGTGAAGCGCCTGTTCCGCTTTGCGGTTGTTGCGCTTGATCTCGTGTTGGTTGGTAAGCGTGCCGCGGTGCAATTCCAAATACAATTCTTTCGCATACAGCGGCGGCTCGACCGCTTCACTTTCCAGCGTTTTCATAAACGCGCCCACCGTGGTGTATTCCGTCTTGGGGCAACCGTCGAGATCTGCCATACGGCGCAGACCTTCGAGCATTTCAAACTGCGGTCCGCCGCCGCCGTCACCGGGGCCGTAGGCGTGCAGGCGGCGATGGGTGGACGCACGTTGGCGAATACCGCCCGCGATATCGTTCAACAACTTCGGTTCCATATTACCGGCACCGATGGTGTTCAAATGGGTGAACACGCGCGTGCCGTCTAACCCCTGCCAGTAAAATGCGTCGTACGGGAAGGCGTTGGTATCGTTCCACCCCATTTTGGTGGTAAGGAAATAATCCACGCCGCACCCTTTCATGATCTGCGGGATGGAGGCACTGTAGCCGAAGGTGTCGGGCAGCCAGAAACAGTTGGAGGTATAGCCGAAATGACGGCGGGTATACCGCTGGCCCCACAGGAACTGGCGCACCATACTTTCGCCGCCCGTGATGTTGCAGTCGCATTCCACCCACACGCCGCCGTTCGGCTCCCAACGCCCTTCCCGCACGCGGGCAGCAATGCGCTCAAACAAGTCGGGGTAGTGGCGGCGCATCATTTCGCAATGATAAGCGGAACTCTGCACGAAGCGATGTTCGGGATAGCGCTCCATCAGGTTCAACTGATTGGAGAAGGTACGCGCCGCCTTCTTTATGGTATCCTCGGTCGTCCACAGCCACGCCGTGTCGATATGGCTGTGACCAATGACCCCGATGACGGGGCGGCTGGGGGTGTCGGCACCGTGAGACGCCAAGATCGGACGAATGCGCGCGTGCAGGGCACGCAACCCCGCGCGGAACGTTTCCTCGTCCACGAAATCGGCGTGATAATATATCTCCTCGTGGGCATCCTCCAGCGTGCGCAACACCTCCATACGACGGAAGTGATCCACGCGCCCGTCACGCACCAGCCCCGTGACGACGTGCAGATCAAAATACAGATCGTAACACAGATCGTCTTTGATACAAATATCTACCCCGTCGTACGCCGTGCGGAAACTGCCGTGCCACAACTCGCCCGCACCGAAGGGGTGGCTGTTCGGGATATAGCGCCCGCACCACGACTCGATCACCACGTCCAAGGTCTCCCCTGCCGTAGCCTTTGCGCACAGGCGGTTGCACCAGTGCTTGGCGTTCTGACGCGCCAGATGGCACTGCTTCGTGAAGATGCCCATCTCCACGCCGTTCACGTAGTAGAGCATTTCGCCGTTCAGTTGCGGTTGCATAAACAACTCTTGCCCGTCCAGCTCCTGCGGCACGGTGAAATGCCCGCGGAACCAACCAAGCCGTTTTTCATCGCCCCACAACTCACCCTTTTCTATGGGGCGATACCCTTCGGTAGGAATACGGTAAAGATGCTCCTCCGTCTCGAACAATTCGACAGCCGAAAGTTCACCGACTTTGCGAAACATACGCCCCGCGAGTTGCTCTTCCAGCCGCACGATCTTTTCAAACGTACGGCGCAATTGTGCCTCGTTAAACATAGCCTCAACCCCTTGTTTTTTGCCGTAATTTGCTTTTTTGCGCACAGTGTATCACACTGTGCGCAAAAAAGCAAGAATAATATGGATATTTTAAAAGATTTTACTTAGCCGGTGTCAACACGCCGTTCGCATCTGCCGTGTACTTGCCTGCCGCGCACAGACCGTTGGTCTTCGCAGCCGTGATGGTGAACGTCTTGTTCACGTTCAGGGCACCGTAAGTACCGCTGACGTAGTACAAGTTGCCGTCCACTTCCACAACACCCGCATACGAGGGTGCCGCGCCGTCCGGGCCGTAGTACTTGCCGTTCACAACCGCGTTGGTCACCAGATGACCGTTCTCGTCGAAGTAGCAACGCGCGCTCTTCGCTA
>SVPJ01000011.1 GCA_015065885.1 Oscillospiraceae bacterium | reverse complement strand
TCCCAAGGCTTCGCGACCCCCGAAAAAAAGAAAAGACATATGCCAAAAGGCTACACGCAATCCCTGCTCGGTCGTATGATCGGGGATTCTCTTCTCACGAACAGGGCAGTCCCCCGGGGGGCAACTTTTTCGGTTTCACCTTCGGCGAAATGACGCCCGTTTAGGGCGGCAAGAAAAATGTTGCACGGACTTCGCCGCAGGCGAACGTCCTTTGATCCCAAGGCTTCGCGACCCCCGAAAAAAAGAAAAGACATATGCCAAAAGGCTACACGCAATCCCTGCTCGGTCGTATGATCGGGGATTCTCTTCTCACGAACAGGGCAGTCCCCCGGGGGGCAACTTCTTCGGTTTCAACATCGGTGAAATGACGCCCGTTTAGGGCGGCAAGAAAAATGTTGCACGGACTCCGCCGCAGGCGAACGTCCTTTGCTCCCAAGGCTTCGCGACCTTGCGGTCGCTCTGATTCGGAGATCCTCTTGCGGTACCCAAAATCGGCGGCCGTGCCGGTCGGCACTGCCGATTTTGACCGCGGCGCCAGCCCCTGCTCGCTGTATCCGCCACCGGCGGCGCTCGCAAGCGCTGCATTTCGAATCCCCGATGTAAAAGAAACAGCATATGCCAAAAGGCTACACGCAATCCCTGCTCGGTCGTATGATCGGGGATTCTCTTCTCACGAACAGGGCAGTCCCCCGGGGGGCAACTTTTTCGGTTTCGCCATCGGCGAAATGACGCCCGTTTAGGGCGGCAAGAAAAATGTTGCACGGACTTCGCCGCAGGCGAACGTCCTTTGCTCCCAAGGCTTCGGTGCTTCGCACCTCACCCTTGGAGTTCGTTTCGAATCCCCGATAAAAATTAAAACAGATATGTACCGTAGGTACATATCTGTTTTAATGGTGACCCATCGGGGATTCGAACCCCGGACACCTTGATTAAAAGTCAAGTGCTCTGCCAACTGAGCTAATGAGTCGTTTGTGGACCTTGACTATTATATCCAAAAGGTGGGGAAATGTCAACCCTTTTCTAAAATTTTCATTAGGTTTCGCTTTTTCGTCAACGAACGCGGAACGGAGGACGAATGAATTATGCAACCTGTAGAAAGGTGTCGGGTCTTCTTGACAAAAATCCTCCTCTGAATTATACTTGTTATAATTATTATTAATTTATACTGGGACAGAGTTGTGTGAAACGCAAAGGAGGAGAAACGTATGAAGTTTCCCGAAAATTTTGGTTGTATGGTTTTTAACGACCGCGTGATGAAAGAGCGCCTGCCTGCCGACGTATACGCCGCATTGCAAAAAACGATGGCGAACGGTCGTTCACTCGATATCAGTGTAGCGAGCGTCGTGGCGAACGAAATGAAGGATTGGGCGATCGAAAACGGTGCCACACACTTTACCCATTGGTTTCAACCGTTGACCGGTATCACCGCCGAAAAGCACGACAGTTTTCTCTCTCCTTCGAAGGACGGTCGCGCGATCATGGAGTTTTCGGGCAAGGAATTGATCAAGGGCGAGCCCGACGCCTCCTCGTTCCCCTCGGGCGGCCTGCGTGCTACTTTTGAAGCGCGCGGCTATACCGCGTGGGATGCGACGTCGTACGCATTCATCAAGAATAATACGCTGTGTGTACCCACCGCGTTTTGCTCCTACGGGGGTGAAGCACTCGATAAAAAGACCCCGCTTCTGCGTTCGATGGAAGCTATCAGCCGTCAAGCCCTGCGCGTGGTGCGCTTGTTCGGTCACGATAGCGTGAACATCGTACGCACCACGGTGGGGCCCGAACAGGAATATTTCTTGGTAGATAAAGCGATGTACGACCGTCGCCGCGACCTGCGCTATACGGGGCGCACCCTGTTTGGCGCCAAACCGCCGAAAGGTCAGGAGATGGACGACCACTACTTCGGTACCATCAAACCCCGCGTAGCGGCGTTTATGCGCGAACTGGATGAAGAGTTGTGGAAACTCGGTATCTATGCCAAGACCGAACATAACGAGGCGGCGCCCGCCCAGCACGAGCTTGCGCCGGTATATACCACCACCAACATCGCCATCGACCACAACCAGTTGACGATGGAATTGATGAAGCAGATCGCCGCCCGCCACGATATGGTATGCATCCTGCACGAAAAGCCCTTTGAAGGCGTCAACGGCAGCGGTAAGCACAACAACTGGTCACTCTCCACCGATACGGGTATCAATCTGTTTGAGCCGGGTGAAACACCGTATGAAAACGCGCAGTTCCTCTTGTTCCTGTGTGCGGTGTTGAAGGCCGTGGATGATTATCAGGATCTTTTGCGCATCTCGGTCGCGAGTGCGGGCAACGACCACCGCCTGGGCGGTCACGAAGCGCCGCCGGCCATCGTATCCATCTTCCTCGGCGAGGAATTGACCGATATTTTGGAATCCATCGAAAACGATCAGCCGTACGACCCGAAGGAAACGGTGACCATGAAGGTCGGCGTACACACCCTCCCCCGTTTTCCCAAGGATTCCACCGACCGCAACCGTACCTCCCCCTTTGCGTTTACGGGCAACAAATTTGAGTTCCGTATGCCGGGCTCGTCCGCCTCGGTCGCCAGCCCGAACGTCGTCTTAAACACCGCGGTGGCGGAAGTACTCTCGCAATTTGCGGATGCGCTGGAAGATGCCGTGAACTTTAACGACGCCCTTCACACGCTGATTCAGAAGACCATTAAGGATCACAAGCGCATCATCTTTAACGGCAACGGCTACGACGACGCCTGGGTAAAAGAGGCAAAAAAGCGCGGTCTGCTGAATCTCGCCGCTACCCCCGACGCCCTGCCGTATATGCTGCTTGAAAAAAATGTGAAGTTGTTTGAAAAGCACCGCGTGTTCACCGAAAAGGAACTCTGTGCGCGTTTTGAGATCTACAACGAGATCTATTGCAAAACGCTGAATATTGAAGCACAGACGATGGTGAAAATGGCACGCCGCGATATTCTGCCTGCCGTTTTGGCGTATTCCCGTGCATTGAGCGAGACGGTCAATGCGAAAAAAGCCGCCTGTTCCCTGCCCTGCAAGGCGGAAGAAAAACTGCTCGCGAAACTGGCAGACGGCAGTGATCGCCTTTACGAAGCGATCGAAACGTTGGACGAGGATATCGCCCGTGCCGCGAATTTTACCGAAAAATCCATGTTGGCGTTCTACTTCAAAGAAACGGTCATTCCCGCGATGAACACGGTGCGCGAGATCGCCGACGCGATGGAAACCCTCACAGCGAAGGATTACTGGCCGTATCCTACCAGCGGCGATCTGCTGTTCAGCATCAACTAATACGTATAAAATAAGCACGGTGTGTTTTGAAACACACCGTGCTTATTTTATACCGTTTACGGACGAAGACCGAGTCCGCCTTCCAGCGTCAGCGTTTCACCCGTCATAAATTTAAAGTCGGGGTGAGCCAATTGCACGCACACGCGACCGATATCCTCTTCGGGATCACCGAAATAGCCCATCGGCGGCGTATGCACGTTCTTATCAAATGCATCGGGATACGCCTTCTTAAACTGCTCCAGCTGTGCCGTCCACGCCAAGGGGCAGATCACGTTGACGTTGATACCGTCGTGCCCCCATTCATTTGCCGCCACACGGCTGAGACCGCGGATACCTTCCTTCGCCGCGGCATATGCACACTGACCGAAGTTGCCGAACAGACCGGCTCCCGAAGCGAAGTTGATAACCGTGCCTTTGGTCTCTTTCAAATACGGATAGCACGCCTGCATATAGTGGAACGCGGCGTATAACCCCGAATAGATCGCCAGATCAAACTGCTCGGTGGTGTGCTGTTCCAGCGTCACGCCCGAAGCCGAAGCCTGCGCGTTGTTGATCAACACATCAATGCGACCGAACGCTTCCACCGCCTGCTTTACCGTTTCAGCGGCGATGGCGGCGTTGTCCGCACCGCTAGCGATATCTGCCTTTACAGGGAGCACCTTCACGCCGTACAAGCGTTCCAGCTCTTCTTTGGCGTCCTCCAGTTTTTGCACGTTACGGCCGGTGATGACGATGTTTGCGCCTTCCTTGGCGTAAGCGGTCGCAATACCGTACCCGATCGAGCCTGCTTTGCCGTTTTCCAACACCGCACGGCCGCCGCCTGTGATCAATACGACCTTACCTGTTAAAAAGCCCATAATGTCCTCCTAACGCTTATTGAAACGCCGCCATGCTCTGCTCAAGCAATGCGAGTTTTTCGCCGAGACGCGCCGCATTCTCACGCGCGCCATTGACGACCGCTTCGGGCGCTTTGTCGGTGAACGCCTTATTGTTGAGACGCGCCATCACGCCGTCCAACTGCTTTTGCACGGCATCTTTTTCTTTTTGTAAACGTGCGAGTTCCGCTTCCTTGTCCACCAGTTCCGCAAGCGGGATCTTGATGGTCGCATCGGTGGTAACAATACTCACCGCACCGTCGATATCCCACTTTTCGCCGACGTTCACTTCGGCCGCCGACGCCATCTTTTGCAGGAACACCGTGCCGTTTTTGAAGGTCTCCACAAACGCAGTCTCAATGTAGAGGTCAGCCTTCTTGGAAGGCGGCACGTTCATTTCGGCGCGGCGGTTACGGATCGCGCGGATCGCTTCCATCAAGCGCTCCATCTCACGCTCTTCATTCGGGAATTCGAGCGTCGCATCGTAAGTGGGCCACGCGGTACGCATCAGCGTTTCGCCTTCGTGCGGCAGGGTCTGCCAGATCTCTTCGGTGATGAACGGCATAAACGGATGCAAGAGTTGCAACATACCCGTCATCACGTACACCAGCACCTGACGGGCTTCTGCCGCACCTTCACCCTGCAGACGCGGCTTGCACAGTTCGATGTACCAATCGCAATAGCTATCCCAAATAAAGTCGTACAACTTCTGTACCGCAATACCGAGTTCAAACTTCTCCAAGTTCTCCGTCACCGCTTTGACGAGCGTGTTAAATTTCGAGAGGATCCATTTGTCTTCGGTCGTGAGGGTCTCGGGCAAGGTCAACGCCACGTCGTTGTCGCCGATATTCATCAAAATGAAACGGGCGGCGTTCCAGATCTTGTTCGCAAAGTTACGGGACGCTTCCACCTTGTCGGGCATAAAACGCATATCGTTTCCGGGGCTGTTGCCCGTTGCCAACATAAAGCGCAGCGCATCCGCACCGTATTGGTCGATGATCTCCAGGGGATCCACACCGTTGCCGAGCGATTTCGACATCTTGCGCCCCAAATGGTCACGCACCAAGCCGTGGATCAACACGGTGTTGAACGGTGCTTTGTTAGTATATGCCAATCCCGAGAAGATCATACGGCTCACCCAGAAGCCGATGATATCGTAGCCTGTGACCAACGTGTTGGTGGGATAGAAGCGTTCCAGATCAAGCGTATTTTCGGGCCAGCCAAGCGTGGAGAACGGCCACAGTGCCGAGGAGAACCAGGTATCCAGCGTATCGGGATCGCGCGTAATGTGGGCACTGCCGCACTTCGGACAGACGGTCGGATCGTCCTTCGCAACGACCGTCTCACCACAATCGGCACAGTACCACGCGGGGATCTGATGACCCCACCACAACTGACGGGAGATACACCAGTCACGCGTGCCGCGCATCCAGTTGATGTAATTCTTGGTGAAACGCTCGGGCACGAAGGTGATATCCCCCTTCTCCACCGCTTCAATAGCGGGGCCTGCAAGCGGCTCCATACGCACAAACCACTGTTTGGACACCATCGGCTCGATGGTGCAGTGACAGCGGTAGCAAGTACCGACGTCGTGCTTTAAGTCTTCGGTCTCCTTCAGATAGCCGCCCGCTTCCAGATCTGCAAGGATCGCTTTGCGCGCTTCCATCGTGGTCATACCCGCATACTTGCCGCAATCCAGCACCTGGGGCTCGTCCTGCGTGGCGCGGCCCGAAGCAAACAGTTCGTCAGCCGCGGCTTTATCTGCCGCACCCGTCATCAAACCGTCATAAGTAAACACGCGCACCACCGGCAGGTCGTGACGGCGGCCGACCTCAAAGTCATTCGGGTCGTGGGCGGGGGTGATCTTCACAACGCCCGTACCCTTGGTCATGTCCGCGTGTTCGTCGCACACGATCGGAATTTCTTTGTTAAGCAAGGGCAGGATCACGTGGCAACCGTGCAGGTGGGTGTAACGCTCATCCTCGCTGTTGATCGCCACCGCCGTATCGCCGAGCATGGTCTCGGGGCGAGTGGTGGCCAGTTCGAGTTTCTCTCCCGTTTCCTTGACGGTGTAGAGCAGATGCCAGAAATGGCCGTCCTTCTCCTCGTATTCCACCTCAGCATCCGAAATGGAGGTGTTGCAGGTGGGACACCAGTTCACCATGCGGTTGCCGCGGTAAATGAGATCCTGCTCGTACAAACGCACGAACACCTCACGCACCGCTTTGGAACAGCCTTCGTCCATCGTGAAACGCTCACGTTTCCAATCGCAGGAAGAACCGATCTTCTTAAGCTGCGATACGATACGGCCGCCGTACGTTTCCTTCCACTTCCACGCGCGTTCCAAGAATGCGTCACGGCCGATATCGTCTTTGGTGATACCTTCGGCACGCATCGCTTCCACGATCTTCGCCTCAGTGGCGATGGAGGCGTGGTCGGTACCCGGCAGCCACAACGCCTCGTACCCCTGCATACGGCGCCAACGGATCAGGATATCCTGGAGCGTATTGTCCAGTGCGTGACCCATGTGCAACTGCCCCGTAATGTTCGGGGGCGGCATCACGATGGTATAGGGCGTTTTCTTCGAATCTGCGTCCGCCGCAAAGTAGTTACCGTCCTGCCAGAAGGCATAAATACGGTCTTCCACCTCGCGCGGCTCGTACGTCTTTGCCAATTCTTTACGATTACTCATACGTTTCTGCACCTCAATTCATTTCGCGTTTAAAGTCGGCCAATTCGAGACCTTTGTTGTGTTCGAGCGCCCAGTCGATATTCCAACTGCTGGTGAACAGCAACAGATAATGCCCGCGCATATCCTGCACACGCTTGGTATCGGAACTTAAATTCAACGTTTTGGGATCGATATCTTCGTTGACGATCCAGCGGATCTGACTATACGGCAGACTTTCCATACGGATATCCACCGCATATTCATTCTTTAAGCGGTATTCCAGCACTTCAAACTGCAGTGTACCGACCACGCCGACAATGACTTCTTCCATACCGCCGTCCACTTCCTTGAAGATCTGGATCGCACCTTCCTGGGCGATCTGGTCGGTACCTTTCACGAACTGTTTACGTTTCATCGTGTCGGTCGCACGGATACGTGCAAAATGTTCGGGTGCAAAGGTCGGAATGCCTTCAAATGCAAACTTTTTATTCGGCATACACACCGTATCGCCGATGGAGAAGATGCCGGGATCGAAAATACCGATGATATCGCCCGCATAGGCTTCTTCGATACCCTCGCGATCCTGCGCCATCAACTGCTGCGGCTGCGAAAGGCGCAACTTTTTGTTGCCCTGCACGTGCAACACTTCCATATTTTTTTCGTACCGTCCCGAACAAATGCGGAAGAACGCAATACGGTCGCGGTGTGCTTTGTTCATATTCGCTTGGATCTTGAACACAAACGCAGAAAAATCCTCGTTCATCGGATCGACTTCACCTGCACTGGACTGACGCGGCAGGGGCGCGGTAGTCATCTTCAAAAAGTCTTCCAAGAACGGTTGCACACCGAAGTTGGTAAGTGCCGAGCCGAAGAACACGGGGGTCAACTGACCCGCACGGACGCGTTCGAGATCAAATTCACTGCCCGCACCGTCCATCAACTCAATATCGTCGTTCAGCGTATTGTAATGAGACTCGCCGATAAGCGCTTTCAGCGACTCGTCTTTCAAGTCCACTTCGGTAGCGGTCGCTTCGTATTGACCGGTTGCACCTTCGGCAGCGGAAAACGCCAAAATGTGCTGATCGCGACGGTTATACACACCCTTGAATTCCTTGCCGCAACCGATCGGCCAGTTGACGGCGTAGGTATCAATACCCAGCACCTGTTCGATCTCTTCCAGCAATTCAAACGGGTCACGCGCTTCGCGGTCCATCTTGTTGATGAAGGTGAAGATCGGAATATGACGCAACATACACACCTTGAACAGTTTTACCGTTTGGCGCTCCACACCTTTCGAAGCGTCAATGACCATAACGGCGGAGTCCGCCGCCATCAGCGTGCGGTAGGTATCCTCCGAAAAGTCCTGGTGGCCGGGTGTGTCCAGAATATTGATGCAGTATCCGTCGTACTCAAACTGCAGTGCTGACGAGGTGACCGAGATACCGCGCTGTTTTTCGATCTCCATCCAGTCGGAAACGGCGTGTTTCATCGACCGCTTACCTTTCACCATACCGGCACTGGCGATCGCCCCGCCATACAGCAACAGTTTTTCGGTCAGCGTCGTTTTACCGGCGTCCGGGTGCGAGATGATCGCAAAGGTGCGCCGACGACGGATCTCATTTTGTAGATTCGACAAAAGGGAACCCCTCCAAATAAACAATTAAGCATATTTTATACTATTTTAAAAAAATAATCAACCCCTATTCCGCAAAAACGTATAGGAATATAAAAAAATCCGGCGTTCGGCATAAGACGGAACGTCGGATCAAAACAACTATATATGTAAAGTGGTCACCCTTTACCGCGGAGATTGTCTAAAAACGCCGTAAAATACGGCGGCAAGTCCGATGTAAAGTAAAGTTCCTTGTCGGTTATGGGGTGTGTAAAACCGATCTCTTTCGCATGCAAACATTGTCCGTTCAGGTTGTTGGGGTCTTTTTTAGCACCGTATACCGTATCTCCCGCCACAGGATGCCCGAGTGACGCCATGTGCACACGAATTTGGTGGGTACGTCCCGTCTCCAATTTCAGTTGCACGTGGGAATACCCTGCGTATTCTGCCAATACGCGGTAGTGGGTGACGGCAGGCTTGCCGTTCTTCTCGGTGATCGCCATCTTCTTGCGGTCGACGGGATGCCGACCGATCGGCGCGTTCACCGTACCTTGTGAAGCAGGCAAACGCCCAACCACCACTGCTTCGTAAATACGCGTAAAACTGTGTACCTTGATCTGCTCTGCCAGACCTTGGTGTGCTTCGTCGTTTTTCGCAACGATCAACAAACCGCTGGTATCCTTATCGATGCGGTGTACGATACCGGGGCGAAGAACACCGTTGATGCCCGACAAACTGTCCCCGCAGTGGGCAAGAAGAGCATTCACGAGCGTGCCGTCTGCGTGACCTGCCGCGGGATGCACGACCATCCCCTTTTGCTTGTTGACCACCAATACATGTTCGTCTTCGTACACAATATCCAACGGAATATCCTGTGCCGCTGCTTCGCACGGCTCTGCTTCGGGGATGAAGACGGCGACCTCTTCCCCACCGCGTAAGCGGTAATTCTTGGCTATCACTTTTCCGTTGACCGTCACCGCACCGTTTTCCATCAATCCTTGTACGGCGGACCGTGTCAGCGGTAATTCTTCCGCTAAATACACATCCAGACGCTTACCCGTCTGTTCCGCAGTCGTTTTCACACGGTACGGTTCCATCCGCTGTATCCTCCTTCGTTTCGCTAAAAAAGAAAGCGTAGATCAAAACCAATACCGCACCGATCGACACACAGCAATCGGCAAAGTTAAATACGGGGAAATCAAACCATTTGTAGTAATGGATAAAATCCACCACGTAGCCATTGGCAATGCGGTCGATCAGATTGCCGATACCGCCTGCCAATATTAAAACCAGTCCTGCCGTTGCCAAACGAGAGTTTGCAAACCACCGTTTGATCAACGCAAACAACACGAACAACAGCATAACGGAAGTGGCAACCGTGACGATCCACCGCTGATTTTGCAGCATCCCCCACGCAATGCCGTGATTCTCCACGTAGGTCAATTCCAACACGCCGTTCCACAAAGGGATCGAGGACGCATCGGCAGGCGCCAGATACTGCACCGCTGCCGCCTTTGTCATCTGGTCGATCACGACCAATACGGCTGTAATTACACCGGTTATCAACCAATACACGTTACGCATCCCCCTATCGTATATTGCTAAAAAGCGCCGCCTCTCTTTACGAAAAGAGGCGGCGTTGCTTTTTTACTGCTGTTTCTTGCGGCGGAACAAGCCGCGCGGTTTTTCCTCGTCCTCTGCTATATCGTAGTCATCACCGAATTTCAGATCCGAAAAGCGGGATCTCGGAGCCTCTTCGCTCACGTCCGTTTCCGCGAGTTCTTCAAGCGACGTCATAGCAGGCACTTCAGCCACCTCGGGAACCGTCGGCTCCTCGACGGTCTCTTCCACAACGTCCGCCGCCGTCTCTTCTACCGTTTCAACGGTTTCGACAGTTTCCGCGGTCTCTTCTGCCGTTGTGGAAGCAACAGCCTCCTCCGTTTCTTCAACAGTCTCTTCCTGCGGTTCTTCTTCGGGGAGCAACTGAATAAGCGACAGATGCTCACGGTAGATCGAGAGCATACGATCCTTGAAGAGCGAAACTTCTTGCTTCAAACGCTGCAGTTCCGCCTCCTGCGCTTTCACTTCATCGGTGATTCCATCAAGCACCGCCGCCGCTTTTGCCTCGGCCTCTTTCACGATCTTTTCCGCTTTAATGGCGGCGTCTTCCCCGGTGAGAGCCGCCTTCTGATTGGCTTCGCGCACGATCGTATCGCCCAACCGCTGAGCGTTTACGAGCGCCGAACGGATGCTGTCTTCCTCACTACGGTATTCTTTGAGTTTTTCCGCCAGCACTTCCATTTTCTTATTGGCGGTGTTACGCTCGTCCAATACGCTTGCCAGCGTATCCACACACCGATCAATAAACTCATCCACTTCCGCGGTGGAATATCCGCCGCGGGCTTTGGAAAACGTTACGTTCTTAATTTGTTCCAATGTCAGCATCGTATGACACTCTCCTATATATTTTTATACATACTGTTCTACCGTAACAAAAAGACGCCCTTTACGAGTCGGCGGACCGAGTTTTGCCACGCGAAACCGCCCACTGCCGCGCACCGATAACACATCTCCTTCGTGTACTTCCGCAGAAACGGCGGTACACGGAAGGTGATTGATCGAAACGATTCCCAGTTCCACGCGACGCGCCGCCTCTTCCCGCGAAGTCGACAGACACACCCTTAATACCGCATCCAGCCGTGGGGATGCCACGGTATCCCGCCGCTCAACAAAGGTGTGCATTGCGGGAAGTTCGCCGATAAAGGGGACTTCGCTATGTACTCCCTCACCGCCGATCTTCGTGATCTCCTCTTGTAAAAAGGAGACGACCTCGTCCTTCACAAACACGACCGACAGTCCGTCGCCGCACAGGATATCCCCGACCATTTCCCGCCGCACGCCGGCGGAAAGCAACGCTCCCAACACATCGCGATGCGTGATCTTCTCGCCGCTGCGGTAGCGGAACGCCATCGCCGTCAACGGAAACCACGCCTCTTCGAGCGGCAAAAAATCAGGTGAAACGCCGAGCAAGGCACGTTCCCCTTCGGGATGGCCGCCGTAAAACGACCAAATAACGTCCTCCCCTTTCGGCAACATACCCTTTGCAACCGCTTGTTGATGCGCATCCAAAAAGCCGATAAACACAGGTGAAGAGCGACGTTTACAGAGCCGCACCGCATCCTCGATCCGCGCCTTCAGTAATGCTTCTTCAGCAAAAGGGCTGTTAGAAGTAGAGCCCATTATTCTCGAGTTCGTCGAGCAGATCGCCCATAATGCCCACGTTGTAGGGGGTGATGATAAAGGTGCAATTCGCCACCTTTTTGATCTGCCCGTCGTTGGCGTACGCCACACCGCTCAAAAAGTCCAAAATACGGCGTGCCACGTCCTTGTTCGCATTCTCCAAATTCAAAACGACCGTGCGCTTGGCGTTCAAATGATCCGCCACCGTGCTGGCATCATCAAAACGCTCCGGTTTGACCAACACGACCTGCAATTGCGCCGTTGCGTGAATGTTCACCACTTTGTTGCTGCGCTTCACGGGTTCTTCTGCTTCCGCGGCGGTTTTGGTAACGAAATCCATAGAATCTTCCTTACCCACAGTGTCTTCCATTTCGTCATCGTCCGCTTCTTCTACGTCACCGATCCAATTTTTAAACTTGTCCAAGAATCCCATTGTTTTTGCCTCCTATAAATAATTTTTAATAATTTCTTTTTCCGAAAATGGCCGAACCGACACGCACCATCGTAGACCCTTCCAAAACAGCCTCTTCGTAATCGTCCGACATTCCCATCGACAGAATGTCCATACTACTATTATCTACATTTTTGGTGCGTATGTCAATAAACAATTGCGACATTCGCGAAAAATATTCTCTTTTTTTGTATTCGGTATCCGAAATCGGGGGTATCGTCATCATTCCGCGGAGATTTAAGGCGGAAAACTCGCGAAGTGCCGCGCAAAACTCTGCCGCTTCGACGGGGGCTACACCCGATTTGGATTCCTCACCACCGATATTGACCTGCGCTAAGATATCCAACGTGATCCCGTGCTTCTCGGCGGCGGAGTTTAACGCTTCCGCTACACGCAAACTGTCCACCGACTGCACCATTGCCACGCGATGCGCGATCTGTGCGGCTTTATTCGTCTGCAAATGGCCGATCAAATGCGCCTTCACCGGCAACAACGCGTCCCGCTTTTGAAGATATTCCTGTACGCGATTTTCACCGATCTCAGTGATCCCGTCCGCAATCGCCGCATTGATGCGTTCGACCGACACCGTCTTGGTCACCGCCAACAAGGTAACTTCATCACTGCACCGTCCTGCGCGAACACACGCGTTTTCAATGCGTTCACGCACCCGTGCAATATTATCGTGTAATTCCGTTGCATCAGGATTGCACAACTTTTCCGTCATATAGATCCTTCCCCTCCACGATCACGTCGTCATACAACTGCACATAGGTTTTATCCCCCGCATCGGGTATCGCGCAGATCGAATATTTGTCTTTTTCGTTATGGTACAAAACGTCCACATAACGGAATGTTACCGTCGTGCCCATACGTACGTACGCACCTGCACGGTTGTCCTTATCAAAATGCAACGCTTTATCGGGCAGGCGCAATCCGCTGAATTGTTCCAGCAACAACTGCACCGATTCCAAACGGATATCCGAAAGTTCTTCCGACATCAAACTGCATTTCAGGATAAGCGCACTTTGATTGTTCTCTCCTTGATTGACCGCCAGCACTTTCGTAGGTACGATCTCTGCCGTCACAAACGGTAAGCGCACCTTCAGGGAATCGCCGACCTCCAGTGAAGCCGCTTTTTGACTGTCGATGGAACAGGCAAGATACCAATAGTAATCGGCAGATATCTTGCCGACACAACCGTCGGTCTTCGGGGGAGCGGCAGTCAGTGCTTCTTGGATCTCTTCCGCTGTCAGTGCCGCCATATCACGGTCGCTCACCGTAAAATAGGTTTCGAATCCGTCGGTACGGTCGATAAAATACCCCGAAACGGGCGCGCGCACCGTGCCGATCGCATCGGAAACACGGGAAGACAACGCTTCCCGTTCAGCGTATAACCCCGCAAGTTTATCCTCAAAACCGCTTACCGCACCGACGATGACCTGCCGCTTGTTCATGAGCGTAAGCAACTGTGCGCGCAAACGGCGCAGTTCACCGGTGGCTTGTCCGTTCACGTGAACGGTGATCTCCTGCATCTTCATGGCAAGCTGCTGTTCGATCGCTTCCAGGCCGGCATAGTTTCCCGAAGTCAGCGCCTGGGCGCTTTCCAAGTATGCGATCTCTTCATCCAGCACTCCCAGTTGTTGCTGAAGGCCTGCCGCCTCTTCATCGGAATACAACGCGGCGACCTCACCGTTTTTCGACACGCGATTGCCGTTATCCAGCGTGTAAAACAGATAATTATCCCCTACGTCTGCTTCTACAAGGGTTTCGTTGCGAATCGCGATCGCCTGTGTTTCCACGGTATCGTATACGCTGTAGGCAGACACCGTTTCCACCGTTACGTTGGAATACAGCACTTGGAAGATCTGGTATCCCACGTATGCCAGCAGAAAGATCGCAACCAGTAAAATGCCGAGGCGTTTTAACCATTCCTTCAACCTACTCGTTCCTTTCCCTTTATTCTAAGATCGCACACGCTGCCTCAATAAGTGCTTCCGTGCTTACATACTCGTCCACGTACAGCGTGTGCGCCGTTTTAATACGCCGAAACCACGAGAGTTGCCGTTTGGCGTAACGGCGCGTTTCGCGTTTTAAATTCTCGACGGCACTCTCAAGCGTACACACACCTGTGAAATACGGTGCCAATTCCTTGTACCCGATCGCCTGCATAGCCGTTGGTGCATTCGGCGACTGTAAAACCGTCTGCGCTTCTTTTAAAAGTCCCTGCTCCAACATGATATCGACCCGTCGGTCGATGCGGTCGTACAGTACCGCACGGTCACGGAAATCCAGTACGATCATACGCGTATCGTACGGCGGCGGCACAGCACGCGAACGGCGCACCCACTCGCTCATCGGAATCCCTGTGGACAGCACGACTTCCAACGCCCGAACGATCCGTCCGTGATCGTTCGGATGCAGTTTTGCTGCTGTTTCAGGGTCGTGTTCAGCAAGACGCTTCAACATGGCTTCTCCGCCTTGCTCTTCACATTCCTCTTGTAAACGACGGCGCAGCACCAAACTCTCGTCTCCGCTTTCTTCCGAAAACGCCAAATTTTCAGTTACCGCCTGAATATACAGACCCGTGCCGCCGCACAGGATCGGCCGTTTTCCTTCCGTGTGAAGACGATCGATCACCGCACGTGCATCGGCGACGTAGCGCGCCACGCTGTACCGCTCGCAAAGCGGCAAGAAGCCGATCAAATGATGCGGAATATTCCCCATCTCCTCCTCGCCAGGACGTGCCGTGCCGATCATAAGATCGGTATACACCTGCATCGAATCGGCAGACACCACTTCCCCGTTTTGCCGTGCTGCCACCGCAATGGCAAGCGACGTCTTGCCCGAAGCGGTAGGCCCCGCAATTACCGATAAGCGTTTATCCATGATCATCCTCAAATTCGTCCAAACTGTTTTTCCAATTCTTTACGTGTGAGTTCAAAACACACCGGGCGACCGTGCGGACAGTACCGCACCGCCTCGTCGTTTAACACGCGACGCGCCAGCGCCTCCGCCTCGGGGGTCGATTGGCGGTCTCCCGCCTTCACCGCGGCACGGCACGCGACCGAGTGATAGATCCACGAAAGTTTATCGACCTGTATCTCCTGCTTACCCGATAGGAATCCGCCCGCGATCTCCTCGATCAGTGCGGGGACGTCTTCCCCCGTCAACATCATCGGAACGGCTCGCACCAACAACGCGTTGTCAAATTCTTCCACCTCAAACCCTGCTTCACGCATCAGTGTAAGATGCGGCAAAACGGCTTCGTACTCTTTGTGGCTGAGCGACACGGTGATCGGTGTCAGCAACAGTTGTGCATCCTGTTGCACCGATTCCCGCAACTTATTATAAAGTATCCGCTCGTGAGCGGCGTGCTTATCAATAAAGAAGATCGATTCGCCCTTTTGCACCAATAAATAGGTGTGATACACCTCGCCGATGAACTGTATCGGCTCCGTATCTTCCGCCGTTTGAGGTGCGCAAACGGGGATTGACGGTGAAACGACCGTTTCTTCCCGTACGGGAGATGCCGTCACCTCCGTCGTCACAGATACCGTCGCTTGCGGCTCCGCCTTAGTCGGAATCTCTACGGCGATATCGGGTCTGCCATAGAGCGCTGCCGTGCCGTCACGCAACGACATCGTTTTCTTCGGCGGGGCGATCTCGCTCGTAAGCGGTCGCTTTTTAAAGCTGCTCTCCGCCATCGGCGGTGTCGGAACGGCGGGCGTTTTCGGCTCGGTCGGCAAGGTCAACTGTTCTGCCACGGGCTCGATCACCTGCGGCCTTACAGCGGTGAACACCGCCTGCTTCGGGGCGTCCCCTGCCGTCAGAGCGGATTTCACGCCGTGATACACCGCGTCGAATATCGGCCGTTCGTTCACGAAACGCACCTCGATCTTCGCGGGGTGTACATTGGCGTCCACCTGTTCCGTCATCACGTCGATATGCAGCACGCAAGAGGGAAATTTGCCGATCATGATCGCCCCTTGAAACGCACGTTCGAGCGCCGCGGCAGCGGTACGCGTTTTCACGTAACGGCCGTTTACGAAGAAATGCTGCATCGTACGGTTAGACCGGGCATTGACGGGCTTTGAAATATATCCATATACCCGCACATCGGCGAGAGCGTAGTCCACGGGGATCAACCCGTTCGCAAACTCTCGTCCGAAAACGGCGTAAATACACGCGTGTGCATTGCCGTCACCGGGAGTGAGCAACGTTTCTTTGCCGTCGCGAATAAACCGCACCGAAATTTCGGGGTGAGAAAGTGCCAAACAGTCCACCACCGCCGCAACGGCGTTCGCCTCACTGACGTCTTTTTTCAAAAACTTCATACGGGCGGGAACATTATAAAACAGATCGCGTACGAAAATCGTCGTTCCGACGGGACATCCCGCTTCGGACAGTTGCGGCTCTTCGCCGCCTTCGATCACACAGCGGGTGCCGGCAAGTTCGTCTGCCGTGCGGGTGAGCATTTCCACCTTCGCCACGGCGGAAATGGAAGCCAGCGCTTCACCGCGAAACCCCAGTGTGCCGATATGCTCGAGATCCTTTTCCGTACGCACCTTACTGGTCGCGTGCCGCAAAAACGCCGTTGAGACCTCGCCGTGCGGAATGCCGCACCCGTTATCGGTCACACGGATGGTACGCACACCGCCGTTTTCGATCTCCACCGTAAGCGAGGTCGCACCTGCGTCAATGGCGTTTTCCATCAACTCTTTCACGACCGACGAGGGGCGTTCAACCACCTCGCCTGCCGCGATCAATTCCGCCGTATGGCGGTCCAATACTTGAATTTTCGGCAAAGGATTCCCCTCGCTTTCTTATTACTCACTCAAACTTTTGGCTTCCGCGCTGAACGCATACAGCGTTTGCAGCGCTTCGATCGGCGTCAGCGTGTTAATGTCGAGCGCCGCCAAGCGACGCACCAAATCGTTGTCTGCCGCCGAAAGCAGCGACAACTGCATATCGTCGTCATCGTCATTTTTGCGGGTCGGTACACGATAGTTCGTTGCCTCTCCATCGACCTCCAACCCGTGCAGAATATCCTTCGCACGGCGCACCACCGAGTCGGGAACACCCGCCAGTTTCGCCACTTCGATACCGTAACTTTCGTCAGCGGCACCGCGCACGATACGACGCAGGAAAGTGATGCTGTCCCCGCGCTTTTTCGCGGCAATGTTATAGTTGCGAATGCCGTCAAGTTCCTCTTCCATAACCGTCAATTCGTGGTAATGGGTGGCAAACAGCGTTTTCGCACCGATCTTCGCGGTGTCCGCCACGTATTCCAGCACCGCACGGGCAATGCTCATGCCGTCGAACGTCGACGTACCGCGGCCGATCTCGTCAAAGATGACCAAACTGTGTTTGGTCGCATTTTTCAAGATGGTGGCGACTTCGCTCATCTCCACCATAAAGGTAGATTGACCCGAGGACAGATCGTCCGACGCCCCCACGCGGGTGAAAATGCTGTCCACAATGCCGATGGTGGCACTTTTTGCAGGAACGAAACACCCACACTGTGCCATCAGCACGATGAGTGCCGTCTGCCGCATATAGGTGGATTTACCCGCCATATTCGGGCCCGTTATCAACGCTACACGGTTATCCGTGCCGTCGAGGTGGGTGTCGTTCGGCACAAACGGCGTTTTCAAGAGCGCTTCCACCACGGGATGGCGACCGTCTTCGATCACGATCCCACCGTCCAGCGTCACGGTCGGACGACAGTAATTGCGCCGCACCGCGACCTCCGCAAACGAGCAGAGTACGTCGAGCTGTGCTATCGCTTCCGCCGTGGCTTGAATACGGTGCAGCTCATTCGCCACACGCAGACGCAGGTCGGTAAACAACTGGTATTCAAGCGCGACCGAACGGTCTTTTGCCGTCAGCACGCGCGTTTCCAGTTCTTTTAATTCCTGCGTAATGTAACGTTCCGCATTTGCGAGCGTCTGTTTGCGGATGTAATGCTCGGGCACCATCTCGGAATAGGAGCGAGAGATCTCTATGTAATATCCAAAGACGCGGTTGTAACCGACTTTCAGCGTTTTGATGCCCGTTTTTTCCTTTTCTTCGGCTTCGATACGGGCGATGATACCCTTGCCGTCGTTCATATCGCCGCGCAATTCGTCGAGCTGTGCGTGGTATCCTTTGCGGATCATCCCACCCTCACGCACCGAAAACGGCGGATCGTCTTCCAATGCACAGTCGATCCAGTCGTGTACATCACCGAGCGGGTCGATCGCCCCTTCAATATCGCAGAGCATAGCGGACGTCACGCCCGAAAGACGTTCTTTTACGGGGCGCAAACACTCGATCGCACGGCAAAGCGAGCGCAATTCCTTTGCATTCGCACTGCCGTATACGATACGGGTCATAATGCGTTCCAGGTCGTAAATATCCGAAAGCAGGGGGAACAGATCCCCGCGGCGTGCGGTATCCCCCACCAGTTCCTCCACCGCGTTGTGGCGGCGCAGAATGGGCGCGGGCTGAATGAGCGGCTGTTCGATCCAACGGCGGATCAAACGCTTGCCCATTGCCGTTTTGGTCTTATCCAGCACACCGAGCAGCGAGCCGCGTTTTTCCTTATTACGCATCGTTTCGATCAGTTCGAGATTGCGGCGGGTCATAAGGTCCAGTTTCATAAACTGCACGTCCGAATAAAACTGCGGACGGCGAATACGCTCAAGACCGCCCATCTGCGTTTCGCGCAGATAGGTTATGGCACACCCGAGCGCCTGCACCGCCGGCTCTTGCTCGTTCAAGCCGAGTTCGTCGAGCGAATCGACCGCAAACTGGCGGCATACCTCGTCCCGCGCGCTATCGAGTGCGAAATGACGATCCTCCGCCACGTCTGCCGCCACACCCAAGCGAGTGGTAACAAATTCCACAAAGGAGGCGGACGCCGCCGCCCCTTCCGAGACCAAGATCTCACTGGGGCGAAAACGCGCCATCTCGTTTTGCAGGCGGATCACCGCATCGTCACCGATGATGCGGGTCAAATGCACGTCACCCGTGGAGCAATCCGCAAAGCAAACGCCCACGTCCTTAAACGACGGCACGGCAAAGACGGTGCAAAGATAGTTGTTGCGCCCTTCATCCAGCATACTGCCCTCAATGACCGTACCGGGAGTGATGATACGCACGATATCCCGTTTCACCAATCCTTGTGCTTTGGCAGGATCTTCCATCTGCTCACAAATGGCGACTTTATACCCTTTGGCAACCAGACGTGCCACATAGGATTCATAACTGTGGAACGGCACGCCGCACATGGGAGCGCGTTCCTCTTGCCCGCAATCGCGGCCGGTCAATACGAGTTCCAATTCACGCGAAGCGATCTTGGCATCTTCGAAAAACATCTCGTAAAAGTCACCTAAACGAAAGAACAAAAGGCAACCCGGATGTTCCGCTTTGATGGCAAGATATTGCTTCATCATCGGAGTCATCTCCGCCATGGTGCGAACCTCACTTTACAAAAATTAGTGGCAACCGCCGCAGGTGGAACAGTTTCCGCTGCAGGACGCTTCCATATCGGCACTGTCGGGATCCACGCCTTGCGCCGCCAAGGTCAAAATACGGGACACGCCGTTCATCAGCTCATCCATTCCCGCTTTTGCCACGTTAAACGCCTTCATGTTCTCGTTCGACATTACTTCGGCATACAACGCACGCAGTTCTTCATCGAGCTTCTTCATCTTATCGGGATCTTTTTTATCGTCGTCCTTCGCCGTCTCGGTCGCGAGTGCCATACGCTTCAAATTGAAGTCACCGATCAAGGTCTGCAACCCCTCGTCCGCATCGGCGGCCTGCTGTGCGAGTTGCATACGCACGAAGCGTTCGTCCATTTGAATCTCATGTGCCAGATCCTTCGTCAATTCCAAAATCTTATCCATCGTTTTTTATCTCCTTTTTATTCTTCGATCGAATCAATACGCCCTTCGGCGATCCAACTTTTCGCGGACGTCACCGTCACCTGTGCATGCTTGCCGATCCACGCGGGATCGCCTTCCACGCGCACCACCACGTTTTCGGGCAGACGTGCTTCAAGGAAGCCGTCTTCCGCACTCTCGAGGAGCGCACGGCGGGTGGTGCCCACCATACGCGCGAGACGGTCGGCGGCGATCTCTTCCTGCACACGGTTCATTTCGGCAAACCACGCACGTTTCTCCTCAGCAGAGATCGGGTCGGACATCACGGCGGCAGGCGTACCCTTACGCGGTGAATAAATGAAGGTGAAGAGTGAAACGAACTCCACTTCACGGATAAGGCTTATCGTCTGCTCAAAATCCTCCCTCGTTTCACCGGGAAATCCGACGATCACGTCACTGGTAAAAGCGATGTCGGGTATCACGCGACGCGCATAAGCGATCAAGTCTAAATATTGTTCACGTGTATACCCGCGGTTCATCTCTTTCAAGATGCGATTGCTGCCCGATTGGAACGGCAAATGGAAATGGCGCGACACCTTTTCGCACGCGGCGATCGTATCGAACAGACGCGGTGACGCATCTTTCGGATGTGAGGTCATAAACCGAATAAGGAAATCCCCTTCGATGGCGTTGATACGTCGCAACAGTTCGGGGAAATCCACCCCGTGTGCTTCACCTTTACCGTAGGAGTTCACGTTTTGACCGAGCAAGGTGATCTCCTTATAGCCCCGTGCCACCAAGTCACGTGCTTCTTGCAGAATGACTTCGGGATCGCGACTGCGTTCCCGTCCGCGCACATACGGCACGATGCAATACGTGCAAAAGTTGTTGCAACCGTACATAATGGGCAACCACGCCTTGAACGTGCCGTCACGGTGTGTGGGAATTCCCTCTGCCAACACGCCGTCGCAATCGGGCGTTTCGTGGACCGACTTGCGGGAAGACAACGCATTGAGCATCAACTCGGGCAGGCGATGTACCACGTGGGTGCCGAACACCAACCCCACGAAGGGATAGTGTTCACGCAGGCGCTTCGCAATATGCGGCTGCTGCACCATACATCCGCAAACCGCGATCAGCAAGTGCGGACGGCGGCGTTTATACGTCTTCATTGCACCGACGTTGCCAAACACACGGTCTTCCGCATGTTCACGCACCGCACAGGTGTTGAAAAGGATCAGATCGGCTTCGGACGCTTCTTCCGTAAAGCCGAAACCCATCTCTTCGAGCATACCCTTGATATGCTCCGAATCCGAGACGTTTTGCTGACAACCGAAGGTGCGAACGAATGCCAACGGACGGGTGATGCCGCGGGTCTCGTAATACGCCGCCACCTGTTTACCAAACGCGCGCTGACGCACCAATTCTTCGGTCGATATATGTTGTATCGTTGCCATATTTCACTTCCTAATCCATACAAAAACCCTATTTTATACATTATAACAAATCTTGATTCCTTTTGCAATCATAAACCGCCAAATTTTCGCCTGATTTTTCAAAAAAATAATGTATCCGCCCTCACGCTTTACACGAGGGCGGATACGCCGTTAATCCAACAATTTGTAAAGTAATGCCGCATCGTTTTTGGCAACCGTTTCCTGTACGTCAAGCACCTCGGCTCGGAGTTCTCTTGTTCCGAGTTGGATGGAAAGCACATCGCCTACTTTGACGTCGTACGATGCCCGTGCGACCTTGCCGTTTACCAGTACCCGTCCCGCGTCGCACGCTTCGTTTGCGATCGTGCGGCGCTTGATCAGACGGGATACCTTCAAATACTTATCCAAACGCATAGTGTATCTCCTCCGTTTAGTACAAAAAGCCGCCCGTTACGGGGCGGCTTTCGTAATCAAAGTTCAACGCTGGAGAAATTATTTCGCCACGGCATCCTTGAACGCACGGCCGGCCTTGAAGACGGGCTGGGTGGAAGCAGGGATCTTGATGGTCTCCTTGGTGCGGGGGTTCAGACCGGTGCGCGCATTACGGGTACGGGTCTCAAAAGAACCGAAGCCGACGACCGCAACCTTATCGCCCGCGGCGACAGTCTCAACGATGGTATCGAGAACAGCGGAAACCGCCTTCTCAGCGTCCTTCTTGGACAGGCCTGCCTTTTCTGCAACTGCTGCAATGAGTTCTGCTTTTTTCATGATATATACCTCCAAAAATTTATACCAACGGATCTTTAAACGATCCGATTTGGGCCTTTATTTCGTGACGAGCATCTTCGCCTCGCACCATAACAAATCCAACTCGTCAATAGACATCCGCGTCATATCGAGTCCGCGTTCTTTCGCAAGTGCTTCCACTTTGTCGAAACGGGCGATGAACTTGTCGGTCGACACGGTGAGCGCTTGCTCGGCGTCGGTATCCACAAAGCGGGATACGTTCACAGCAGAAAACAAGAGATCACCGAGTTCTTCCTCGATATCCTGCGCCGAACCGCTTGCCACGGCAGCCTTAAATTCCGCCACCTCACTGTCGAGCGCCTCAAGAGCCCCCGAAACGTCCGGCCAATCAAAGCCGACGCGGCGGGCACGCCCTTGCACCTTGGCGGCACGCATCAGTGCGGGAAGCGAACGCGGCACGTTGCGCAGAAGGTCCGCCTGCGTGGCGTTTTCGCCTTCTTTTCCTTTGGTGGACCGTTTCACCGCGTCCCACGTTTTGAGAACGGCGGCGGCATCGTCTGCCACGGCGTCGCCGAACACGTGCGGATGGCGCACGATCAGTTTGCGACACACTTCATCCACCACGTCGTCGAAGGTGAACTCCCCTTCTTCCGTCGCGATCTGTGTATGCAACGTCACCTGCATCAGCACGTCACCGAGTTCTTCGCGAAGCCCCGCGATGTCGCGGTTGTTGATCGCTTCAATTGCTTCGTGCGTTTCCTCCAAAAAATTGGAACGAATACTTTCGTGTGTCTGTTCCCGATCCCACGGACACCCCTCGGGTGAACGCAGGGCCACCATCAGATCCAAAAGATCTTCCATTGTATAGCGTTCTTTTACGGGAAACTCAATGGACATAACCGAACTCCTTCATTGAAACCGCATGAATAAACTATATGTAATATTTTACACGATAAATTTGATTATTGCAAGAGGGAAAGCCAAAAAATTGCAGTTTTTTATGACTTTTTCTCGTACTTTTTTCCGATTTTTTGTAACCGCGTAAAAGCATTTTGTCAATTTGCCCAAAAATCCAAAGAGAGAATTGGGCATAATCCCTTTTACTGTTTGTAACACGCGAACACCCGTATTTACAAAAACGTTACGTTTTCGTCGCCGAGACAACATATTTCGCGTGTAAAATAGAATACACTGTTAACGTGAAGGAGGTCAGCCGATGTACACAACAACGTCTCCCCCCATTTTGGTCTACTTCTCCGACCGTGCATCTTGTAAACGTTTGGTCACGGCAGGTGCGGCATTGGCCAAAGAACAACACCGCGCACTTTCTTTGCTGTTCGTACAGCCGCAGGAACTGGTATCAAAAACTGTAGCGGAAGACATACAGACCGTATACAATATCGCCACTCGTGAAGGAGCGGAGATCACCGTGCTGTTCAGCGACGAACCGCTGTTATCGCTTGCCGTTCACGCGCGGCAAACCAAAGCCGTGCAGATCGTGATCGATGAGAGCAACACGGCGGGACGGCCTACGCTTGCAATACTGCGCACGTTGCTGCCCGACCTTCCCATCACGGTATTACAAAAAGGCGGTAACGCCGTCACCTTTCCGCCGTCCGAGATTACAACGCAAAACCGCCGTCTACACCCAGCACCTGCCCCGTGATAAAGGACGCTTCCTCCGAGAGTAAAAACGCGACGCCGGCCGCCACGTCATCGGGTGTGCCGATGCGACCAATCGGCGTTTCTTCCGTTAATGAAAGCAACGTTTCTTTGTCAAATCCGCGGTTCATATCCGTATCGATGACCCCCGGTGCTACCGCATTTACCGTAATGCCCGAAGGGCCGAGTTCCTTCGCCAGGGCACGTGTGAGTCCGATGACCCCCGCCTTTGCCGCGGAATACGCCGCTTCACAGGAAGCGCCGTGTACGCCCCACACCGAGGTGATGTTGACGATACGCCCGCTGTGACGGCGGAGCATATCCGCTGCAGCGGCACGGCAGCACGCCGCCGTACCCGTGAGGTCGACCGACATTACCCGTTGCCATTCTTCGGCAGTGATATCGCCAAACAGACCGACGGAGGAAACACCGGCATTGTTCACCAAAGCATCCACGCGCCCGAAGCGAGACAGCACCTCCGCCACGCAACGGTCGGCAGATGCGAAATCGCTGAGATCGGCTTGGAAAGCGGCAACATCGGCACCGCGCGCCGTCAATTCGTCCACCAGTTCCCGTGCTTTTTCGGCAGAACGGCAGTAAGTAAACGCCACGTGCCAGCCGCGTTTCGCAAGATGTTGGACGATCGCACGACCGATCCCGCGTGACCCGCCCGTCACCAGGGCAACGTAATTCATATCGTCTCCTCCTTTTGGAGTAAAATGGGTAACAATCGCGAAAACGGGCGAAACGCCGTAGGTAAAGCATACGCTGCATTTACCTCTTCGAGCGTTGCCCATGTGTGCTCGGGCGGCGGGGAAAAATACGCCGTGCGAACATGTACCCCCTGCATACGCCACTCAATATGGCTAAAGAGATGCTTGCCCTCGCCGACTGTACGCGTTGCACGGACATCCGCGTGATATTCCGTGCATATCGTATCCATCGCCGCGGCAATATCGTCCGTTTCGACCTGCGGCAGTTCCCAAAGTCCCGCCAACAGACCGCTTGCAGGGCGCTTGTGCAGTAACACGCGCGGTGTCGCTTCATCGGTCGTAAACACGAACACAGCGCGCCGTTCCACGCGGCGTTCGGTTTTGGCACGCCGCACGGGAAGCAAGACCGCCACCTGCTTTTTGTATCCCTCGCAAGCCGCCGCAAGCGGGCAGACATCACAACGCGGGGTCGTGTTCGGCAGACATATCCGCTCACCGAGTTCCATCAACGCGGCGTTAAAATCCCCCGCGGCATCCTGCGGCAGCCATTCCCGCACCGTTTCGGTATGGCGGCGGCGGGTCGTCGTTTTCATCACGTCGTCAAAATCCGACGTCAACCGTGCAACCACGCGCAAAACGTTGCCGTCCACGGCAGGCACGGGAATACCGAACGCGATGGACGCCACCGCACCCGCAGTGTAATCGCCGATCCCGGAAAGGGCACGCAAAGCGTCGTGATCGGCAGGCAACTCTCCCCCGTGCCGTTCGCAAATTTGTATCGCCGCTTTTTTGAGATTGCGGGCACGACTGTAATAGCCGAGTCCTTCCCACAGCTTCATCAGCCGCTCGTCCGACACGGTTGCCAGATCCTGCACCGTGGGCAGTTCATCCATAAACCGCTCGAAATACGGAATGACCGCTTCAATGCGCGTCTGTTGCAACATAATTTCCGACACCCACACGCGATACGGCGAAAGCGGAGAGCGCCACGGCAACGGCCGCGCTTCGGCACGGTACCACGCAAGCAGTGACGGCACCAGATCTTTCACGGTCGACAAAACACTCTCCCCTTTCATAACAGTGAAGCAGCCGATCGAATACGGCTGCTCACTTTGCTTATTTCGTGCCGAAAATACGGTCACCCGCATCACCCAAACCGGGAATGATGTAACCGTGGTCGTTCAAATGATCGTCCAACGCCGCACAATACACCGCAACGTCGGGATGTGCTTCAGTCAACGCCGCCAAGCCTTCGGGCGCGGCAATGATGCACATAAATTTCACGTTACGCGGATGACGCGTTTTGATCTGGGTGATCGCGTCGATTGCCGAGCCGCCCGTTGCAAGCATCGGATCCAGCACGATGACGTCGCGTTCTTCAATGTCACCCGGTAACTTGCAATAATATTCCACGGGTTTCAGCGTTTCAGGGTCACGGTACAACCCGATATGTCCCACGCGGGCGGAAGGTACCAATTCCAACGCACCGTCCATCATACCGAGACCTGCACGTAAGATCGGCACAAATGCCAATTTACGCCCTGCCAATTTTTTGCATTTTGCCACCGCTACAGGCGTTTGCACCTCGACGTCTTTCATCGGAAGATCCCGCGTGGCTTCGTACACCATCAGTTCGGTGATCTCCTGAATCAGGCGGCGAAACTCTTTGGAAGGGGTTGCCACATCCCGCAGGACTGCCAATTTGTGTTGTACCAACGGATGATCTGCTACGAAAATGTTTGCCATAGTTCTCTCTCCCTTTATAAAAATTATCCTTGTAATTGCTGACGTGCTTTCAATTCGCGCTCCGCCTGCGGCAGACGCAAATAGAGCGGTTGTAACATTTCGGCAGTAACCGCTTCACACTCTCGTGCTTCGTGTGCCACGCCGACGGCTGTCTGATACCGCAGGTGTTCGGGTGCGAGAAGCAGACGGTCGATCTCACCGCAAAATTCACGGTAACACAGCAAAGCACCGTCGCCAAACAGCAGGATCGGCTTATCGTATGACACGAGGCACGCTTTCAGTTCGTCGGTCGAAATGGCTTCATCCGCGCTCAAGCGGCTGATTTCGCCGTTCTGCGCCAGGAAGCAAGCGGTATACACCTGCCGACAGCGGGCGTCCATGGCGGCGCATACCACGCCCTCAAAGCCGATACCCCGGGCGTTGCGGGCGATCGCCGCCAATGTGGAAACGCCCACACAAGGCTTGTTCTCGGCAAACGCCATACCTTTCACTGCCGCGACACCGATACGCACGCCCGTGAACGAGCCGGGGCCCGCCGACACCGCCAGTCTGTCCATATCCGACACCGTCAGTCCCGCTTGTTTCAGCATTTCTTCCACCATCGGCATCAACGTCTGGCTGTGGGTCTGTGCGGTGTTGTTATAACTGCTTGCGATGACCTTGCCGTCCTCCACCACCGCACACGATGCGGGGCCGGCTGAGGTCTCAACCGCTAATATTCTCATTTGGCATTATTCCTCCTCGATCGTAATACAGCGGGTAGTTTCCCCCTCTGCTGTGATCGTGACCCGCACGGTATTACCTTCGGGCAGTGCCGCTTCGATATTTTCACTCCACTCCACCGCCAAAATGCAACCCGCGTCGATATATTCAAAATACCCTGTAGAATACAAGTCTTCCCAACCGCTGACACGGTACATATCAAAATGCACGAGCGGGGGCTGACCGCCGTATTCGTGTACTAACGCAAAGGTGGGGCTGGAGACTTCGGCCGACAATCCGCGGCCTTTTGCCATACCGCGCACAAACGCCGTCTTTCCCATACCGAGACCGCCGAAAAACGCCACTACCGTGCCGCCTTTCAAGTCTTTGGCAAACGCGGCGGCGATTGCTTCCGTCTGCTCCGGCGAACAACTTTTGTACACCATTTGAATCACCCAAATCCAATTGTAACATAATTTTTCAAAAATTAAAAGAGGTTATTGCATAGTTCAAAGAAAAACGCTATACTGTAACATATAAACCGAAAAGGAGGGCGGACAAGCATGAAAAAACTTTCGGCGTTTTTCAGCCGTTTTTTTCACGGCAGTAACAAGCTGCTGATCCTTCTGTGCGCCCTTTGTTCGACCTACAGTTTACTGTTGGTCTATTCCTCGGGGGTATCCTCGGGATTTTCAAGTCAACTCGTCGCCTCGGTCGGCGGACTGTTCGCGGCGCTCGTGATCTCGCAGGTGGATTACCGCGCCGTTTGTCGCTTGTGGTTGGTTTTTGCCGTGCCCGCACTCGTTTTGATGATCCTCACCTTCACGCCGCTCGGTTACAACGTCGCGGGTACGGACGATACGGCGTGGCTGGGTCTCCCCTTCGGCTCAAGTTCCCCGTTCATCACCTTTCAGCCGTCGGAACTTTTGAAAATCGTATTTATTATCACGTTTTCCAAACATTTGGAATATGTAAAAGAGTCCATTCACCGTTTCTCTACCGTAGCTCTGTTGTGCGCTCACGCGGCACTGCCGATCCTACTGGTATTTTTCCAAGGAGACGACGGCACGGCGCTGGTCTTCATCTGCATCTTCGCTGTTATGATGTTTGCAGCGGGAGTGCATTGGGGATATTTCGCCGCCGTGGCGGGTGCCGCCGTGCCCGGGGCGTTCGTGCTGTGGCAGGTACTGGACGAGCAAAAACGCGGGCGAATTATGGCGCTTATCCACCCCGAACAGTATCTTGAGACCTACGGTTGGCAACAAAATCACGCGCTCATCTCAATGGGGAACGGCGGGATGTGGGGCACGGGATACCTGAAAGGCGGCGCCGTGTCGCTCTACGCCCGCAACAATGACTTCATCTTCACCGAAGCGGCGGAAGAATTCGGTCTTATGGGCTCGCTTTTGTTGCTTCTGCTTTTGCTGGGCGTTATCTTCGCATTACTGCACACAGCACTCCGCGCACGGGACGAACTCGGCCGTTCGCTGTGCATCGGTATGATGGGATTGATCGCCTTTCAATCCATCATCAACCTCGGCATGAACCTGCGTCTGCTGCCGGTCATCGGCATTACGCTCCCCTTTTTCAGTGCGGGAGGCAGTTCGGTGCTGACCCTCTATCTCGGCATCGGGTTGATACTGAGTGTGAGTTTCCAAAGTAAGATCAGCAATAAAAACAGCATATTTACACGGTTACGGTAAGCGGGGCGCAAAAACCCCGCTTATTATTTTTGCGGCATCGGGCGGTATTTCGCAGTATACTCCGACACGTCGATGCGAATGACACTCACCACGGCAACCATCTTTTCATCAAATGTGAATTCGCCGCCGCCCGTTTGCGTTTTCATAAAGAGTGAAAGACAACGACGCTTTTCGTCCACGTCTTCCAAGATCTCGGCGGTTCCGCGCCCCATCAACGAGTGGTACGCCAAGCCGTAACGGCACGCTACGTCCCCTTCAAAAGGCTGAAGGTCGCATTCCATCGAAAAGAACACCTTGGGATTTTTACGCATCACGTCGATCTTGCGCCCACGCGGTGCGCCGTGCAGATAGACGGTAAGTTTACCGTCTTCCATCGTATAACCGTAATTCATCGGTACGACGTACGGCTCGTCGCCGTCCACCAAACCTAAATGCAGAACTTTGGCGGCATCCAAAATACGGGCGATCTCCCCCATGTCGGTCACCTGTCGCTCGCGTCTGGTCATTCCGTTCATAAAACTTACTCTCCTTCGTAATAGGCCACGTTATCGTCCGTGCGGTACACGCGGTTGGTATCCTTACCCCACACGGCAATCTTGTCCGAATCGGGATATAGCGTGATGTCGATATCGTGTATCACGCTGAAATCAATATACGTCAGCATCTCGTGTTCGGACGTATTGGTCAGTTTATGTGCGCCGCCGCTGTCAGCGGGGAAAAACAAGAGATCACCCGCTCGTACCGTGCGTTCACCTTTCGGCGTGCGTAATACGCCCTCACCGCTGATGATATAAAACGTTTCCTCGTTCTTCAGATGATAATGGTACGGATACGCCGACTTTTTCGGCGGTATCTCATACACGCTGACCATCGTTTTTTCGGCATATCCGCGCGGAACGAATTCACGTTTTACGTATTCATAGTCGGGATGTTGCGCTTTTCGTTCACGCAAGAGCTCGTCCGCATTTTTATACAATCCGTCACCCATACCGTCTCTCCTATCCGCTGTCACCAAACAAACGGTAACAAGCGGTATTTTACTTTTTGTTTGTATTCACGGTAACCGTCCAGTTCTTTTTCCAGAAACGCTTCTTCGCCCTTAATGCGTTTGGCAATGATAAACGGATACGCCAAAAACACCAAGAACGCATACAGCGACCCCAAGATCAAGGGAATGGATAAGAACAGCAATACCGTCACGCTGTACATCGGGTGACGCACGATACCGTACAGCCCCGTGTCGATCACTTTTTGTCCTTCCCGCACCTCAACGGTGCGACTGAGATAGGTGTTTTCCCGCAGCACTTCGGCATACAGTGCATACGCCGTCAAAAACAGCACCGTTCCCATCCAGGTCACCCACGGCGGTAACGTGTACCACCCAAAGCGGTAACCGAGCCCTGCCAAGACGAACCCTGCAACGAACATCAGACCACTGAGTTTTACCACGAAGCTCTGGTCTTTTTGCTTTTCTTTCGCGTTTAGGCGTGATTGCAGCAATGTGGGATTTTTGCACATCAGCACGATCCCCGCCGCGAACATCGGCAGAAACAACACGCCCATCAGCAGCCAGCCGTTCACATAGGCAAAGGTCCCTGCAGGAAGAAAGATCAATACGCCGACCAAAACAACACCCAAGAGGAATTTGGTGACAGCACTAAAAAACAAGGCCAACGTCATCGTTATCGCTTCGCTTTCTTACTGTTTGCAATTTTTTCGATATCATCCTTATCGATCCACTCTTCGGTGAAACCGCAGGCACAGCAAACGTAACGGTTGACATTCACCGCCGAAAAGATCGTATTGCCCGTCATCACGTTGTTGCCCGTGCCGTACGCCCCCGCATACCCATCGATACGCACAATATTACCCGAACGGCATTTGGGACAGACTTTCGTGTGTTTCATTTCTCCTGCTCTCCTTATTTGCAAATATAATCAATCGTAAATCCCATCGAAAAGCGTCGAAATGCTTTTGTAATCAATTCCGCACTTTCTCGTCCAACGATTTACGGGATGTTCAGCATACCCTCTATCGCTAAGGGGGAACAGCATATCTCTTTCCGACGTATGCGTATATAACATACCGTGAGAATCCGCGGGGTGAAGAATATCCAAATATCCGAGTGTGTTGATAAACACCTCTATTTGATCCAATGTCATTCCGAGCAGACCCGATTGTTTCAATTCTCGGCGTAGTTTGCCCGATGTCATATTATCGGGCGTTTTTTCGATCACTTTAATAATATTTTTAAAGCACTCATAATCCGTCGGTGAATGCTCCGGTCGTGGAAGCTTTTTATATTCTTCCAAAAAGATAATTACCGTGTTCAGCGAAGACCGCGGCACTCGCCCACTGAAGTAGAAATGTTCCATATCTATATTGATGTGCCAAAATTGCATTTTCGGTTCGGCACTAAGGGCACAATCGTACCCGCAAATTGCACATTGACTGTCACGATATTTATCTTCCCACTCGCCGTTCTTTCCGACCACTGAACCGATATACTTTTTCTCAAACTTGTGAGCAGGTAAATTCTTAATGTACCAATAGCATGCAAGTGCACTTGTGTATTCCAATGCATTATGTGCCACGCCGTAAAGATAATCCTTCGCCAGCTGTGCAACGGAAAGTGTAGAGATCAAATCTTTGGCATACCGAACAGCTTCATCATGAGAATACACGCGCTCGCAAAGTTTCATTGTTCCTTCACTGACAGCAGGAAGGTATTCGAGAACAGGAGAAGTCCAAAAATCATGAAAAGTTTTTCGTGCAAATCGTTTTAAAAGTTTAAGCGCTGTTCTCTTGTCACAAGAAGGCGTCGGATCTTCTTTGTATAACTGTATTTCCTCCAAATACGCTGCGTTAATTTCACTTGATACCGAACTTTGGGTTTGGAAGGGTGCAAGCGGCAAAACAAACGTCTCGTCCTGCAAGGCGTCTGACAACGTCTGCGCGATTGCTTCTATCACACTGTTGGATTCTTCGCTCATCGCTCTCACCTCTTGTAAACTCACCGTTTCTTTGCTTAACCGCATGACACACCGACTTTCATTTGTCCGAGTCGGCAACCAATTCAAGAATCTACTTTTTCCTTATCTTTCCGTTTAAACCCTTTCCAAAACCGCTACACTCTCCACGTGTGCGGTGCGCGGGAACATATCCACGGGGGTAACTTGTTCGGTTTGGTATCCCAATTCGGCAAAGAGTTTCAGGTCCCGCGCTAACGTGGCGGGGTCGCAGGAAACGTACACCACACGGGTGGGCGCCATTTCCGCGATGGTATGTATCACGTCGGGTGTGCATCCTTTGCGGGGTGGGTCGATGACCACCACGTCGGGGCGTATCCCCTCGTCGCGCAGCCTACGTGCCGCCTCACCCGCATCGGCACAAATGAAACGTGCCGATTGCACACCATTGCGCTCGGCATTACGGCGCGCATCCGCCACGGCGGCGGCGACCACCTCAACTCCGATCAAGTTTTTTGCTTTGCTTGCCATCGACAAACCGATAGTGCCCGTGCCGCAATAGAGATCGAGCAACGTCTCCTCGCCCGTCAGTGCCGCCGCCTCTGCCGCCAGTGCGTACAACACTTCCGCCTGCGTGCGGTTGACTTGATAGAACGAGCGCGGCGACAGCGAGAAGGTAAGCCCGCACAAACGGTCTTCGATCGTGCCGCTGCCGAACAGCGAAAATTCCTCGTCACCCAAAACCACGTTGGTGTCTTTTCGGTTGATATTGACCACCACCGTGCAAACACCCGCCACTTTACGCAAACGGTCTACCAGATCGTCCGTGTGCGGCAACCGCCCGCTCGTACACACGAGGCACACCATGATCTGTCCTGTCGCCTCTGCCTTGCGAATATATACGTGGCGCAAAAGACCGCTGCCGTCCGCCTCGTTATATGCTTT
Source organism: Oscillospiraceae bacterium (assembly GCA_015065885.1). Taxonomy (GTDB): domain Bacteria; phylum Bacillota; class Clostridia; order Oscillospirales; family Acutalibacteraceae; genus SIG588. The sequence goes on along the minus strand of SVPJ01000011.1, from coordinate 20,324 downwards.
GACACCTGCCGCATCACCCCACGCGGCAACCGCGTTCAACACCTCGGCAAACTCACGCGGTTGCAGCAAACAATCCCGCTGTTCCACCAAGCGGTGACTGCGCGGTGCATAAAAGCCGAAGCGCAACCCGTTTTCGCCGTTTGCCACGGGATACTGTGCCTTGTTGCGGTAGCGTTCGGGCGTGCTTCCCACAATGGGGTTTGGCGTGACCGCCATACCGCCGATGCGGGACAGCGCATCCGCCACCCGTTGCCACTTGTAGCGCAGTTCCGCTTCGTAGGTCACGTGGCGGTATACACATCCACCGCAGGGCGCGGACACGGGGCAGGCGTCCTCCTCGGCGGGTAAGCGATCCTCCCCTGCCGCAAGGAGTTGTTCCACCCTGCCGTACGCAAAGCGTTTTTCCACTTTCACGATACGGCAAAGCACGCGGTCACCCACCGCCGTCGCGGGAATAAACACCGCCATGCCGCGCTCGCCGTTTTCGGTACAGTGCGCAATACCGTTCCCCTCGGAGGACATTGCTTCCACCGTGAGTTCGATCAAATCGTTCTTTTTAGGCATACCGTTCCTCACTCGTACTCTGCAAGATACGCATTCATTTCCGCCTGCGTCAACCCGAAATAGTTCGGCAGATAGCCGCTTTGGTTGGTGCAGGTCTCGATCAGATGCTGTTTGGTCTGTGCCGTTTTCTTCTCTATAATTCCGCGCAGAGTACGGCAATGGCTCTCCCACGCCGAAACCGTGCCGGGCTCACCCCACCGCGCGATATGCGCTTCCATTTCAGGCGCGATCTCGGCGAGCAGTTCGTCATAGATGGACAAGAGCCGCTCGGTCGCAAAGGTGGTGTGCAGATGACGCAGATACTCGCGGATAAACTTATCGCGGAAGACGTCGTTTTGCATCAGTCCGCACATCAAGGTGGTATCAAACATCTTCGCAATGCCGTGACCTGCGGGGTTGACGATCTCCTCGATCATATTCCACTGATAGGTGGAGGTGGACAACGCCCAGTCCATATCGAACATGACCCACCGCCATTTGCCGTCCGAGCGCACCTTGTAATACTTGATATTTCCCGTATCGGTGTTGTTGAAGAAACTCTCACAGATCCAGTAATTGATGAGTTCATCCACGTCCACTTGATCGCACACGTATCGATAGTTCGCTTCGTCCTTTAAACTGTGGGTCTCCACAAACTCCAAAAGCGCTTTGTGCGCGTCGTAACTGCCCGACATGATCATATTGTTGCCTTTGATCATATCCATATCGTCTTCCGGCACGCCCGTGCGGTTGGAGACGTACGCTTCGCAGATCTTTTCGCGCAGGTCGTAAAGGCCGTGATATTCGCCGTTGATATACACGACGATGGGTTGATAGTCCATCAGATCCAGATCCATCTGATCCTTCACCGCCATCGCAGTGAACGCATCGCGGATGTGGGCTTTATTGATGTCCTGCCCTGAATTACGCAATACCAATTCGGAATACACGTTGGTGGCAGAATCTCCGAAGAAGGGATAGCACACTTCGGTCACGCCGTATTTATCCCGCATATTGATGGACACGCTTTTTTGCTTTTGGGCGCGGCTGTATTGACCGAACACTTTGATACCCGCGTTAAACTCCAACTGTGCCTGCCCGTTTTCGTCCACGTATTCCACGTGAACGGGTTTTTCCCAATCTTTCCAGTAGTTGGCACCCACGTGCGGGAAGGTCTCGGTATAGCCGGGTCCGTCCGCAAAAATGCCCGTGTGGTAATCGTAGAGGTTGGCAGGGTCGGTGGAAAGGAACATTACGGGCAGGGTATGACGATTGCCCACGATGTAACTGCCCGCACTGTCGTCCGACGGCATAAAGCCCTCCCGCCACGCTTTAGCGCGGATGGTCACGGTCTTTTCCACCGTGATGGGCGCAGTATAGAGCGGCGCCTCCTTCGTAGGAGTACTGCCGTCGGTGGTGTAATGGATCTCCGCATTCGGGCAAGTGATAGTCACCTCTGTGCCCGCTTCGGCGTATCCGCTCGCCAGAGAAAACACGGGCGTTGCCACGGGGCCGCGGTTGCCGCTTGCGGGGTTTTGGGCGGCAGGGGTCGCGGCGGAAAAATAGTACATCTTATTATCCGTCCCGCTCACACGTCCGCAGGATTGACGGTCGTCCAAACGACCGCTCGTAAAACTGTCCGCCACCACGCCGCGCTCGTCAAAAAGATAGAGTTTTTCGCCGTGACGAGTGATGCCGAAGGTGGCAAACTGTTCGTTTGTACTTGCCTTATACCATTCCTCATCCGCGCCGCAGTAGACCACGAAATAGCCGCCCGCTTCCAATGTCACGTCGGGCAACGCGCAACCGCTCTCTGCCGATTTATTGCCCGAGAGCCTGTATCCCAAAAGGGAAACAGGCTCCGTCGTCGGATTATACAATTCCACAAAATCATAGGTCTGCCCGTCGGAGGCGGCAAGTCCCGTACGGTTGACCGCCGCCACTTCGTTGATAACGAGCGCTTTGCTCATGGGATACAGCGCACTGTTGATCTCATCAAACCCCGTCACGTTGTTTTCGGCGGCGGGCGTGGTGCGTGCAAAGAATTTCCACGCACTGCGGTCGGCGGTGCGGCCGTAACTCAGGTTGGAGGTGAGTGCAAACACGGGTACGCTGTCTGCCACACGTTTCGCAGTGTCGTACAGTGTCAGGGTATCTTCTTTTCCGTTCAGGCTGAAATCGGCGTGCAGTTCACTTCCCGCCACGTACGCGATGGTCTTGCCCGAAAGGAATACGAGCAGATATTCACCCGCTTGGAGCATCACATCGGGGAAGATCCACTTATCGTTCTTGGTCGCATCGTCCGAAAGAGCAAACCCTTGCAGACTTACCGCGCTATCACCGTAGTTGTACAACTCCACCCACGCGGAAAAATCACCATCCACGTCCGCCAGCGTCACGGTATCGGAGGTGGTGTATTCGTTGATGCATACCGTAACGGTCGAGGTGGACACGCTCGGCTGTGCGGCATCCGTTTTTAATGCGGAGTTGGCGGCGGCGGGCGTAGGGGTCGCAAAATATACGGTATTCCCCGCCGTATCACTGCCGCAAGTGAGGTTTTCACCTAAATTGATGACGTCTACCTTCGAGAGCATATCGCCTTCGGGAGTATAGAGGTAGACCGTCTCCCCCGTTGCTTTGAGCGAAAACGGCAGATGGATCACGCGGTTGCCCACGTCAGCCGTATTCTTGCCCGAAGCGTAGACCACCCAGTATTCCCCCGCTTTGATGGTTACCGCGGGGAACACGTACCGTTGCGGCTGGTTGGCGTCGTCGGTCAACGAAAAACCCGTAAGGTCAATATCCTTATCGGTTGGGTTATACAGCTCCACCCAGTCGGAGTAATCCCCGTCGGGGTCGGCAAGAATACCGTTGTTTTGTGCCATCACTTCCGAAATACACAGCGTCCCCGCCTTTGCATTCGACGGAGAACACCCTGCAAACGTCACCAAAAGCAATGCCAAGACAGCGCACAATGCCACAAACCGTTTCATAAAAACACATCCTTACTCTTTTATCCGAAGCAACAGATACGACAGCACCGCCGCACCCAACGCCAAAACGACCATCAAGACCGCCTGTATACCGTCGGCAGGCACGGGAACGACAGCCCAAACCGAGCCGAGAAGCATGCCGACGACCGCAAAACTCATCCATCCGTGCGCTTTTTTGTACACCCAACTGAACAGCCGCGCAAACGATACGAAGACGGCACAAAACCCAACGCCGAGCAACAAAAGGCGCGGAACATCGAACGCGTCTACCGCCGTGAGCATCGGCCCGTACACACCGAGTGCCATCAGCACGAAGGACGCACTGGTACCCGGCAACACACTGCCGAGCCCCAATATCCCGCCGCATACAAGCATAAGCCAATGCGGCAGTGCCGTTTCACTCACGGTATACTGCAACCCTTGAAAGGTGGTCACCCAGGCGACCGCCACCGCGCAGGGCACGGTCGCGAACAAATAGCGTGGGCGAAAGCCATCCCGCGCGGCAGAGCGAAAGACCGAAGGCAACGTGCCCGCGATCAACCCGATAAACACCGCACAGGTCATAGCGGTATACGTCGAAAACAAAAACAGGATCAACCGACCGAACAGCAACATACCGAGTGCCGCACCGATACCGAGCGGCGCCAAAAATTGCAGTTTGCGGCGAAAGTCTTTCCACAGCGTACCGATGGCGGCGGTGATCGGCTCGTACAACCCGAATATCACCGCGATGGCACCGCCGCTGATACCCGGAGCAATAGCGGCGATCCCCATCAAAAAGCCTGTCACAGTCATAAGGAGAAAGGTGCGAACGTCGTGTTTTTGCATACCACTCCTCCTTCGATCTGTTCAAACCATTTTATTATACCGCGTTTCACGGTATAATGCAAGGGTTGTAAGGGCAAAATTTCGTCTTTTTCGGACAAAAAAGCAACAGCGACACTCGCTTCTTGCTAACGTCGCTGTTGCTGTCACGGAATTAATTTTGATTGTTGAATGTAAAGGTATTATCCTTCACATCCACAAAAACGGTATCCCCCGCCTTGAATGCACCTTCCAGCAAACGTTCCGCAAGCGGGTCTTCGATCTGCGACTGAATGGCACGCCGTAAGGGACGCGCACCGTATACGGGGTCGAATCCCGCGGCGGCGACCGCACGTATCACTTCGTCGCTCACCTGCAAGCTCATCTCCATACCGTGCAACCGTTCTTCGAGCGAGCGAAGCATACGGCGGGCGATCTCTTCGATGTTTTCCTTGGTCAGTTGGTGGAACACGATGGTATCGTCCACACGATTCAAAAACTCGGGACGGAACACTTGCTTGAGTTCCTTCATCACGTTTTCGCGGATCTGGCGGTCGGTGGCTTCGGCATTGTCGGTATCACCGAAACCAAACGAAGTCTTCGTATCGGTGATGCGCCGTGCGCCGACATTGGAAGTCATAATGATCACGGTGTTTTTGAAATCCACCCGCCGTCCCTGCGCGTCGGTCAAGATGCCGTCGTCCAAGATCTGGAGCAGCATATTGAACACGTCGGGGTGTGCTTTTTCGATCTCATCGAACAACACGACCGAATAGGGTTTACGGCGAATCTTTTCGGTCAACTGACCGCCTTCGTCGTACCCCACGTATCCCGGCGGCGAGCCCACAAGACGCGATACCGTGTGCTTTTCCATATATTCCGACATATCCAGTCGGATCATCGCATTTTCGTCACCGAACATTGCCGCGGCAAGTGCTTTGCACAGTTCGGTCTTGCCGACACCCGTGGGTCCGAGGAAGATGAACGAGCCGATCGGACGGCGCGGGTCTTTCAGCCCCACGCGACCGCGACGAATGGCACGGGAGACTGCCGATACCGCTTCTTCCTGCCCTACGATGCGGTCGTGCAGCACCGTTTCCATATTGAGCAGACGGCGGCTTTCCTCCTCGGTCAGTTGCACAACGGGCACACCCGTCCACCCCGAAACGATCGCGGCGATCTCGTCGGCGGTGACCTCTCCGCTGATTCCCGCACTTTGCTCTTGCCACGCTTCCTTTTCTTCCTGTATCTTTTGCAGGAGTTGTTTCTCCTCATCCCGAAGCTCGGCGGCACGTTCGAAATCCTGCTCGTTCACTGCCGCCTTTTTTTCCTGCTCCAAGCGTTTTTGTTCCGCTTCCATCTGCTTTAAGTCGGGCGGAGTGGAAAAGGTCTTCAAGCGCACACGCGACGCCGCTTCATCCACCAAGTCGATCGCCTTGTCGGGCAGATAGCGGTCGGAGATATACCGTACCGACAACTTCACCGCCGCTTCGATCGCCCCATCGGTGATCTTCACCTTGTGGTGCGCTTCGTATTTATCACGCAGACCGTAAAGGATCTGCACCGCTTCTTCAGCAGTGGGCTCACCCACCGTAACGGGTTGAAAACGACGTTCCAACGCCGCGTCCTTTTCGATGTGTTTGCGATATTCGTCCAGTGTGGTCGCACCGATGACCTGCATCTCACCGCGTGCCAGCGACGGCTTTAAGATGTTCGCGGCATCCACCGCGCCTTCCGCTGCACCCGCACCGATGAGCGTGTGGATCTCGTCGATAAACAGTACGGTGTTGCCGTCTTTTTTCACTTCGTCGATCGCGTTTTTGATGCGTTCTTCAAAGTCACCGCGGTATTTCGTTCCTGCCACCATACCTGTAAGGTCGAGCGAGACCAAGCGTTTTCCGCGCAACAGATCCGGCACCTCGTCGGCGGCGATCTTTTGCGCCAATCCCTCGGCAATGGCGGTCTTACCGACACCCGGTTCACCAATCAGGCACGGATTGTTTTTGGTGCGGCGGGAAAGGATCTGTATCACCCGTTCGATCTCGTTCGCACGGCCGATCACGGGATCGATCTTCCCTTCTCTTGCCATCGCCGTAAGGTCGCGCCCGAACTGATCGAGTGTGGGAGTCTTACCACCGCTCGAAGCGTGCGCAGATTCTCCCATCGCAGCGGGCGTCGCACCGATGGCGCGATCCACCGCTTCACCGAGTTCATCCGCTCGTCCGCCGAGCGCCGTGAGCAAGCGCATCGCCACGCTGCTCTCATCTTCCAGAATGGCAAGCAACAGATGCTCCGTTCCCACGAAACCTTGCTGCATCGCCGACGCTTGCGATACCGCAAGTTCCAGCGACGTCTTCACACGCGGGGTGAAATCCTGCGGCGAGAGACGGCTGTGTTGTCCGCTCCCCTCCGCCTTTTTAATGCTTTCCACATATTCCGCCGCCGTGATGCCCTGTTCTGCTAAAACGGTGGCGGCAACCCCCGTGCCTTCGCGCAAAAGTCCCAGCACCACGTGTTCCGTACCGATATAGGTATGACCCAACTCCTCCGCCGCCGCAATCGCCAGATTGAGAGCGTTGTTTGCTTTTTCGGTAAATCCTTTAAAACGGTACATTTATGAGTATTCCTCCTTCTGTTATCGCAACGTTTCCCGTACCATAGCGGCACGTGCGGCGTCTCTTGCCGCCGCATCCATATCCACTCTTGCCGCGGTCATCACCGCCGCAGGTTGTACGTCGTACATCAAACCGTTGATCGTATCCAACGTTATCGTGTCGATCAACCCCGCACTGATACCCACGCGCAGATAGGACAAGAGTTTCATCGACTCCTCGTGAGAGAGAAGCCGTGCATTCTGCAAAACACCGAGCGAGCGAAACACACGATCGGCAAACACGGGACTTTTCGCCGCTTCTTCGCGGGCGGCACGTTCTTCCTTCACGATCTGCGCTACGATTCCTTTCAAGTTGTCGATCGCCGCTTGCTCCGAAATGCCGAGCGTCACTTGGTTGGACAGCTGATAGAGCGCTCCTTCCGAACGACTGCCCTCGCCGTACATACCGCGAATGGTAAGACCCAGTTTGGAGACGGTGTTCGCCAGTTGTTGCACCATGCCGCGCTCTTGCAACGCGGGCAGATGCAGCATTACCGAAGCACGCATGCCCGTGCCGAGATTGGTGGGACACTGGGTAAGATACCCCAGCCGTTCGTCAAACGCGAAGTGCAACACTTCATCGAGCGCCGTGTCAATAGCATCCAGTTTTTGATACAGTTCATCGGGTTGGAGACCTGCTCCCATCGCCTGCAGACGCAAATGATCTTCTTCGCACACCATCAAACTCAAACTTTCGTCCTCCGCCAACAGAAGGCCACTGCCTTCGGTGCAGGCGGCAAAATCGGGGCTGATGAGGTGGCGTTCCACCATAGCGAGCGCATCACGCTCAAGCATATTCTGCATTTCGAGATATTCCCATTTTCCCTCACCCGCCTGCAACGCGGTACGCACCTTTTGGCACACCTCCCGCCGTTGTTCCACGGTCATACCCGCAGGGAACGGGTACACGGGCAGATTACGTGCCAGACGAATGCGGGTGCTGATGACCACATCGCCGTCTTTTCCGCTTTGACGGTACCAACGCTCACTCATGGTCCGCACCTCCCTCCAGTTCGCGGATGCGATCCCGCAGTGCCGCACACTTTTCGTATTCCTGCGCGGCGATCGCTTCGTTCAACTGACGGCGCAGGTCTTCGAGTTCCCGTTCCAAGCGCACCGACCCTGCCGCAGTGGAGGGTATTTTTCCCACATGTCCTGTCTTGCCGTGGATACGCTGTACCGACGGCAACAAACGGTCGTAAAAGGTCGTATAGCACGAAGGACACCCCGCCTTACCCGAGGACGCGATCTCGCGAAACGTCTTTCCGCATCCGTTACACCGCACCGTATCTGCCGTGTGGCGGGCGGACGGCTCGGCAAACAAACTGCCCCAGAAGGAACCGAGGTCAAACCCGCCGACACCCGCCGCACAGGCGGAACACAGACGGTATTCGGCGGTCACGCCGTTCACCGTTCGTTTTACGTACGTGGTTGCAGGATTCTTCCCGCATTTTTGACACATCATATCTCTCACGCTCCTATGTTAAGAATCAGCCAACGTAGTCAACATTTGTTTGAGCAGTGCCGCACGTAAACGGTCGCGATCCGCCACCGCTACGTTGCGATACGCTTTATCCGACAGTGCCGCCCCGACCAGACGTGCCGTCTTTTCTTCCACTATACGACGATCCACCAAATTCGCCAATATTGCGTTGGCAGTCACCGCCGACAGTGTATCGCCCACCGAATTCACAATGTGCATCAGCGCCGCCTGCACGGCGTTATACCGAATACGTTGCACACGGATATAACCGCCGCCGCCGCGACGGCTTTCCACGATATACCCCTGCTCGGGCGTGAAGCGTGAAGTCAGCACGTAACTGATCTGACTGGGAACACACCCGAGTTCTTCCGCCAACAAATTGCGTTGCAACTCCGCCGCGCCGTCCTCCGCTTGCTCCAATCTATGAAGAATATAGGCCGCGATCTCATCACTTATGCGCACGCCATCCACTCCTTTTCTCTTTTTGTGTTTCTATTGTACTTCGAAAGTCAAAGAAAGTCAAGGACTAATAAAGTCAAATTTGACTTTATTAGTCCTTTATGTTTTGCAAAAAAGTAACATATCTCCCGTTTTCTCGCTCTTTCTTCGTTTTTCTCGAAATATCTAACTATTAAAAAATGTTGTGACCCGCAAGACGTTGTGAACATAGTATGGGGTGTAATCCTCCCTCGCGGGAGAGAATTAAAGGAGGAACTTATTATGTGTCTGTCCAATCTGTTCTGTGGGAACGACTGCACCTGGGCGTGGATCCTGTTTATCGTCGGTATCCTGTTGCTGCTTGAAAACAACTGCGGCGGTAACGGCTACGGTTGCGGCTGCGGCAACACGGCGAACAACGGCTGCGGCGGTTGCGGTTGCGGTACTTGCTGCTAACGACCCCTGAAAACGGTCGGTGCGTTCGACACCTGTCGGACGCACCGACTTTTTCGTGATTTGACAAAGCGGTGATTTTTTGCTATAATAGGTATAATCCAATATTGCAGGAGGTACTTTATGAGCGAAGAAAAATTGGAGCGCACCGAAACGGCGGAGGATTCCGTCGTTGTGGAAGAACGCAAACGTTGGGGATTCCTCGGTCTCCCCTTTACCTTTACCGTATACCGTATGAATCAGAAGAAACTCACCGTACAAAGCGGTCTGCTCTCCACCCACGAGGACGATATTCTGTTGTATCGCATTATGGATACGTCCCTTTGCCGCACGCTGTGGCAGAAACTGTTCAAACTCGGCAGTGTGCGGGTCGCCAGCACCGACCAAAGCCTGCCGGAGCTGGTGATCAAGAACATTCGCAATGCGCGTGATTTCAAAGAACTGTTGGACGAACGTGTGGAGCGTGAACGCCTGCGTATGAAAGTACGTTCGGGTGAACTTCTGGAAGGTGACGAAGATTTTACGGATTTTGACGGTATGCACGACGATCTGCGATCGTAAGAATGAACACAAAAAGCAACGGATTTCGGGACATTCCGAAATCCGTTGCTTTTTGTTTAAATATTCAACTCTCCCGCATCCAGCATCGACTGTGCAGCAAGCAACACACCCATCTGACCCGACGGGAAGTTGATACCGCCCTGCATATACGCCGCGAACGGCGGGCGCAACGGTGCATCGGCGGATAACTCGATCGACGCGCCCATTGTGAACGCCCCTGCCGCCATAATGACGGGACTGTCGTATCCCGGCATATCCCACGGTTCGGGCACCACGAACGCATCCACGGGGGCACCGCTTTGCATACCTTGACAAAACGCAACAAGCGCCTTTTCGTTTTTCAGTTTGACCACCTGCACGATATCGGCACGGGGTGCCGCGGCCGCAGGCGATACTTCGTAGCCGAGTTCTTCCATCAGCGCAGCGCAGTATACCGCCGTCTTGAGCGCTTCGCCCACGACATGGGGCGACTGAAACAACCCCATAAACAGCGTACGGTTATGACCGAGCGATGCGCCGATCTCACGACCGAGACCGGGCGTGGTCATCCGCGCGGCACACAGTTCCACCAGATCACGGCGACCGCAAATGTAACCGCCGTTTTCGGCAATACCGCCGCCGGGGTTTTTGATAAGCGACCCCGCCATGATGTCCGCACCCACCGCCGATGGCTCCTGCTTTTCCACGAACTCGCCGTAACAGTTATCCACAAAAACGATCACGTCGGGGCGTACCTCCCGCACGGCGGCGATCACCTCGCCGATCGCGGCAACCGACAGCGACTCACGCGTATCGTAGCCACGGGAACGCTGAATATGTACCACCTTGACGGCGGAATCCTCCCGCAACGCTTGTTGTATCCCCGCAAAATCGGGTTTGCCGTCGACAAGCGGCACTTCACGATAGGCAACGCCGTGTTCCATGAGCGAGCCCAGCGCCCCCGTCGTGCCGATGACCGTCTGCAACGTGTCGTACGGTGCGCCCGTCGCGGCAAGCAGGGTATCCCCTGCACGCAAAAGCCCAAACAGTGCCACCGCAATGGCGTGCGTACCCGACAGCAGATAGTGGCGCACCAAGGCATCCTCGCACCCCATCGCTTCGGCAAACACCGCATCCAGCACGTCGCGTCCGCGATCGCCGTAACCGTAGCCTGTCGTGGCAGTGAAGTGACTTTCACTCACTTTGTTGTGAATAAATGCCGCCAGCACCTTTTGTTGGTTATAGGTCGCGTTCTCCTCAATACGGGCAAACGCCTCCGCCGCGCGCGCCATCGCCCGCGCAGAGACCGCTTGCAACCGCGAGTCTATTTGAAAAAACGGAGTTTCCATTCGTTCCTATTCCTCTCTTCTTTGAACCTTTCCCCATTCACCGCACACGGTAAATCCAAGACAGGCGTACAACGCCGCCGCGGCAGCGTTTTTCGGGGATATATATACTTCTTGTCCGTTTTGGCGGCAATCGTGTGTCAGCGCCGTCACGCAAGCGGAGGCCAATCCGCGCCCGCGTGCCGCAGGGGTGGTCGCCACCGCACCGAGCAGTGCCGCCGCGTCGCACTCTGCCACCGTCATGGCACAGGAACGCACCTCTCCTCCTTCACGCATCGCACGGGCGTGAAACCGTCCGCGCCGCAGGCGGTGATGCACGTCGGCATACCACCCGTCAAACGGCGGTACTGCCTCGCCAAACACCGACGCGATCAGCGGATAGAGCGGTGCGGGCGGAGTTACTGTCGCCGCACCGCACACGGAAACGTCTCCTGCGCGCATCACTTCACCGCACTCTGCCTTGGCACCCCAAAGCACCGCCAACTCCCGTGCCGTTTTCGCATCGGTACGCACGGTGTGCACCTCGGGCGACATGGTGAGAAAGGTGAGCCATTCGTCCGCGCAAGACGGCGCGTGCAGGGTCGCCACCCCTTCCGCGATCATCAGTGCGCCGCCGTTTTCATCCGTCCAAAAACGGCAAAACGGGCGATCGGTACCGTATGCCGCCGCCGTACCTAAGATGCGCAACGCCGCCTCACTGTCGGGCAAAAGCACCGACAACGCTTGGTTGTCCGCCGCACGGATCATGCCGTCTCTCCCGGCAGTGTCTCGGCAAGCAGACGAAGCAGACGGCAGGTCTCTTCGATATCGCTTTCGGACAGCACACTGCCCGCCGAGTGGATATACCGACACGGCATCGACACCGCCGCTACACGCGCACCGTGTCCTGCCGTTTGCATTGCACCCGCGTCGTTACCGCCCGCAACGGTAGTCTTGGTCTGGGTCTTGATGCCGTTTGCATCCGCCAACGCACGGATATGCTTATACAGCGGTTGGTCGTAGAAGGTGCGCCCGTCCATAAAGGACACGACCGCGCCGTCACCCATACGGCAAACTTCCTGCCCCGCCTGCGTGCCCGCAACATCCGACGCGGTGGTGGTCTCTACCGTCACCGAAATATCGGGTTGCATCGTAAACGCCGCCGTCGTGCCGCCGCGAAGCCCCAATTCCTCCTGCACGGTAAACGCCAACTGAATATCAAACGGAAGCGGCTTTTCGAGCAGAGAGAGCAACAGCGCACAACCCGCACGATCGTCCAATGCACGTGCCTTAAAACGGTCGTTCGCAAGCGGTACGATATCGCTGTCGAACACGATGGGATCGCCGATGGTGACCACCGCCTCCGCCTCTTCGCGGGAGGCGGCGCCGATATCCACCATCAAGCGATCTTTTGCGACCGTGCGGTTTTTTTCCTCTGCCGAACAGAGGTGAATCGCACCGCAACCGATCACCCCCGTATGACCGTTCACCGTGACGGTACGGCCGACCAGCACCTTTTCGTCAATACCGCCTGCGGTGGAAAAGCGCAACAAACCGTCGTCGGTAATGTTGGTGACCACCAGACCCACTTCGTCCATGTGGGCGTTAAACAACACGCGCTGTTTGGCAGGTCGCTCGCCTTTCACTTCCACCAGAAGGTTGCCGAGCGGATCTTCTTTATACGTGTATTCCACGGGATACTCGCCGAGCGCCGCCAAAATGTATGCACGCACGGGTGTTTCATGACCCGAAATACCTTCCAGTTTCACAAGTTCTTCCAAGTGCTTCAGCATACGTCACCACTCCCTTCCTTCACAAACGCCGCCATCAAACGGGCGGTGTTTTCGATATCCTCAAGGTCTGCCACTTCGACGGGAGTGTGCATATAGCGCAGCGGCACCGACAACAGTGCCGTCTTCACACCGCCGCGCACCACGCCGATCTTATCGGCGTTCGTACCCGTCGACCCGCCCATTCCCTCGTACTGGAACGGAATGTTCTGCGCCTTCGCAAGTGCCGCCATTTTGCGGCTGATCGCAACGTTGAGCGACGGGGACATTCCAACCATCGGTCCTTTGCCGAGTTTGGCAGTAATCGCACCGTTTTCCATTGCCGACGCGGCAAAACTCACGTCCACCGAAACCGCGACCTGCGGGTCGATGGCAAAGACCGCAGGCGGAGCCCCGCGCGTGCCGAGTTCTTCCTGCACCGAGAACAGTACCGCCACGTTCACGGGCAGTTCTTCATCTTTCAACAATTCTAAACAATAAAGCACCGTTGCCACACCTGCACGGTCATCCAGCGACGTGGCACACACCCGCGTGCCGAGCAGCGGTTTATACGCCTTGCGGAAAGAGACGGGAGCGCCCACGGGAATGCATTCTTTCGCCTGCTCGGCGGTCATGCCGACGTCAATACCGCGATCCTTCACCTGGGGCATATCCCCGCCGCCGAGATGCGGCGGTACCGAACAAAACAGACCCGCATACGGGCGGTCGCCGTATACCGTCACTTCCGAAGCGGTGAGTACGCGGTTGTCCACGCCGCCGCAGTTTGACACCTTGATGAAGCCGTGATCGTCCACACCCGTGACCACAAAACCGATCTCGTCGATATGTGCTTCCAGCATCACGGTGGGAAGCCCTTCGCGTTTTCCGCGACGCCACGCGATCACGTTCCCCATCGCGTCTGTTTTTACCATATCACAATACGGGCGCAGCATTTCCGTTGCACACGCCGCAGCCTCGGTCATACCGCCGACACCGGGTGCCATACACAACTCCTGCAAAACCGTGCTTACTTGCATGTTTCTTCCTCCTCCAACTCCAGCACGAGACGTTTAAAATGACACCCGCGCTCTTCAAAATTCTTATACATATCAAAACTGGCACTGGCGGGCGACAAAAAAACGATGTCGCCGTCGACCGCGAGTTTGTGTGCCGCCGCCACTGCTTCTTCCATAGTAGCCACCCGCTCGATCGGCAGATCGCAATGTGCGCGGATCGCCTCTTCGATCGCATCGGCAGTCGCACCGAGCAACACCGCCGCTTTCACGGTATCTTTTGCCGCTTCGCCGAGCGGATCATACGGAATATGCTTGTCGTAACCGCCTGCGATCAAGATGACCTTGCGGTCGAATGCGTGCAGGCCCGCCACCGTGCGCGAAGGGCTGGAGCCGATGGAATCGTTGTACCACCGCACGCCGTTTACGGTGCGCACCCATTCCGAGCGGTGTTCCACACCGCCGAAGGTGCGTGCAAAGTCTGCAATCACCGCCGGTGCCACTTCCCCGCGCAACGCGGCGATCGCCGCGAGGTAATTCTCCACGTTATGCACGCCGGGAATGCGGATCTCTGCCGCCGCAACGACGGGAGTCTCCTCCTCTTCGCTCACCGCACAGAGCATACCGTCTTTGCGTAAGTACGCACCGTTTTGCGGCTTTTGCAAGCGAGAGAAGAAACTGCAGGAAGAACGAAGTCCTTCGGCATAGCCGCAGGTGATCGCATTATCCGCATTCAGCACCGTGCGGTCACCCGCTGTTTGCCACAACACGAGATTGCGTTTCGCGTCGATGTATTCCTGCATATCGGTATGCCAATCCAAGTGGTTGGGTGCCACATTGGTCACCACCGCCACATGAGGGGATTGGGTCATTCCCGTCAACTGAAAACTGGAGAGTTCCACCACGGCGGCATCATTTGCCTGCACTTCGTGAATAAACGGCAGAAGGGCACGTCCGATATTACCGCCGAGCCATACGCGCCGTCCCGAAGCCTCGAGCAGTCGCGCCAAAATGGTGGTAGTCGTGGTCTTGCCGTCCGACCCCGTCACCGCATAGATCGGTGCCGGACACAGTGCAAAAAACAATTCCATTTCCGAAGTGACCGTCACACCGCGTGCGCGCGCCTCTTCAAATTGGGGCAAATACGGCTTCATGCCCGGTGTACGAAGGATAAGATCCGCATCCAAACGATCCAAATAGCCTTCACCGAGTTGCAACACGGCACCTTCCGCTTCCAACTCGTTTGCAATACTGCCTAACTGCTCGCGCGTGCGGCGGTCGCACGCCGTCACCTTGGCACCCGCCGCCAAAAACTGTCGAATTACGGGTGTATTATTGATACCGATTCCGCAAACCGTCACCCGCTTGCCGCGAATCTCTTCAAAAAAGCGTTTGGCTCCGCCTTTTTCCACCGTAACCCCTCCTTCAGAAAAAATTAAGAATTTCAAAAAAATATATTCATATATTTTGTATTATACTGTTTGTGTCACGAAAGTGCAACCGTCAATCGTCGTATTTTTTTAAATTTCTTTAAACTATGCACGTTTTCTGTTGAAACTTGGCGAAAAAGGCGGTATAGTATACTTGTTGTATTGTGAATTGAGAAAGGACGCCGTTATTATGTTCTTTTACGAAGGGCAATCCTGCCCCGTTTGCGGCAAGCGTTTCGCGGAGACAGACGACATCGTCACCTGTCCCGTGTGCGGTGCGCCGCATCACCGCGCCTGCTGGCAAGCAGACGGTCACTGCCATTTTGAATCTGCACACGGCACACCCGAACAGTGGTCGCGCACGGCGAACACCGCTACAGAAGACGCGCCGCAATCCACCCGTGCGGAAAATCTCTGTCCGCATTGCGGCGCCCCCAACGTGCAGTACGCCGAGTTTTGCGGACGATGCGGCGGAGCGCTGAACGCGAGCGAATGGCAATCGACTCCGCCGCACCAAAACGGCACGCCGTATCACGAATACACCCCGTTCCGCACGGGGTTTGATCCCTTAGGCGGCGTGGCACACAACGAACCGTTTGACGAAGACGTCACGGCGGAAGATCTCGCCGTCTCGGTAGGCGCTAACACAATGTATTATCTTCCCCGTTTTCAAAAGATCCGCGACGGTCGTGCCGTGCAGTGGAACTGGGCGGCATTTTTGATCACCCCTTACTGGTTACTGTATCGCAAGCAGTATGTATCGGGCGTTTTGGTCAGTCTGTTTTATCTGGTATATTTCGCTTTGAACTATTTGGTCTTTCATATGAGCGGCGCCTTGAGCATCACCGACGCGGATCCGTTTATGGTGTCGTATGAAGCAGGCTATCTTCCCGTACTCTTCTTGCTCTCGATCGCAATGCTGGTCATTCATCTGCTCTTCGGTCTGTTTGCCAACTATTTGTACCTGCACACTTGTAAAAAGCGGGTGCGCACCGCCAAAGAGACCGATCCTGCCGACTTCCGCACGACGTTAAAGTCGCTCGGCGGCGTTTCTCTCGTGTGGGGCGCCGTTTCGTATTTCGGCATCAACCTCTTCACCACGATAATACAAATGGTGTTTACATCGTTGTGATCATAAACCCCTCCCATTTTGCATAATTTGCTTTGGGAGGGGTTTTTATATGACCATCGGTACAAAAAAATTCTCATGGGGCGCGTTCGCGTTTTTCGTGGGCACCGCAGTGTTGGCGGGAGGACTGGGTGCCTTACTCGGGGGTGACTTTTCCGTTGTGCAAGCATTGATCCCACCGCCGCTCGCACCGCCCGCGTGGCTGTTTTTTCCTGTTTGGACAGTACTGTACGTCGCAATGGGTATTGCCGCCTATCTCGTGTGGAAGACGGGCGACGTCGACCGTGCCGATTCGTTACGCGTCTACTTTTTGCAACTGGCGATCAATGTGCTGTGGCCGCTCTTTTTCTTCCGTTTGGAATGGCGTCTGTTCGCCTTCTTGTGGATTCTGTTGCTGATCGCCGCCGTCTCGTATACCATACGTCGCTTTGCCGCACACTCCACCACAGCCGCGTGGCTGCTCGTCCCCTATCTTGCGTGGCTGTTGTTCGCCGCGTATTTGAACTTGGGATACTATGTGTTAAACCGCTAAAAAACAAGGCTGTCGTATGACAGCCTCGTTTTTTACAGTTCGCCCATGATCTCACGGCCGATTTTCGCCATAGTGTAACTCATCTCGTCAAACAGCGGGGTGGGCAGTCGGTTCGAGGGGCACGTTTCAAAATTAAACACGCCGTCGTACCCGATCTCCGCAAGCGCCGCACCGAAATCCGACCAATCGGTCACACCAAAGAAGGGCAACTGATGCCAATCATGGCGACCATCGTTGTCATGTACGTGTAGCACACGCACGTATTTACCCATCAAACGGGCGGCACTGCCTGCCGTAAAGCCGGGACACATTTCGGCGTGACCGGTATCCAAGCAGATCATAAAATGATCGTCGTTCATCTCTTGAACGAATTTCAATATCGCCGCAGGGTCGCCGAGCGAAAAGTCGGGCATCGGCATATTCTCAAAACAGATGGTGATATCGTACTCCTTCGCCACCGCGAGCAACTCGCTCATAAACGCACGATTGAGTTCCCACGTTTTGGCAGAGAGTTCAGGGTCGTTCTTCTCGTTCACGCCAAACGGCATAATGGGATGAATGACCCAATTCTTGCACCCGAGTTCCGCCGTGAATCGAAGCGATCGCTTCATCTTCTCCATCCGCTCGGCACGGTCTTCTTCGGTGCCGTCCTGTGCCGGCCAACGCCACGGGCCGTGTACCTGATGAAACTCCACGCCCGCCGCAGCAGCAAGCGCCTTTTCGTGTGCAATGATCGCCGCGCGTCTTTCGTCGGTAACCGTATACAGTTCATCCTCCGTACACGCCATGTTATAGTCGGCGCAATCAAAACCGTGCGCCTTCATTTTCTGATAGCGTTCCTCATGGAAACGACCGTAGTTACATACACCTGCTCCGTATCTCATAGTTTACGCCTCATCAGCAAAGCGGTCGCAGCAAGGATCGTCCTCGGACGGTGCGGGTAGATCTTCTGCTTCGTGTGTGACGTCCCCCACACCCGCCGATTCGGAGAACAGCACGCTGTTCTTCACCGCTTCCACCGCATCCGTGGGAACGATGATCTTCGCCGCACGGCCGTTGGACATCAACACCAGCGCTTCGTACTTTTTCAGTTCCAGCACGGCACCGTCTACGCCCACTTCCTTAATAGCGCGCAGACCGTCCGCCTCCGCTTGCTTCGAAAGGAGGATCGCTTTCGCTTCGCCTTCCGCACGGGCGATACGCGCATCGCGCTCACCCTCCGCCGCCAGGATCATCGCCTGCTTGTCGCCTTCCGCGCGGGTGATCGCCGCCGCCTTGTGACCTTCCGCCTGCAACAGCGTTTCACGGCGATCGCGTTCCGCCTTCATCTGCTTTTCCATCGCGTTTTGAATTTCCGCGGGTGGAATGATATTTTTCAGTTCCACGCGGTTGACTTTGATACCCCACTGATCGGTCGCTTCATCCAAAATAGCGGTCATCTTCTCGTTGATGGTATCGCGGGACGTCAGCGTATTGTCCAGTTCCAATTCACCGACGATATTACGCAAGGTGGTCGCCGTCAGATTTTCGAGCGCACTGATGGGGTTGACCGCGCCGTACGCGTACAGTTTCGCATCAAAAATACGAAAATATACCACCGTATCGATCTGCATGGTGACGTTATCTTTGGTGATAACCGGTTGCGGCGGCGAATCCAGCACCTGTTCCTTCAGCGTGATCTGCTTCGCAATACGTTCCAAGAACGGTACTTTTAAATGAATACCCGCTTCCCACGTGGTCTTATATTTCCCGAGAAATTCCACCACATGCTCGGTCGCCTGCGGTACGATGCGGATGCAAGAGATCAAAATGATCACCAACAAAGCGAGTAACACGATTGCAACGATTTCCATAGTACAGACCTCCTTTATGATTCTACTATAATTAAATCACACTCCCCGTCGGTTGTCAAGCACAAGACACCGACGGGGAGCGCATCATTAAAGTTTCTTAAAGTGTTTATACGTCATCACGTTTACGCAGTTTTCGTCAAACTTATCAGCAGAACAAAAAACACCGTCATCCAAGCCGACCACACCGTTCGGCTTGCCGCGCACAACGAAAAGCACGATATACCCCTTGTCCTGACCTGTTTGATACACGGGGCGATATTCCCCGTGCATTCTCCCGCCCCAGTTGAACAGCGCAGGAATCTGGTCCCACAAAATGTGGTTTTCCTCGCATTTTAAAACCGTGTGCTTGTCGGCAAAGCGTTTGGTCACCACGATTTTATACAGTTTATCATGAAAACGGCAGGTATAGATTTTCACAAATTTGGTTTTCTCAACCAGCTTTTTTGTCGCTTTGAATTGTTGGTACAAAGACACATTACCACCTCACGTCAAAACAATCTTGTATTCTGTAGGAACGTCGCAAGCATAGGGGAAGTCGTTCTTCGAAAGAGCGCAGATCAATTCCGTCACCTTTTAGCCGTATAAAAAACTAAACACAGCGACGAGCGTACCCAGCGCAGTCAAAAATACGACCATACATTTTCTGCCGATAAAATATCCATCACCGGGTTCCAGATCATCGGCACCGCGTACGTAGGAACTCAAACGCCGTTTTTCAATTTCCCATGCAACACGCGGAACGAGCGCCTCAACGGCGGATAACAAGAACAGTATGATACTCCAAAACAAACCGTATGCACTTTGCCGCACAATGACTCGTATTACCAAAAGCACGAAGGAAACGGTTGCTCCCACAAGCGAGGCGATGCCAAACACTTTATCCATTCCACTGACATAGATCGGATCTCTTTTATTGTACATTGCATCCATTTTCGCATCAATGTCGTTTCGAATCTGCTGCTCGTGAAGATCGGACACCTTATCCCCTAACACATCACCGCAATCTACACAAAACATGCGGCTATCGGAATTATACGCTCCGCATTTCTCGCAGATTTTCACACTATCGCCCCCATGGGTAATTATAGCATAAAAGCGGTGGAGGTGCAATACTTTTTCACTATTCACTATTACTTCTTACTTCCCAAAAAAGAACTGTGCGAAAACCGAGGATTTTACTCAAAACTATGATTTTAGATCAAAATATAACAATCAAGAAAAATTCCTAACAACAAACTCAAAGTATTTGCTGTTAAAGTATACCCAACCAGCTTAATCACACTTGTACCCTTGAAATATTTCTTATAAATGAAAAATTCAGCAGTATAAACACAAACTTCAAGAATAATAGTTTCGATTAAATACG
>SVPJ01000010.1 GCA_015065885.1 Oscillospiraceae bacterium | reverse complement strand
TTCTTCGACCTAAAACGAGTAGAATTTCGTGCGATTTTTGGTGCGGCGAAGGTGGCAAGGCTGTCGCCTGCCACCGACAACAAATCAAAAAGCGCGGAAATTATGCCGTTTTAGGCGTGTTCGGATGTGCCCCCTCTGCTTAACACAAAAGAGCGGGTCGCCCCACTCTTTCATCATCCTGTATCTGTACACAGTATACCACCGCTCTTGAAAAAATGCAACCCCTTGCGGAAATTTTCGGCATATTGCATATTATTTTATTATCATCCATAGAAAGTCGTTGACAAAGTAGGGGGATTTCTTGTATTATGAACGTGTAATGCAAGATGTAAGGAGGATCTTCCCATGCGTTTGAAATTTCTCCGTGCGGTAGCGCTGACAGCGGCAATTACATTGTTGTTTGGTGCGTGCCGTCTTCACGATAGCGGGATCACGGCTGTTGCCAACACGACGTATCGCAACATTGGGCGACTGCCTGCTCCGCCCACGACCGACGGCGTGATCACCGAGGACGAGTGGGGCGTTGTCGATATGCCGCTCGTGAATTATCAAACCTTCACCATCCCCGGTGAAGCGCAAAAAGTAGCGCTGGACGGCGAGGTGTATTTCGGCTACGACGATACGCATTTTTACCTCGGTATCGTCGCGCGGTACGACGAGCATCAGAACGACCGCGACGGCTTTGACTTGTGGCGCGGCGATGCGGTGCAGATGCAGATCGCGACCGACGGCGGCAAACGCTACGCCTTCTGCTTTGCGGCGGGGAGCGACGGCGTGGCACGCGGGTATTGCTCGGGTAAAGAGACCTATGTTGCGGAGCAGACGGGCGGCGAATTCTTCGTGCGGCGCGACGAAGAAACGAAGAGTACCGTATATGAGATCGCTCTGCCGCTCTCCCGTTTCGGCGGCGAGACGTGGGGCGAGGGAGAGGCATTTCGTTTCTCCTATGCCGTGCATATGCATGGCGGCTATTATTATGAATGGTGCGGCGGTATCGTGCGGGAAAAGAATATCGACAAAGCCGGCTTGCTGGTCCTCGACGGCGATAAGGCGATGGCGGCGGTGACCACCGCAACACGGCAAAACGGCGACGTGGACGTGAGCGAAACGGTGGATTCCACCGATGCGCGTATGGTGTTGCAATATGCGGTGAAAAAGATCGACGGTGCGGCACTCGACCTCCGCACGGCGGACGTGGACGGCAACGGCGCGGTGGATTCCACCGACGCGCGTCTGATCTTACAGCGCGCGGTGAAAAAGATCCCTGCGTTTCCCGCAGGGGATACGCAGACGGTCGTGACGGGCGAGGCGGAAACGGATACCCGCCAAAAGTCTTCGAACACCTTTGCTCCGACCGACGAGCGGGCGGGCACGCCGTTCTATTCGCTGAACGATATAAAGCAAAAAGAAGCGAAGCCGGGTGAGGCGGAGTTCGGCTACTTTGCGTTTTTAACGCGGGATAACGAGCAGTTGCCCTTCTCGGTGCGCTGTTACGACGGCGGAGACGTCATCAGCGCGATGGTGCCCGCGGGAGTCGATCTTTCGGCAATGATCCCCTCCTTCTACTTCTACGGTGACGACGTGTTGCTGGACGGCAGAAGGCTTACGACGGACGTGTCGGTGTTAGACCTCACGGCGCCGCTGACCTTGACGTTGGTGCCGCGGGAAGGGGAGAGCCGCACCGTGACGTTGCAGGTGGAAACGCTCGATACGGGTCTGCCCTCGGTGGCAATGAACATCGAAAACTTTGAGGAAGTCGTGGAAAAAGAGGTGTACCTGAACTCCACCTTCTACATCGGCGGCGGGGAGATGGAGGCACCGATGTTCCTCTCCTCCCGCACGAAAGGACGCGGCAACTCCACGTGGGGTCATCCGAAAAAGAGTTATACCGTGAAACTGAACACCAAAGCCGAATTCCTCGGCATGTCCGAATCGAAGGATTGGGCGTTGGTCGCGAATTACGAGGACAAATCCCTGCTTCGTAACCTCGCCGCACAATATCTGGCGGAAGGGACCGAGCAAGCATGGGTGCCCAAACGCCGTCCCGTGGACTTGTGGTACAACGGACGGTATTGGGGTACGTACGATCTCGCGGAAAAGATCGAGATCGAAGGTGACCGCGTGGACATCACCGAGTACGAGCAGGGCATGACGATGGGGCAGAGCGGTTATTTGCTGGAATTTGACGGCCACGTGGCGGAAGTGAGCGACGAGCGGCGTGCGGGCTGGATCCGTCCGCTCGGCGACGGGTACGACGTGTTCTACGATCCCGTGTCCGACGAGTTGTTTATGCAGGTGCCCTACAGCCACAAATGGCTGACCCTCAAAGACCCCGATTACGAAGATCTGCAGGACCACACCCTGCACATTCTCTATATCTATCAGCAGGTAAAAAAAGCGGTGGAGGCTCTGCAAAGCGGGGATTACGAACGCATTGACGAGATGCTCGACGTGCGGTCGTTCTGTCAGTGGTATCTGGTGGAGGAGTTTATGAACAACACCGACAGCGCGTTCCATTCCTCTTGCTACATGACGCTGGATGCGGGCGGCAAGTTCACGATGGGCCCCATCTGGGATTTCGACCGCTCGTCCGAAAACTGTCATTACTGGAACGGCGAAGAAGCGATCGACGCGCTGTACACCACCACATCGGCGTGGTTTTATATGTTGTTTGCGGTGGAAGAATGCCGCGAAATACTGCAGCAGGAGTATCGGACATTCTTCCGTGAGCGGGTGGAAACCCTGCCTGCACACATCGAAGAATGGGCAGACAAAATCTACGCCTCGCAGCAATACAACTTTATGAAGTGGGATATCCTCACCACCGTGATCGGCGGCCCGCGTCCCGACGAACACTGGAACGCGGTGGCGCTTGCACAAAAGGATGCGCAGATTTTTGAAGCGGAAGTGGCACGTTTGAACGCGTATTTCTACCGTACTGCCGAGAAGATGGCAAATTTCATGAGAACGTTGGCATGACCGATCCTATTTGAAAAAGGAGACGTGCGTATGTGTCGAACACGGGCTGTTGCGACGGCGTTGATCGCGGCTTTACTGCTTTCCTGCTTCGGTGGGGTCTCTTTTGCCGCGGCGGAAACGGAGACACTGCCCGCACCCTACGCCTTTTTTGAGATCGATCAGACGAACGGTGCGGTGACGGTGGCAGAAGGGGCCTATCTGCGCGACCAAAACAACACGGTGTTGACGCAGCAGTATATGAGTGAGATCCCGAACGGCGGCGGTTGGGGATATTGCTTGCGAGGGGAGAGCGAAGGCTTTCACCTGGGTGGTACGTTTTTGACCAAAGTGCCTGCAGGACAGGATGCCGTTGTGGCGATCGAATATTATATCGACGGCGAACCGAACGGCGATATGTTCCGTATGGGCGGCGGCAGCGTGATCAACGCGCAGAATTTCAACGCGGAAAAAGACGGAATGGTCGGCCGTCAAAACGGATTGGTGTTTTACACCATGACGGCGGACAAAATTTACGGCAAGGTGTCGAGCGCCAATCAGGATACCCACGTGCGCGTGTTCGGCTGTGAGAACGGTGCGGGCGTGGTATATATCAAATCCATGCGACTGATCGACCCTGCCTACACGCAGGCGGCCGACCCCGGGTACGAATACTACGACCTCGAAAAGAAAACGGCGCTGTGCCCGTATTATCCCGATATTTTGAGTGTTGACCGCTTTGGTATGTCCACGGCGTGGGAGGGGGAGGCGTACCGTTACTTTTCGGTGACCCGCAACACGGCGCCGAGCGAGACCGAAAACCGTGCGGTGTTCCTTCGTATTTACACGACGGAAGGATATGAAAATACGGCGGTGTCGCTCAATCAATATCAGGCGTACGGTGACGGCAAGACGACCTTTAACGGATTCGTCGGGTTGCCGAATTTCTCCTTCTTCGTGCGGGACGGGGTGGGGTCGGTGTATATTCCCGCCGCGTGCTTCCGCAACTCGCTGAACTTGCTCGGATCTTTTCGCTTTTGGTACACCGAGGAGGTCAAACTTTCGCGGGTAGAGGTGTACGACGTGTACACCTATTGCACCTCGCCCGATGCCGACCCTGCCGTGGTGGCGGAAATGCACCGCGGCGCCCTTCGCGAGGGAGTGAACGTGACCGCCGAAGGCGAGAGCGCGGCGACCGTGGAGACTCCCGCGGTGACCGCCACCTGGCACTGTACGTTCTGCGATACGGTGATCGGGCAAACGAGCGACACTCTCACCCCGACCGAAGCGGTGTATCGCCTGCCCGGGGAACCCACGCCGGACGGCGTGATCGCCGAGGCGGAATGGGGTTTACAAGACGGATTTTTGAATGACTATGACACCCATACCGTGCCGAACGGGGCGGCGCGTGTGCCTTTGGACGGCGTGCGGTATGCGGGGTGGACAAAGGACGCGTTTTGCTTTGCCGCCGCCGTAAAAGGCAACGTTAAAACACTGCAAACGGTGCTGAACGGGCACGTGTTCCGCTTGACGTCGGAAAGCAACGGCGCGGTCACGGCAACGGCCGACGGCGCGCCGTGGCAAGGAGAATACGCCGTTCGCCGCACGGGGGACACCACCGTGTACGAGGCGGTGATTCCGCGTGCATGGTTCCAAGGCACGTTGCGGGAGAACGCCCTGCTCACCGTTTCCTATGCGTTTGAGATGAGCAACGGCTACGGCTACGAATGGTACGGCGGCTTGTCCCGCGATACGGCGGCGGTCACCGTGCTGGGCGGCGATAAGACGATGTCCGCCGTGGTGACCGAAACGCGCATGCGCGGCGACGTGGAACACAGCAACACGGTGGACTCGACCGACGCCCGTATGACGTTACAGTACGCCGTGAAAAAGATCAATGCAGAGGATCTGGATCTGCGTGTGGCGGACGTGGACGGGAGCGGTGCGGTGGATTCCACCGATGCCCGCCTGATGCTGCAATACGCCGTGAAAAAGATCACGGTTTTGCCTGCAGGGAACACGGTTACGCTGCCGACGGGCGAAGTGATCGCGGTGAATACCCGTGCGACCTCGTCGAACACGTTTTCTCCGAACAGCGAAAAAGCGGGCACGCCGTTTCTCGCGCTCGATGAAGTGGAGCGCAAGGCGGCGGCAGTCGGCGCGGCGGAAGTGGCCTTTTTCGCCTTCACAAAGGAAAATAACGAAGGATTGCCGTTCTCGTTCGCTTGTCACGACGGCGGGAACACGCTCACGGCGATGGTACCCGCGGGGGTGGATCTTTCGGCGCTGATCCCCACTTTCCATTACTACGGCAAGGATATTTTGGCGGACGGCGTGCGGCTGACGTCGGATCTGTCGGTGCTGGATCTGACGCAGGACGTCACCCTTACCCTGATTCCGCAGCAAGGGGCGGCACGTACCGTGACCTTGCGGGTGGAAACGCTGGATACGGGTCTGCCCTCGGTGGCGCTCACCACGACGGACGGGCAGGCGATCACCTCGAAAGAAACCTACGTGACCTCCACCTTCTATCTCGGCGGCGGAAGTGCGGCGGAGACGATGCTGGTCACCTCCCGCGCCAAAGGACGCGGCAACTCCACGTGGGGCCACCCCAAAAAGAGTTACACCGTGAAGTTGGATCAGAAAGCGACCCTGCTCGGCATGAGCCGTTCGAAGGATTGGGTGCTTTCGGCAAACTACGAAGACCGCTCGCTTCTGCGCAACATGGCGGCGACCTATTTGGCCAAGGGGACGGGGCAGGCGTGGACGCCCGACCGACAGCCCGTTGATCTGTGGTTTAACGGCGAATATTGGGGTACCTACGATCTCGCGGAAAAGATCGAGATCGAAGGCGACCGCGTGGATATTACGGAATACGAGACGGGTATGGCCGAGGGAGAATACGGCTTTATGCTGGAATTCGACGGCCACGTGGCGGGAAGTCTGGACGATTGCGTTCGTCCGTTCGGAGAAGAATATCCCATTTATTACAACGCCGTTACCGACGAGTTGTTTATGCACACCCCCGTGGTGGCAAAATGGCTGACCATCAAAGAGCCGTCGTACGAGGATCTGGAGCAGGATGCCGCCCAGATACTTTACATTTACGACTACGTCTGCACGGCGTTGGAGGCACTGGATTCGGGGGACTACACGCAGGTCGAACGGTTTTTTGACGTGCAATCCTTCTGCGAATGGTATCTGGTACAAGCACTGATGAACAATACCGACAGCGATTTTTATTCCAGTTGTTATCTCACGCGGGATGCGGGCGGCCGCCTTACGATGGGGCCGATCTGGGATTTTGACCGCTCGTCGGTCAACTGCCACTACTGGAACAGTGCCGAGGATATCACCTATCTGTTCTACCACAGCGCTACGTGGTTTCCGCTGCTGTTCGGGTATCCGCAGGCGCAGGAGATACTGGTGGCGGAGTATGCGAAGTTTGTACCCCGCATCGACGGCCTGCGTGACTATTTGCGGCAGGCGGCGGATGCCGTTTACGCTTCACAGCAATACAATTTCGAACGGTGGCCGCTGTGGGGAAGGGTGCCCAACGGGCCGGGTGCAAACGAGGAATGGAACGCGCAGGCGATGGAGCAGTTGCACGCCGAATGCTTCGAGGCGGAACTGGCGCGGCTGAACGCCTTTTTCCTGCGCCACGCCAAGCGCATGGAAACCTTTATGCAAAAGCTGAAGATTACGGGGATATGACAATAACGGCTGTGAGCTTGCTCACAGCCGTTATTGTTACTTTAAGCAGAGGAGGCATATCCGAACCCGATTTTAACGGGCCGATTTTCCCCTCGGCTGTGTTAAAATACTGTTTTTAGCCTTGCCGATGAAAAAATCGGCTCTGTTAAAATTCTTCGACCTAAAACGAGTAGAATTTCGTGCGATTTTTGGTGCGGCGAAGGTGGCAAGGCTGTCGCCTGCCACCGACAACAAATCAAAAAGCGCGGAAATTATGCCGTTTTAGGCGTGTTCGGATGCGCCTCCTCTGCTTAAGCCGACAACAAATCAAAAAGCGCGGAGATTATGCCGTTTTAGGCGCGTTCGGTTAAGCACAGACGGTCGCCGGGGAAGATGAGATGCGGGGTGCGCAGTCGGTTCAGCCGTACCAACTCTTCCACCGTGGTACCGTTGGCGGCGGCGATGGAAAAGAGCGTATCGCCCGCCTGCACGACGTAGGCGTCCTCGCACGGGGCGGGCATCGGCGGGCGCGGGGGACGCGGGGGACGGGGCGGACGCACGGGCGGTACGGGCGGCATCGGCGGACGGGGGTTGCAGGGCAAGCGCAAGCGTTGCCCGACTTGCAGAACGTTGGGGTCGGCAAGTCCGTTCAGCCGCACGATGACCACGGGTTCCACCCCGCAACGGCGGGCAAGTTCCCACACGGTGTCCCCGCTTTTTACGGTATACCATATCATAGCAAAACGCCTCCTTCCTTACTAACCTATGCCGTGCAAAAAATGTTGTGACCACTTGAAATGCGGGACGGAAAGTGATATATTAGAAATAAGAACATACACTGAAACAAAAAACCAAGGGGAGTTGTCGGCATATGAGCAAATTTATTGAGATCACCCCGCAGGAGATCGAGGGCAACCTGTTTCGCATGATCGGGCGGGAATGGATGCTGATCACGGCGGGACAACCGACCGATTTTAACACGATGACCGCCAGTTGGGGCGGTGCGGGCATTATGTGGAACGCACCGGTCGCGGCGGCGGTGGTGCGCCCCTCCCGCCATACATACGGCTTTATGGAGAGGGAAAAATACTATACCCTTTCCTTCCTCGGCACCGAGTTCCGCCACGCACTGCAAATTTGCGGCAGTCGCTCGGGACGGGATACCGACAAGGTGGCCGAGGCGGGGCTGACCCCGCGGTTTGACGCACCCGCACCGTATTTTGACGAGGCGCAGTTGGTGCTTGTCTGCCGCAAACTCTACACGTCGGATCTCGACCCCGAAAATTTCCTGGACGGCACCATCGAGACCCACTACAACGGCGGGGACTATCACCGTATGTATCTCGGTGAGATCGTGAAGGTATTGAAAAAAGCAGAGTGAAGGAATGAAGAGAGAAGTATGAAACGGTTTTGGGCGATCGCGGCGGCGGCCGCGTTGCTTTGGGTGTTGCTCGTGACACCGTTTGCGGCAGGGGCATCTTACGTCCTGCCCGAAGAGGTGACGGTGAACGCCCGCTCGGCGCTTTTGATGTATATCGGCAGTGACCCCACGCAGGACGCGGTGCTGTTTGAGCGGGAGGCGGACGTGCGCCGTTCCCCCTCCGCTACCGTGCGTGTGATGGTGGGGCTGTACGCCATTCGGGAGATCCGCGCCCGCAATCTGGATATCGACACCGCAACGGGGGTGTACGACCGCTCGTGCTACTTGCAGATCACGGGCACGGGACTCGGCGTGATGGGTATGCAGATAGGCGATACCTGGACGTTGCGCGACCTTTTGACCGCTTCGATGGCGGAAACGGCGGCGGACGCGTGCGTCACGCTGTGCACGGCGGTTGCGGGCAGCGTGCCCGCGTTTTTGGACGGTATGAACCACCTCGCGCGGGAGATCGGGTGCAACGACACCGCCTTTGCCAACGTGACGGGGTTGGATGCACTCGGACAATACACCACCGCTCGCGATCTTGCGAAAATTATGCGGGAAGCGATGGAGTACCCCGAATTGGTCGCGATGATGGGGGTACGCAACTACGAAGTCAACCCCATCGTGGGTGCGAAACAACAGCGTGCCACGGTGAATTCGATGCTCCGTCCCATCACCGACAGTTATTATTCCAAACTGGAATTCGGCCGCACGGGCTACGCGGACGAAGCGGGACGGTGTATGGTCTCGGTGGCGAAGGACGGCGGCTACCGCTATATGACGGTGGTGCTGGGCAGTGCCGCCGCGGACGGGACCGACCGCGCCATCGCGCATTTTGAGGACACCCAAAATCTCTACGAGTGGGCGTTCAACAATTTTTCGTATAAGATACTCCTGTCGGAAGGACAACCCGTGTCGCAACTGCCGGTGGATCTTGCGTGGTCGCAGGATACGGTGGTGCTGGTGACGGGCGGCTCGTTCGGCACGGTGGTGCCGAACGAATTGGACGTGTCCACCGTGATATGGAAGCCGGTGTTGAACAGCGACGAGGCGGTGGATGCGCCGATCCAAAAGGATACCGATTACGGACGGGTCGAGCTGTATATTCAGCTTGACCAAAAGATCGGCGAGGTGCCGATGATCGCGGGTGCCTCGGTGGAACGCAGTAACGTGTTGCTGTTGTGGCGGGGTGTCCGTCGGGTATTCACCTCGGTGTGGCTGTACGTCGGCATCGGCCTGTTCCTTTTGCTGGTGGCGGGCTACGTGGCGCTCAGTGTGGTACACAACCGCCGTCGTCGCCGCAGAAAGAGAGGACGTAAGTAATGCCGCAACTGACCGATATCGCCTATCTGCGTGACCTTTTGTCGCGCCACGGCTTTTCCTTTTCCAAAAAACTCGGCCAAAACTTTTTGGTGAATCCGTCCGTCTGCCCGCGCATGGCGGCGGCGTGCGGTGCCGACCGTGAGAGCGGGGCGCTTGAGATCGGCCCCGGCGTGGGGGTGCTGACCAAAGAACTCGCCGCGGTGGCGGGGCAGGTGGTCGCCGTTGAATTGGACGACCGTTTGTTGCCCGTGCTCGGCGAAACGCTCTCGGAATGCGACAACGTGTCGGTGGTACACGGCGACGCGTTGAAACTCGATCTGCACGCGCTCATTCGCGAAAAATTCGGCGATCGCCGCGTGTCGGTGTGTGCGAATTTGCCGTATTACATCACCTCGCCGCTCATCATGGCGTTGCTCGAAAGCCGCCTGCCCATCGACTCGCTCACCGTGATGGTACAGCGGGAAGCGGCGGACCGTCTGTGCGCCGCCGTCGGCACGCGTGCCGCGGGGGCGGTGACGCTGGCGGTGGCGTATTATGCCGAAGCGGAAAAGTTGTTCGACGTGTCCCGCGGGAGTTTTATGCCCGCGCCGAACGTGGACAGCGCGGTGATCCGTTTGACGGTGCGCAAGACGCCGCCCGTGGCGGTAAACGACGAAAAAATGATGTTCCGCCTGATCCGCGCGGGGTTTGGACAACGCCGCAAGACGGTGTCGAATTCCTTCTCTGCCGCCGTGCCCGACCGCGAGCGCTTGCGCGCGGCACTTGTCGCGGCGGGGGTGTCACCCACCGCCCGCGCAGAGGAATTGTCCCTCGCCCAATTTGCCGCGATTGCGGATGCGTTGGGTGAGTAAACGCGCAATTTCGAACGATGCCGTGACGTCGTTTGAATCCTGCGGGGCGTCGAAAAACGCCGCCCTCTGCTCCCAAAAAATAAAGCGCCGCTTTGCAAAGCGGCGCTTTATTTTTTGTTGATATGCGTTTTGGCGTAGCCTTTCAAAAATTCGGTGGGGGTGATACCCTCGTGGTATTTGAAAAATTTTAAAAAATACTTGTAATCGGAAAATCCGACGGCGGTGGCAACGGCGGCGAGCGGCATATCAGTCGTAAGCAGCAGGTTTTTAATATGGTCGAGCCGCACGGTATCGATGTATTCCTTGAGCGATTGACCGTAACACGCCTTAAACAGACGGCACAGATAATTGGGGTTATAACCGAAATGAGCGGCGACCTCTTCGGCTTTCAGCGGGACGTCGCGATTGGCGGCGATCCACGCGGCGGCCTCAGCGGCAATGCGGTTCGTCTCCTCGGTGCGATGAGAGAACAGACATTCCATCACGATTAAGCGGGTTATATAATCCAGCCGTTCACGCAGCGGGGCTTCGGTGCGGTAGTGCAGCAGCTGCTTGAACAAGAGAGTCAGGTTGTACGGCTCACTTACCGTTTGATGCTTCACGGGTACCTCCACGTTGCCCGTGAAATGCAGCCAATAAAACGAGGTGTCGGTGCTTTTTCGGTATCCGCGGTGCGGCTGTTCGGGGTCGAGAAACAAAAGATCGTTCTTTTGCAGAGCGAAGGCGGTGTCTCCTTCGGCGATGTATACCGTACCGCTTAAAACGAAAATGATCTCTTGCGTTTGAATAGTACGGGCGGGGTGAAGCCACTCCCCGTGGGAGACGAATTTCCCGCCGCCTTCATAATATACGTGTTCGTACATTGGTAGGATTTTCACCCCTTTTCTGTGCTTTTGTGAGTTGCGAAACGATTGGCAAAACGGTACTATAAATATAGCAACTGTCGCGTATTTTGTCAACAAGGGGAGGCGCCGTTATGAAAAATGTTACGAGCGATCGGGTGAGGATCAAGGACGGATTTTGGAGGTTTTACGCCGATCTCAACCGACGGGTCACGGCACACAGTGTGTATGACCGTTTTAAGGAAACGGGACGCTTTGATGCGTTGCGTTGCGATTGGCGGGAGGGCGAGCCGAACAGACCCCACATCTTCTGGGATTCCGACGTGGTGAAATGGATGGAAGGGATTGCGTATCTGCTGGAGGAGGCGCCCGCTCCCGATTTGGAGCAGAAGGTGGATGCGGCGGTGGCGGAAATCGAAGCGCACCAACGCGCCGACGGATATTTTAACTCCTATTTTCTGTCGGTCGAGCCGTCGAAAATTTTTACCGACCGCGACCGTCACGAGCTGTATTGCTTGGGACACGCCATCGAGGCGGCGATTGCGTATCACCGCGCCACGGGCAAGGAGCGCTTTTTGAACTGCGTGTTGAAATACGTGGATCTGGTGTATCGCGTGTTCGTGGCGGAGGGAAGCGCGGCTTTCGTTACACCGGGTCACGAGGAAATCGAGCTGGCGCTGTTGAGGCTGTACGACTATCGAAAAGATCCGAAGCATTTGGAGCTGGCGCGCTTTTTCATCGATCAGCGCGGCAATAACGACAAGGAAGACACGCGGGATTGTTGGCAAGCCGACCGTCCCGTACGTGAAATCCGCGAGGCGGTAGGTCACGCGGTGCGGGCGGGGTATCTCTACACCGCCATGGCGATGCTTGCCGCAACAGATGGGGACGAGGCGCTGAAAACGGCGTGCGAGCGGGTGTTTTCGGATATTACAACCCGCAAAATGAGCGTTACGGGCGGCGTCGGTGCGGAGCACGACGGCGAAAAATTCTCCTACGCCTACGATCTGCCCAACAGCGATACCTACAACGAAACCTGTGCTTCCATCGCCCTTGCGCTGTTCGGCAATGCGATGCAAGAGCTGGTGTTGGATTCCCGCTACGGAGACGCGGTGGAGCGTGCGCTGTACAACGGATTTTTGGCAGGCGTGTCGCTGGACGGCGACAAATTCTTCTATACCAACCCGTTGGAAATCGACCGCAAAAAGTACGCACGCAGTACGTATCAACCCATCTGTGAGCGCGTAAAGGTGTTTCGCTGCTCCTGCTGTCCGCCCAACGTGGTGCGCGTGCTGTCGTCGATTGGACGCTATATGTACACGGTGGGAGAGAATGCGATTTATTGCCACCAGTTTGCAAGCAGTGAAGTCAAACTCACCGTTGGCGGAAAAGAGGCGCTCCTCGCGCAGGAGACCAACTATCCGTGTGACGGAAGCATCGCTTTCACCTATCACGGCGCGCCCACAACGCTGTACGTGCGTATCCCCGACTGGTGCGTGGAATACGAAGGCGAAACCGAAAACGGCTACGCCGCTTTCTCTGTGAGCGATGGTGACCGCGTGGAGGTGACCTTGCCGATGGCGGTGCATTTCGTAGAAGCCAATCCTTACGTGCAGGATAACGCAGGACGCTGCGCCGTGCAGCGCGGGCCGCTCGTCTACTGTATGGAAGAGGTGGACAACGGCGAAAACCTGCGCGATATCACCCTGCTTGAAAATGGGGAAGCGCAGGTGAAAACCGAAGAGGGGCTTCCTGCTCCCGTGCTGTATATGTCCGCCGAGCGGCGACCGAAAACGGAGACGTTGTATGCGCTGAAGAGCCATGCGCGCGTGCCGTTTACCGCGCGGCTGATCCCGTATTTTGCGTTTGCCAACCGCGGCGCATCGGATATGCTTGTATGGACAATGGTGAAATAAGTTCAAAAACGAACCGCCCGTGTGGGTGGTGCGTTTTGCGTCATTCGGTATACTGTGCGTACAAATATTCTTCTACCGCGCGACTGCGGAAAAACAGCACACAAACGGCGGCGCAATACAGTAGCATCACCGCTATGAGTGCCGCCAGAAGATAGACGATGCCGCCCGCGGTGGCGGCTTCGCCGAGCAATGCCGTGAGGAACAAGACCGACGAAAATGCGCCGAGACCGCTTTGCACGACGAACAGCCACCGCGCCCACGGCTTGCCTTTCCACAAACAGACGAGTGTGACGATCGAGAGGGCAAGCGACAAGAGCCCGCCCTCAAGTAAAAAGGAGATGACGGTGAATATGGCTTCGATGACGATCACCGTGCGCACGATGCGTTTGCCGCGCCCGTAAAGCGATTCACGTTCTTCAAGGTAAGCGGCGAATGCGACCTCTCGTTCTTCGGGCGTTTCTTCGTCGGCAAAACTGAAATCCGGTTCGGGTGGAGAGTGCGGTGCAGCGGGAGCGGTGACGGATGACTCTTGCCCCAAAAACTCCTCCCACGTCACACCGTAAAGCCGTAGCAAGGCGATCAGGTTATCGGTATCGGGGGAGGAGTCGGCCTGCTCCCATTTGCTCACCGCCTGCCGCGATACGCCAAGTTGACGCGCCACGTCGCTTTGCGAAAGTCCGCGTGCCCGTCGCAGAGCGACCAAGCGGTCGGCCATCTCAATGGTCATAGAAAATCCACTCCTTCTGAGAGTATACTACCATATTGAGAGCGGTTTTACAAGCAAAAAAGGGGCAACTATGCGTTGCCCCCGTGGGTTATTCTTCACCCGTCGGCAATTCGAGCAAGGTCTCCGCTTCGGCGGGGGCGAGTTCCTCCACCCCGCGCAGATTCTTTTGAATAATACGGTTGCGGTTGCGGGCGTCTTCCAGCGTGTTGCCCGCTTCTTCAATTTTGCGCTGAATTTTGTCCAGCGCCACCCCGAATTTTTCATACTGCGCTTTAGCGGCACCCAGCACCTTCCACACCTCGGCGGCGCGGCGGTCGAGCGCGATGGTGCGAAAGCCCATACGCAGGGTGTTCAAAAAGGCGGTGACGGTGGTGGGGCCGCACACCATCACGCGGTATTTCTGCTGTAGTTCCTCCGCGAGACCCGGACGGCGCAACACTTCGGCATACAGCCCTTCGGTGGGTAAAAACAGAATGGCAAAATCGGTGGTGACGGGCACGTTGATGTACAGCCGCGCGATGTCCGCCGCCTCTTTTTTGATGATGTGTTCGAGCGCCTTGGCCGCCTCTTCCACCGCTTTGCCGTCGGCGCGGTCGGCGGCTTCCGACAACCGCAGATAATCCTCCTGCGGGAATTTGGAGTCGATGGGCAGATACACGAATTGGCCCTCTTCCTCGCGGGAGGGAATCTTCACCGCAAACTCCACCCGTTCGTTGTTCCCGCGCACCGACACGTTGCGTTCAAACTGGTCGGCAGTCAGCGTTTGCTCCAGCAGACTGCCGAGTTGTACTTCCGCCCACGTGCCGCGGACCTTCACGTTGGAAAGCACGCGTTGCAGGTCATTCACGCCGCCCGCCAGTTCCTTCATCTCACCGAGTGAGCGATAGACGTTTTGCAGTTGCTCACCCACCGCCTGAAAACTGGTGTCCAGCCGCTTTTGCAGGGTGGCGGTGAGTTTTTCGTCCACCGTTGCCCGCATCTGTTCTAATTTCTGCTCGTTGCTTTCCTGCAAGCGCGCCACCGCTTCGGACAGCGTGCGGTTCAAGCGGTCGGATTGGGTGTTCAGCGTTTGATACAAACGGTCTTGCTCCGCCGCACGGGATTCCGCATTTTCCCGCCGCAGGGCCCGAATTTCTTCGCGCAGCCGTGCTTCACTCCCGTTATCCTGCGGGCGGCGCAACAGCACCGCTAAAAGCAACACGAGGACGACCGCAAGCAGTCCCCAAGTAATATACATCTCCATAACGCCCTCCGAACAAATGTTTTTCTCATTATAAAATAAAAAATCGGACTTGTCAAGATTCGACTTATCGTATATAATGGGTGGGTAACGTAGGAAGGGGTGTTTTTGTGAAACGCGAAGGATATATCAGTTGGGATGAATTTTTCATGGGTGTCGCCATGCTTGCGGCACAGCGCAGCAAAGACCCGAGCACGCAGGTGGGTGCCTGCATCGTGAGTGGGGACGACGACCCTGCAGGCGGCAACGTCATTCTGTCAACGGGGTACAACGGCTTTCCCGCGGGTTGTTCGGACGATGAGTTTCCGTGGGAGAGGGAAGGCGGCTTTTCCGCGACGAAGTATCCCTTCGTGGTACACGCGGAATTGAACGCCATTTTGAACGCGCGCGGCAAATCGCTCCGCGGGGCGCGGCTGTACGTCGCGCTGTTCCCCTGCAACGAATGCGCGAAAGCCATCATTCAGGCGGGTATCCGCGAGGTGGTGTATCTGTCGGACAAATACGCCGAAACGGATGCGACCCGTGCTTCGCGCCGTATGCTGACGGCGGCGGGTGTGACCTTGCGTCAGTTCCGCAGTGACCGCAAGATTTCGATCGAATACACCGCAGAATAATGTAATTTTGCACAGCCACGGCAACCCGCCGTGGCTGTTTTTGTTATAAAGTGAAAATTATGGTGTAGCCCTTGCTTTTTTCGGAAATGTGAGTATAATAAAAAGCGTGATTTTAAATTAACGGAGGTTATTATCATGTTGGTTTCGGCTGCAGAAATGATGCAAAAAGCGCGTGACGGTCACTATGCCGTCGGTCAGTTCAACATTAACAATCTGGAGTGGACCCGTGCGGTGCTGGAGACGGCGCAGGAGTGCAACTCCCCCGTCATCCTCGGCGTGTCCGGCGGTGCAGGCAAATACATGGGCGGCTTCAAGGTGGTGTCCGCCATGGTGAAGGCGATGATCGAGACCCTCGGCATCACCGTGCCGGTGGCGTTGCACCTCGATCACGGCACCTACGATCAGTGCTATCAGTGCGTGCAGGCGGGCTTCTCCTCCATTATGTTCGACGGCTCGCACTACCCGATCGAAGAAAACCTCGCGAAGACCACCGAACTCGTACACGTGGCACATCAGCTCGGTCTCTCCATCGAAGCGGAGGTCGGCTCCATCGGCGGTGAAGAAGACGGCGTCGTGGGTCTGGGCGAATGTGCCGACCCTGCGGAATGCAAGCAGATCGCGGATCTCGGCGTGGACATCCTTGCGGCGGGCATCGGCAACATCCACGGCAAGTATCCCGAAAACTGGCCCGGCCTGCGTTTCGACGTGCTTGAGCAGATCAAGAACGCGGTGGGCGATATGCCGCTCGTGCTGCACGGCGGCACCGGCATCCCCGAAGAGCAGGTGAAGAAGGCGATCGACCTCGGCGTGTGCAAGGTGAACGTGAACACCGAGTGCCAGCTGGCGTTTGCGGCGGCTACCCGTGCGTACGTGGAAGCGGGCAAAGACCTCGAAGGCAAGGGCTTCGATCCCCGCAAACTGCTTGCGGACGGCACCAAGGCGATCAAAGCGACCGTCAAGGAAAAGATGGAGCTGTTCGGCTCGGTCAACAAGGCGTAATAACACGAAGGGACACGGCGAAAACGTCGTGTCCCTTTGTTGCGTTTTACACAAATTTTCACACCGAAAAACGCGTGCTTTTTTCTTGACACCAAGCGACGAAATATGCTATACTTTCTAATGTAGTTTTATATTATTACGACATTCTTTGCGACTGACGGATCAGTGGAGCACCACGTGGAACAAAGAATGAAAAAAGCCGACCGTCTGGGCGCATTTGACTTACCGTAAGTTGAGTGCGCCCTTTTTTAGTTCTGAGGAGGGGTCATCTGTGAAAAAAGTAGGTATCGTGATGGGAAGCGACAGCGATCTGCCCATCGTGAAAAAAGCGACCGATATGCTGAGATCGCTGGACATTCCGTTTGAGGTACACGTGTATTCCGCACACCGTACCCCCGACGAAGCGCGTGACTTTGCACGCCGTGCCCGCGAGAACGGTTTCGGCGTGATGATTGCCGCGGCCGGCATGGCGGCGCATCTGGCGGGCGCCGTGGCGGCGAACACCACCCTGCCCGTGATCGGCATTCCCTGCCAGGGTCCGCAGCTGGACGGACTGGATGCCCTGCTCTCCACCGTGCAGATGCCCACGGGCATTCCCGTGGCGACGGTGGCGGTGAACGGCGGTGGCAACGCGGCGTTGCTTGCGGCGCAGATCCTCGCGGTGGAGGACGCGGCACTGGCGGAGCGTTTGAACGCGAAGCGCGCGGCGGACGCCGCGGCGGTACTGGCGAAGGATGCGGATATCGCCTCCCGCCTTTAACATTTGTTTGTCAAAATCTTTATCATAAAAAGGAGTCATCAACAATGGAAAAGAAACTGGTCTACAAAGGCAAAACCAAGGACGTATTCGCGCTGGATAACGGCAACTATCTCTTGAAGTTTAAGGATGACTGCACCGGCAAGGACGGCGTGTTCGATCCCGGCGAGAACGCGGTGGGTCTCACCATCGACGGTGTGGGCGACGTCAACCTGCGTATGTCCATCTACTTCTTCGAAAAGGTGAACGCGGCGGGCATCCTCACCCACTACGTGAATGCGTCGCTCGAAGATACCACCATGGAAGTGCTTCCCGCGAAGGTGTTCGGCAAGGGCCTCGAAGTTATCTGCCGTCACAAGGCGGTGGGCAGTTTCTATCGCCGCTACAGCGATTACATTGAGGAAGGCGCCGATCTGCCCGCGTATGTGGAAATGACCTTCAAGAACGACGCGAAGGGCGATCCGCTGGTGACCAAGGACGGTCTGGTGGACCTCGGCGTGATGACTGCCGAACAGTATGACGATATGAAGGAAATGACCCAGAAGATCACGCAGATCGTGGCGGACGACCTCAAGGAGAAGGGCCTCGTGCTGTACGATATCAAGTTTGAGTTCGGTTACGACGCCGAAGGCCGCGTGATGCTGATCGACGAGATCGCCTCGGGCAATATGCGTGTCTACAAGAACGGCGAGTACATTGACCCGATGACCCTGTCGGAACTCTTCTTCGCGTAAGCCATGGGAGGATTCTTCGGCGCGGTGTCGCACGGCGAATGCTTGGCGGACGTGTTCTTCGGGGTGGACTATCACTCCCATTTGGGCACCCGTCGCGGCGGCCTTGCGGCCTATGATAAAGAGATCGGTCTGCAACGGCAGATCCACAATATTCAAAACTCCCCGTTCCGCACCAAGTTTGAACACGTGTTCGACGATATGCGCGGCACGGCGGCGATCGGTTGCATCAGCGATACCGACCCGCAGCCGTTGCTTTTCCGTTCGCAGTGGGGCGCCTATGCGATCTGCACCATCGGCATCATCAACAATGCCGAGGAACTGCAAAAAGACTGTCTTGCGTGCGGGGCTCACTTCAACGCGATGACCGGCGGCGCGATCAACTCGACCGAGTTGGTCGCGGCGCTCATCAACCGCAAGAGCGATCTTGCGGAAGGTGTGCGGTTTGCACAGGAGTCGATTGAGGGCACTATGTCCATCCTCATTCTGCGGGACGACGGCACGCTTGTTGCCGCACGTGACCGCTTGGGGCGCATTCCCGTGGTACTCGGCAAAGGTGCCGACGGCTACTGCGTGTCTTTCGAGTCGTTCGCTTGCGAAAAACTCGACTACGCACCGCTCAGGGAACTCGGTCCCGGCGAAGTGGTGAGCGTCACGGCCGATGAGGTGAAGGTGCTGGCACCTGCGGGAGAGAAAAAACGGGTGTGCGCGTTCTTGTGGTCGTATTACGGCTACTCCACCTCGAAATATGAGGGCGTGAACGTGGAAGTGATGCGTTGCCGCAACGGCAGTGTGATGGCGCGGGACGATAAGGAGAAGGGGTTGTGCGACGGCATCGACTACGTGTG
The DNA here is from genome assembly GCA_015065885.1 of Oscillospiraceae bacterium. GTDB lineage: Bacteria > Bacillota > Clostridia > Oscillospirales > Acutalibacteraceae > SIG588. Next base: position 35,094 of record SVPJ01000010.1, on the reverse strand, counting down.
CGGTGTGCCGGATTCGGGCACGCCCCACGCCATCGGGTACGCCAACCAAAGCGGCATCCCGTTTGCCCGTCCGTTCATCAAGTACACCCCCACCTGGCCGCGCAGTTTTATGTCCTCCAGCCCCATGGAGCGCTCCCGCGTGGCAAAGATGAAGCAGATTCCCGTGCATGAGCTGATACAGGACAAGAGCCTTCTGTTCGTGGACGATTCCATCGTGCGCGGCACACAGTTGAAAGAAACGGTGGACTTTCTGTACGAACACGGCGCGAAGGAAGTGCATATGCGCTCTGCCTGCCCGCCGATCATGTACACGTGTAAATACTTGAACTTCTCCCGTTCCACGAGTGAGATGGATCTTATCGCCCGTCGCACCATTATGGAACTCGAAGGGGAAGAGGGCTTTGCTCATCTCGCGGAGTACAGCGATTCGGGTACCGAACGCGGGCAGAATCTGCGCCGTGCGATCTGCGAAAAGTTGCACTTTGCTTCGCTGGAATTCCAGTCGCTCGAAGGCATCGTCGAAGCGATCGGCTTGCCTGAATGCGAACTGTGTACGTACTGCTGGAGCGGCAAGGAGTAAATGCAAAACGGAGTTTTGCATTTACGTCAAAATAGGCCCGTATATCGTAGGGGCGGCAACCTGCCGCCCGTTTCATAATCAAACATAACAAGGAGGAGCATACCTATGAATATGCAGTCCAAATCCGACAGTTACGCCGCGGCAGGCGTGGATATTACCGCGGGTTACCGTGCGGTAGAATTGATGAAACAACACATCGCGAGAACGATGACGGCGGGCGTTTGCTCCGACGTCGGCGGTTTCGGCGGTCTGTTTGAACTGGATCTCACGGGTATCACCCGTCCTGTACTGGTGAGCGGTACCGACGGTGTCGGCACCAAGTTGAAGATCGCGTTTTTGATGGACAAGCACGACACGGTCGGCATCGACTGCGTGGCGATGTGCGTGAACGACATCATCTGTGCGGGCGCAAAGCCGCTCTTCTTCCTTGACTATATCGCCTGCGGCAAGAACGTGCCCGAGCGCATTGCCGATATCGTGAAGGGCGTGGCAGAGGGCTGCGTGCAGTCGGGGGCGGCGCTCATCGGCGGCGAAACGGCGGAAATGCCCGGCTTCTACCCCGTGGACGAATACGACCTCGCGGGGTATTGCACCGGTGTGGTGGACAAGGATAAGATCATCAACAACAAGACGATGAACGCGGGTGACGTGGTGATCGCGCTCCCCTCCACGGGTGTGCATTCCAACGGTTTCTCGCTGGTGCGCAAGGTGTTCGACGTGGACCACAAAGACATCACCCGTCCCGTGGATTCGTTGGACGGCCGTTCCATCGGCGAAGTGCTGCTTACCCCCACCAAGATCTATGTGAAACCCGTACTCGCTTTGCTGGATGCGATGCCGGTGAAGGGCATCTCCCACATCACGGGCGGCGGTTTCTATGAAAACATTCCGCGCAGCATCCCCGATGGCCTCGGCGCCCGCATCGACAAGAGCGCGGTGCGTGTGCTTCCCATCTTCGAACTGCTGGCGGCGACCGGCGGTATCAGCGAGCGGGATATGTTCAACACCTTCAACATGGGTGTCGGCATGAGCATCACCGTGGCTCCCGAAAATGCCGACCGCGCGCTGGAGATTCTCCGTGCCAACGGCGAAGACGCGTATATCATCGGCGAGATCGTCAAGTCGGACGATAAGGTGATCTTATGACGAAGATAGCCGTATTGGTCTCGGGCGGCGGCACCAATCTGCAAGCGTTGATCGACGCCGAAAAAAGCGGCGTGCTGAAAAGCGGTACGCTGTCATTGGTCATCGCCAACAAAGCGGATGCCTACGCGCTTACCCGTGCCCAAAACGCGGGCATCGAAACGGCGGTCGTGCTGAAAAAAGAGTGCGGCTCCGCCGAAGCGTTTGAGCAAAGAATTGTCGACCTTTTGGAATCCCACGACATCGATATCATCGTACTCGCGGGCTTCATGGTCATTTTGAGCGAGCAGTTCACCGCGCGGTATCCTCGCCGCATCATCAACGTGCATCCGTCGCTGATCCCCTCCTTCTGCGGTGAGGGATTCTACGGTCTGCGGGTACACGAAGCGGCGCTTCAATACGGCGTGAAGGTGACGGGTGCCACCGTGCATTTCGTGAACGAGATTCCCGACGGTGGCGAGATCATTATGCAAAAAGCGGTGGCGATCCGCCCGACGGATACCCCCGAAACACTGCAAAAGCGCGTGATGCGTCTGGCGGAATGGAAGATCCTGCCCGCCGCAGTAGAAAAAGTGTCAAAGGAGTATGTGAAATGAACATTTATGAAATTCCCGCCGCCGAATCCCGCATTCGCGGCAATTCCTACGTCGGTCGCGGCATCATCATCGGCAAATCGGCCGACGGTAAAAAGGCGGTGTCCGCCTACTTCATTATGGGCCGCAGTGCCAACAGCCGTAACCGTGTGTTCACCCAGCGTGACGGCGCGGTGTTCACCGAGCCGTTCGACGCCTCCAAGGTGGAAGACCCGAGCCTTATCATCTACGCGGCGGTTCGCGAATACGAGAACAAGCTGATCGTCACCAACGGCGACCAGACCGACACCATCTACGAGGGCCTCAAAGCGGGGAACACCTTTGCGGGCGCACTCACCACCCGTGAGTTCGAGCCCGACGCCCCGAACCTCACCCCCCGCATCAGCGGTATGCTGACGTTCGGTGACGGGGATTTCACCTATGAGATGAGCATCCTGAAGAGTGCGGACGCCGAGGGTACGGCGTGCAACCGTTACACCTTCAGTTATCCTGCGCTCGCGGGTCTCGGCCACTTCATCCACACCTACGTGTGCGACGGCAACCCCATTCCGACCTTCCAGGGTGAGCCCGAGCGCGTGGCGGTACCGAACGATATCGACGCCTTCACCGCCGCGTTGTGGGATGCACTGGACGAGGACAACAAGATCTCGCTCTTCGTGCGGTATACCGACCTTGCCACCGGCGAGACGGACGACCGCCTGATCAACAAGAATAAGTAAGGAGAAACGGCAGTGAAAGAGTTTGAATTGAAATACGGGTGCAACCCGAATCAAAAACCCGCAAAGATCTTTATGAAGAACGGCGAAGACCTGCCGATCACCATTTTGTGCGGCCGTCCCGGCTTTATCAACTTTTTGGATGCGTTCAACAGCTGGCAGCTCGTGAAGGAACTGAAAGAGGCGCTCGGTCTTCCCGCCGTCACCTCCTTTAAGCACGTCAGCCCCACTTCGGCGGCGGTGGGCATCCCGCTGTCGGATACGCTGAAAAAGGCCTGCTTCGTGGACGATATCGAAGGTTTGGACGAATCGCCTCTTGCCTGCGCGTATGCCCGCGCCCGCGGTACCGACCGTATGTGTTCGTTCGGTGACTGGGTGGCGCTGTCCGACGTGTGTGACGTGACCACCGCGAAAATGATCAAACGCGAAGTGTCCGACGGTATCATCGCGCCCGGCTACGAGCCCGAAGCATTGGAGATCCTGAAATCCAAGCGGAACGGCAACTACAACATCGTGCAGATCGACCCTGACTACGTGCCCGAAGCCATCGAACACAAGCAGGTGTTCGGCATCACCTTTGAGCAGGGCCGCAACAATTTTGAGATCAACCGCGAACTCCTTTCGAACATCGTGACCGCGAATAAGGATCTGCCCGAATCGGCGGTGCGCGATCTGATCGTGGCGCTCATCACCTTGAAGTACACCCAGTCCAACTCGGTGTGCTACGCGGTGGACGGTCAAGCCATCGGCGTGGGTGCGGGTCAGCAGTCGCGCATTCACTGCACCCGCCTTGCGGGCACCAAGGCAGACACCTGGTTCCTGCGTCAGCACGAAAAGGTGTTGGCGCTTCCGTTCAAGGATACGCTCGGCCGTCCCGACCGCGACAATGTCATCGACGGTTACATCAATAAGAACGAAGAGGACGTCTGTGCCGACGGCAACTGGCAGAAGTACTTCACCGAACAGCCTGCACCGCTGACCGACGAAGAAGCGCGTGCGTTCCTCGACAGCCGCGACGGTGTGGCGCTCGGCTCGGATGCGTTCTTCCCGTTCAGCGACAACATCGAGCGTGCGTACAAGAGCGGTGTCAAGTACATTGCGGAGCCGGGCGGCTCCATCCGCGACGACGCGGTGATCGAATGCTGTGACAAGTACGGCATGACCATGGCGTTCACCGGTATGCGTTTGTTCCACCATTGATCGCGAAAGGATAACGAACGATGAAGATTTTAGTAGTGGGCGGCGGTGGCCGCGAACACGCTATCATTAAAAAACTGCGTGAAAACCCCGCGATCGACACGGTGTACGCCCTGCCCGGTAACGGCGGTATGGCGGCGGATGCCGTGTGCGTGGGCGGTGATGCGAAGGACATCGCCGCCGTGACGGAATTTGCCGTCTCCCACGCGATCGACTACGCGGTGGTCGCCCCCGACGATCCGTTGGTACTCGGCGCGGTGGACGCACTGACCGAAAAGGGCATTCCCTGCTTCGGTCCGACCGCCGCGGCGGCGATCATCGAAGGCAGTAAGGTGTTTTCCAAAAACCTGATGAAAAAATACGGTATCCCCACCGCCGCATACGAGGTGTTTGAGGATATGGAGGCGGCGCTCGCCTATCTCGAAAGTGCGCCCATCCCCACCGTCATTAAAGCGGACGGCTTGGCGCTCGGCAAGGGCGTGATCATTGCGGAAACGCGCGAGGACGCCAAAGCCGCGGTGCGCTCGATGATGCAGGACAAGCAGTTCGGCGCCTCCGGCGACCGCGTGGTGGTGGAAGAATTTTTGACCGGCCCCGAAGTGTCGGTGCTGTCCTTTACCGACGGCGAAACGGTGGTGCCGATGATCTCCTCGATGGACCACAAGCGCGCAGGGGATAACGACACGGGTCTCAACACGGGCGGTATGGGCACGGTTGCCCCCAACCCGTATTACACCGCCGCAGTGGCGGAGAAGTGTATGGACACCATCTTCCTGCCCACCATCCGTGCGATGAAGGCGGAAGGCCGCACCTTCAAAGGGTGCTTGTACTTCGGCTTGATGCTCACCCCGAACGGCCCGAAGGTGATCGAATACAACTGCCGTTTCGGCGATCCCGAAACGCAGGTGGTGTTGCCGCTTTTGGAAAGCGACCTGCTCACCGTGATGCAGGCGACCACCAACGGCACGCTTGCCGAAACGGAAGTGAAATTCCGCGATGCCCACGCGTGCTGTGTGATCGTGGCGTCGCAGGGATATCCCGAAGCGTATGAAAAGGGCAAGCCGCTCTTTATTGCCGACACGGTGCGCGACAGTGTGTACGTGGCGGGTGCGGCACTGAAAGACGGCGAACTGGTCACGGCGGGCGGCCGTGTGCTGGGTGTCACCGCGGTGGCAGATACACTGCCCGCCGCCATCGACGAAGCCTACCGCAAGGTGGCGGACGTACGGTTTGAAAATGCATACTACCGCCGCGACATCGGCGCACGTGCGCTGAAGGCATGGGAGGGTTAACGAAATGGTGTATCGTATATTCGTAGAAAAGAAAAAGGAACTCGCAAACGAAGCGAAAGCGTTGCTGTCGGACGTGCGCTCGCTGCTCGGCATTGAAGCGCTCACCGACGTGCGCGTTTTGAACCGTTACGATGCGGAGAATATCACCGAAGAACTGTTCAACTATGCGAAGATCACCGTGTTTTCCGAGCCGCAGCTCGACACGGTGTGCGACGAGCCGCAACTCGACGGTGCCGCCGTGTTTGCGGTGGAATTCCTGCCCGGTCAGTTCGACCAGCGTGCCGATTCCGCGGCGCAGTGCATCCAGATCATCTCGCAGGGCGACCGTCCGCTGGTGCGCACCGCGAAGGTGTACGCCCTGTACGGTGACCTTTCGGCGGACGAAGTGGCGGAGATCAAAAAGTACGTCATCAACCCCGTGGAAGCGCGTGAAGCGGCACTCGAAAAGCCGGCAACGCTTCAGATGCAGTACGACATTCCGACCGAAGTAAAGACCCTCGACGGTTTCTTGCAACTGGATCGCGCGGGACTGGAAGCGTTCGTGAAGGAATACGGTCTCGCGATGGACGCGGACGATATCGCGTTCTGTCAGCAGTATTTTGCGACCGAACAGCGTGATCCCACCATCACCGAGATCCGTATGATCGACACCTATTGGTCGGATCACTGCCGCCACACCACCTTCCTCACCGTCATCGACGACGTGAAGTTTGAAGATGAACTGTTGCAGGCGACGTATGAAGACTATCTCGCGGTGCGCGAAGAACTCGGCCGCACCGAAAAGCCGATCTGTCTGATGGATATCGCCACCGTGGCGGTGAAATACTTGAAGAAGCACGGCAAACTCGACAAACTCGACGAGAGCGAAGAGATCAACGCCTGCACCGTGAAGATCGAAGTGGAAGTGGACGGCGAAAAAGAGCCGTGGCTTCTGCTGTTCAAGAACGAGACCCACAACCACCCGACCGAGATCGAACCGTTCGGCGGCGCGGCGACCTGTATCGGCGGCGCCATCCGCGACCCGCTGTCGGGACGTTCCTACGTCTACGGTGCGATGCGTGTGACGGGTGCGGCGGATCCGCTCGTGCCCGTCAGCGAGACCATCAAGGGCAAACTGCCCCAGCGTAAGATCGTTACCACCGCCGCGGCGGGCTATTCGTCCTACGGCAACCAGATCGGTCTTGCCACGGGTATCGTGGACGAACTGTATCACCCCGGCTATGCGGCAAAGCGCATGGAGATCGGCGCGGTCATTGCGGCGGCTCCCGCCGAAAACGTGCGCCGTGAAGTGCCCGCCCCCGGTGACGTGGTCATCCTGCTCGGCGGCAGCACGGGTCGCGACGGCATCGGCGGTGCAACCGGCTCGTCCAAAGCACACACGGCGCAGTCGGTGGAGACCTGCGGTGCCGAAGTGCAAAAGGGTAACGCCCCCGAAGAGCGCAAACTCCAGCGTCTGTTCCGCAACCCCGAAGCCACCCGTATGATCAAACGGTGCAACGACTTCGGCGCGGGCGGCGTGTCGGTCGCCATCGGCGAACTCGCGGACGGCTTGGTCATCGATCTGAACGCCGTGCCGAAGAAGTACGAAGGTCTCGACGGCACCGAACTGGCCATCAGCGAATCGCAGGAGCGTATGGCGGTGGTCATTGAAGCGGAAAACATCGAACGTTTCCTGGCGCTGGCGGCGGAGGAAAATCTGCAGGCGTGCCCCGTGGCAACGGTGCAGGCCGAGCCGCGTCTGGTGATGCACTGGAACGGCAAAAAGATCGTGGATATCAGCCGCGAATTCTTGAACTCCAACGGCGCAGACAAGCACATCGTCATCACCCCCGAAAAGCCTGCTCTGCAGGAAACGGCGGTGTGCGGCGGTTTTGCGGAAAATTTGAAGGCGCTCGCGGCGGACTTGAACGTCTGTTCCAAGCGCGGTCTGTCCGAGCGTTTTGACTCCACCATCGGTGCGGGTACGGTGCTGATGCCGTTTGGCGGTAAGTATCAACTCACCCCCATCCAGGCGATGGTGCAGAAGGTCTCGGTGGAAAAGAAGCATACCGATACCTGCTCGTTTATGTCGTGGGGCTACAACCCCTATCTCACCTCCGAAAGCCCCTATCACGGGGCGTATCTCGCGGTGGTGGAATCGGTCAGTAAACTGATCGCCACGGGCGCGTCGTTCGAAGACGTGTACCTCACCTTCCAGGAGTATTTTGAACATCCCCGCCGTGACGGTAAGCGTTGGGGCAAGCCGCTTGCGGCGCTGCTCGGCGCGTTCAAGGCGCAAAAAGAACTCGGCATCGGCTCCATCGGCGGCAAGGACTCGATGAGCGGCTCGTTCGAAGATCTCGACGTCCCGCCCACCCTCGTGTCCTTTGCGGTCACCACGGGCAAGACGGATGACGTCGTGTCCCCCGAATTCAAAGCGGCGGGCCACCGCGTGGTGTGTCTGAAGCCTTTGTACGATGAAAACGGTCTGCCCGAGACGGCATCGTTGCTCAGCACCTATGCCCGCGTGACCGAACTGATGCGGAAGGGCGTTGCGGTTGCGGCGTACACCCCCGGCATCGGCGGTGTGGCGGAAGCCGTGATGAAGATGGCGTTCGGTAACGGCATCGGCGTGAAGTTTAACGACGGTGTGGGCGTGTCCGCGCTGTTCAACTATTGCTACGGCGGCTTCGTGCTGGAAGTGACCGAAGAGGTGGCGGACGCGGTGGAGATCGGTGTCACCACCGACGACGGCGCCATCAGCGGTTGCGGCGAGACGGTGGTACTGTCCGACCTGCTCGGCATTTACGAAGACAAGCTTGAGAGCGTCTATTCCTGCAACATCCCCGCGGCGGGTAAGGATATTCCGAACTTCACCTACGAAGCGGGCGAGCGTCGCGCTCCCGCTTTGAAGGTCGCCCGCCCGAAGGTGCTGATCCCTGCCTTCCCCGGCACCAACTGTGAATACGATTCCGCGAAAGCGGTACGGGATGCGGGTGCCGAGCCGCAGATCATGGTCATCAACAACCTCTCTGCTGCGGGTATTCAGTCGAGCGTCGAGAAATTCGCTACCGCACTCAAAGAGGCACAGATGGTGTTCATCCCCGGCGGTTTCTCGGGCGGTGACGAGCCGGACGGCAGCGGTAAGTTTATTACCGCGTTCTTCCGCAACGCCGCCGTCAAAGAGGGCGTGACCGACCTGCTCGACAACCGCGACGGCTTGATGTGCGGTATCTGCAACGGTTTCCAGGCGCTCATCAAACTGGGGCTGGTGCCTTACGGTCGTATCATCGACACCGACGAGACCTGCCCGACGCTGACCTTCAACACCATTGCCCGCCACCAGTCGCGCATCGTGCGCACCCGTGTGGCGTCCAACAAGTCGCCGTGGCTGTCTCTCACCAACGTGGGCGACGTGTACGCGGTGCCGATCTCGCACGGTGAAGGCCGCTTCCTCGCGGACGAAGAACTCATCAAGAAACTCGCCGCCAACGGGCAGATCGCGACCCAGTACGTCGACCTCGCAGGCAACGCGACCGACGACGTACACTTCAACCCGAACGATTCGATGTACGCCATTGAAGGTATCACTTCGCCCGACGGCCGCGTCTTCGGTAAGATGGGCCACAGCGAGCGTATCGGCAACGGTCTGTACAAGAATGTGGAAGGCAACTTCAATATCCGTATGTTCGAAGCGGCAGTCCGCTATTTTAAAGGCTAAGGGTGAGCAGTATGCAGTACAAAACCGATATTGAGATCGCACAGGCGTGCGAAATGGAAGATATCGCGGCGATCGCCGCGCGTGCCCACGTGGACGAAAAATACGTGGAGCGTTACGGCAAGTACAAGGCGAAAGTGGATCTTTCGCTGCTCCGCGAGACCGACCGTGCCGACGGTAAACTGATCCTGGTGACGGCGATCACCCCGACCCCTGCGGGTGAGGGCAAGACCACCACCACCATTGGCTTGGCGGACGGTCTGCGCCGCATCGGCAAGGACGTGACGGTGGCTCTGCGTGAGCCGTCGCTCGGCCCCGTGTTCGGTGTGAAGGGCGGTGCCGCGGGCGGCGGGTACGCACAGGTGGTGCCGATGGAGGATATCAACCTGCATTTCACGGGTGACTTCCACGCCATCGGTGCGGCAAACAACCTGCTTGCCGCGATGCTGGATAACCACATTCAGCAAGGCAACGCGCTCGGTATCGACGTGCGCCGCATCACCTGGAAGCGCTGTGTGGATATGAACGACCGTCAACTCCGCTTCATCGTGGACGGTATGGGCGGCAAAGCCAACGGTGTCCCGCGTGAAGACGGGTTTGACATCACGGTGGCGAGCGAGATCATGGCGGTGCTGTGTCTCTCCTCTTCCATCACCGATCTGAAAGAGCGTCTCTCCCGCATTATCGTGGGCTATAACTACAACGATGAGCCGGTCACCTGCGGTCAGTTGAAGGCGGCGGGTGCGATGACCGCGCTTTTGAAGGATGCGCTGAAACCCAACTTGGTGCAGACACTGGAAGGCACGCCCGCCTTCGTGCACGGCGGCCCGTTTGCGAACATCGCGCACGGTTGCAACTCGGTAATGGCGACCAAAATGGCGCTCAAGATGGGGGACTACACCGTGACCGAAGCGGGCTTCGGTGCCGATCTCGGTGCGGAAAAATTCCTCGATATCAAGTGCCGTATGGCAGGTCTCACCCCCGATGCGGTGGTGATGGTCGCCACGGTGCGTGCGCTGAAAATGCACGGCGGTCTTGCAAAGACCGCACTCGCGACCGAAGATATCGCCGCACTCGAGCGGGGCATTCCCAATCTGTTGCGTCACGTGGCGAACATCAAAAACGTGTATAAACTCCCCTGCGTGGTGGCGGTCAACCGTTTCCCGACCGATACCGATGCCGAGATCGACTTCATTATTAAGAAGTGTAAGGAACTCGGCGTGAACACCGTGCTGTCCACCGTGTGGGCAGACGGCGGTGCGGGCGGCGAGGAGCTCGCCCGAGAAGTGGTGCGTCTGTGCGAGGAAGAGCAGGGCGATTTCACCTTCTCCTATGCGGACGACCTCACCCTCGTCGAAAAGATCGAAGCGGTGGTCAAGAAGGTGTACGGCGGCGACGGTGTCACCGTGATGCCGGCGGCGAAAAAGCAGATCGAGCGGCTGGAACAGCTCGGTTTCGGCAGTTGTCCCGTCTGCATTGCCAAAACGCAGTACAGCTTTTCGGACGACCCGACCAAACTCGGCGCGCCCTCCGGCTTCACCGTCACGGTGAAGAATGTGAAGGTGTCGGCGGGTGCGGGCTTTGTTGTGGTGCTGACGGGCGACATCCTCACCATGCCCGGTCTGCCCAAAGTCCCCGCGGCGGAACGCATCGACGTGGACGAAAACGGCAAGATCACGGGGTTGTTCTGATGAATTTACAAGTGGAAAACGGGCGTCCTTCCGAAACGGAAGGGCGCTCGCCCCGCGAAATGCGGGTGTACGACTTTTTGGATTCGCTGGGGGTAGATTTTCGCCGCGTAGACCACCCTGCCGTCGCCACCATGGAGGATTGCATAGCCCCCAAAGCGGCGCTCGGCGCGCCTTTGTGTAAGAACTTGGTGCTGTGCAATCGGCAGGAAACGGCGTTTTACCTTCTGTTGATGCCGGGCGAAAAACCGTTCCGCACCAAAGATCTCTCGTCACAGATCCACTCGGCGCGTCTCTCGTTCGCTTCGGCGGAAAAGATGGAAGAACTGCTCGGGGTCACCCCCGGCTGTGCCAGTGTGATGGGACTTCTGAACGACACGGCAGGCAAAGTACAACTGCTGATCGACCGTGACCTGATGGAGGAGCCGACTTTCGGTTGCCACCCGTGTGTGACCACCGCAAGCATCGCATTTCCCACCGAGGTGCTGTTACGTACGGTGTTGCCCGCGATGAAGCGCAACCCGCGTTTGGTGACGTTATAACGTAAAAACACGCCTCGGCATCTTGCCGAGGCGTGTTTTTTATTGTAAACGGTAGGGGCGGGTTTGGTGCGTAACAACCGGGTGCGGGCGTTCGCAGAACGCCCCTACGGGAGGTGCCCCATTTGGATCGTGCGGTAGGGGCGCGCATTGCGCGTCCGTGGGATCGGCTAAAAACCGAAACGTCCCGTGCGGTGCTTGCAAACGCCTTCGAAAAGTGATATAGTATATCTAATCATTAAACATAAAGGGGTAAATCGTATGTTAGCACAACTGAACGGTTGGCCGTTGTATCTCATCAGCGGCACGGTCATCCTGTTCGTCATCGCCTTCAGCATCTTCTTTATGGTGCGGGCGTGGCGCGCGGGTGTCGCCATTGGTATGGATAAACAAAAGTTGCGCCGTGCCGTTACCGCCAGCGCCACTTTTTCGCTGCTCCCGAGCATCAGCATTTTGCTCGGTGTCATTGCGCTGGCAGGCTCGCTCGGTGTGCCGCTGCCGTGGCTGAGACTGTCGGTGGTGGGCGCTCTGCACTATGAGACCAGTGTGGCGGATATCGCCGCCAAAAGCGCGGGCCTTTCGGGTCTCGACGGCAATATGACCGCCGAGGTGTTCGCCACCATCGGTCTGCTGATGGCGGTGGGCATCATCTGGGGTGTTCTCTGTATGGCACTGTTCGGCAAAGGGTATTGCAGTCGCCTGCAACGCACCTCTGCCAAAAAAACGGGCGGCAAAAGTTTCGGTGACAGCGCGATGACCGCGATGTTCATCGGTCTTATTACCGCCTACCTCGGCAGTTACGTCGGCACCCTCGTGCAGTTAAAGGGCGGCACGCTCACGGTGACGGGCAACTATCTGCCGCTCGTCACCCTCGGCTTTGCGGCGGCGGCCATGGCGGTGTTCACCTATTTTTCCGAAAAGAAAAAGGTTACGTGGCTCGACAACTTCTCGATCGCGGGCAGTATGCTCGTCGGTATGGCGGCGGCGGTCGTCGTCGGCATCATTTGGTAAGGAGGGTGAAGAACATGACGCAGAACAACGAAAAATACTTGGAAAAATACATGGCGCGCACCCACCTGTTCGGGCGGGTCGGCTCGCTTATCGGCATTCTCTTGATGTTGGCGGCACCGTTTGCCATGGGTCTTTCGCTCGGTGCCCTGCCGAATCTCTCGGCCTTCGCCAAAGGCCTTTTGCAGATCGGCATCATTTACATCCCGAGCTGTATCGTGGAGTTTTTGGTGTACACCCCGATGCTCGGTGCGGGCGGCAGTTACCTTGCGTTCTTGACGGGTAACCTTATCAATATGAAGATCCCCTGCGCGCTCAACGCGCGGGACATCGTGGGCACCGAAGCGGGTACCACCGAAAACGAGATCGTGTCCACCCTTTCGATCGCGACCTCGTCGCTCGTCACCACCGCGGTCATCGCGCTGGGTGTGCTGTTGCTCATTCCGTTGCAACCCGTTTTGAGTGCGCCCGTGCTGCAACCCGCCTTCAACAACGTCGTGCCCGCTCTGTTCGGCGCCATGGCGTATAAGTATTTCCGCCGCGGTAAGCAGATCGTGGCGATCCCGCTTATCGTGATGTCGGTGCTGTTCGTGTGCGTACCCTCGCTCATTTCCAGTGTGGGATTCCTGATGCTTCTCAGCGGTGCCATTGCCATCGCCCACGCGTGGGTGCTGTTCCGCAAAGCCAAAGATAACGCGCCCGTGGAGGAAGAATAATATGGACTACGTTTGTTTGGCACTCGCCGCCGTGGGCGGCGTGCTGGTGTTGTTGCTGCTGATTGCCGTGGTACGTACGCTTTTGTTGCCGAAAAAAAGCACGCACTACGCCTTGTCGGACGATACCGCCCGTGTGGACGCGTATGCCGAAAAACTCTCCCGCATGGTGCAGGTAGAGACCGTCTCCCGCCGCGGGGTTGCCGAGACGGAGAAGTTTCGCGCGTTTCATGCACTTTTGGAAGAGCTGTTCCCCCGTACCTTTGCCGCCGCCGAGAAGATCGAGATCGACGGCAACCTGATGCTCCGCTGGAAGGGGCAGAGCGACAAAGCCCCCATTCTTTTGATGAGCCACATGGACGTGGTGGAAGCGGGGGAGGAGAGTGCGTGGCGTTATCCGCCGTTTTCGGGCACGATCGCGGAAGGCAAAGTGTGGGGGCGCGGCGCCGCCGACACCAAAGCCAGTTTGATGGCGTTTTTCGAAGCGATCGAAGAGTTACTTGCCGACGGCTATCTCCCCGCGTGTGACGTGTATCTCGCCAGCAGTTGTACCGAAGAGGTCGGCGGCGACGGTGCGCCGAAACTGGCGGCATGGCTGAAGGCGAACGGCGTGCGGCTGTTTATGCTGTGCGACGAGGGCGGCAGTATCGTGCAGGACCCCGTGGTGGGTGTGAAAGGGCATTTTGCCGCCATCGGTATTTTTGAAAAAGGGTACGGCGACGTCAAATTCACCGCCCGTTCGGTCGGCGGCCACGCGAGCGCACCCGCTCGCAACACCCCCATTCCGCGGCTCGCGAAATTCGTGGCACGGGTGGAAAAACGCTCGCCGTTCAAAGCGGCGTTTTCGCCTGCGGTAAACGCCATGTTCGGGCGTATCGCCCCGTATTGCGGCAATTTCGGCTTGCGGTTGGTGATGGCGAATTTGTGGCTGTTCCGTCCGTTGCTTAAAAAAGTGATGCCGCTGATCAGTGCGCAAGCGGCGGCGATGCTCTCGACCACCATTGCCTTTACGATGCAGAGCGGGTCGGAGGGGTATAACGTGTTGCCCGCCGAAGCGACGGTGTGCGCGAATATGCGGTTTATCCCGCATCAGGGCACCGACGAGAGCTTGGCAATTATCACCGACCTTGCCGCGAAGTACGGTATTGAGACCGAAGTGGTCTATCGCGGTGTGCCGTCCGCTTCGCTTGACTTGAACGGCGAAGCCTTCGCCGTGACGCAAAAAGCGGTGGAAAGCGTGTTTCCCAAAGTCGGCGTGTTGCCCTACGTGGTCACGGGGGCGACCGACGCCCGCTTTTACGGTGAGGTGTGCGACAGTTGCGTGCGGTTTGCACCCGTGAACTACGGCCCCGAACAGATGAAGGGGATGCACGGGTTGAACGAAAACATCGAAGCGGGCTGTCTGCCCGCCGCGGTGGATTACTACAAGACGATCATTCGTCTGCAAGAAAAACGATAAATGAAAACGACCGCCGCGTGGGTTACCACGGGCGGTCGTTTCACATCATAGTTTACAGTTGAATTTCCAGCGCAGCGCCGTCATACGCGTACGTGCCGCAAGGTTCGCCGTTTACTTCCACCGTCAACGTGCGGTGCGGGTCAAAGCGGGCATCCCCTTCGGGTGCACCCACCGTCAGTGTGCGGGCAGTATCGTTCCAGCAGAACGGAATTTTCATGTATGCGCCGTTTTCGTAGGCGTAGCCGTCCCCGTCGTCCACGTAGTGGAAGGCGGCGGCGTCCGCGCCTGTGAACACCTTCACGGTAAGGTGGCTTTCGTCCTGCCGTGCGGTGCATTCGGCGGGGGCGGCAGTCAGCACGACCGAGCCGCCTTTTGCAAAGACGGGCGTTGTGGAAAGCGGCGTTGCTTTCGTGACGGTGGTACCGCCTGCGTACTTTTCGCCCGTAAACCAATCGTACCAATCGCACCCGCGGGGGAGATACACCGCCGACTCCTTCACGTCGGGCGCGGTGACAATATGTACGAGCAGGCTTTCGCCGAACATATAGGTGTCAAACGTGTCGGCAACCGCCGCATCGTCAAACGCCGCGACGAGCGGGCGCAGGAAGGAGTAGCCCTCACGCCACACGCGATACGCCGTGGCATAGATGTACGGCATCAAGGTGTAGCGCAGACGGGAGGCGGCGAGCTGTGCTTCGTAGTGCTCGTCCCCCTCTTCCCCGAAGAACCACATCTCACGCGGGGTGGAGGTGCCGTGCGAGCGGAACAGCGGGCAGAACATGCCGAACCAGAACCAACGGGTGTACAATTCGCGGTAGGCGGGGTTTTGATTGCCACCCTCGAAATCCTGCACCCAGAAGGCGCCGATATCGGTGGTGGAGTACGGCACGCCCGACAGACTGAAGCTGAGCAGGGAGTTCAACTGATTGCGGAACACGTCCCACCGCGCCCCGATATCCCCCGTCCAGGTGGAGGCGGCAAAACGCTGTTGTCCCGCCCATCCGCTGCGGGTGAGAATGAACACACGGCGGCTCTCGTCGGCGGCACGTTGTGCCGTGTAGGTGTTACGGCTGGATGCCAGTGCATACGCATTCAAGAAACGGCGGGCAGGCCCCTTTGCCGTGTCACAGCAGAAGCGAAGGTTTTTTGAATTGGAGCCGCCGACGTCCGGCTCAGTGGAGTCCAGCCACCAACCGTCCACGCCGTTTTCCCACAGATTGCGGCGCATATAGTCCCACACGATCGCCGCCGCCTTCGGGTTGAACGGGTCGTGTACCCGTCCCCACGTCTCGCCCGAGCGGTCGGGCTTTGCCAGAATGCCGCCCGCTGCTTCGAGTTCTTTGCAGATAGCGGTCTCAGGCCCGAAACTCGGCCACACCGAGAGGATGATCTTCATATCCATATCGTGGATCTCGCGGGTCATGGCGGCGGGGTCGGGATAGCGGTTCCGATCCCACACCGCGGCGTTCCAGCCGTGGTCGCCCCAGTAGTTCCAGTCCTGCACGATGCAGTCGATCGGAATGCGGCGACGGCGGAATTCCCGCGCCACCGACAAAATGTCCTCCTGCGTGCTGTAATGCTCACGACTCTGGAAGAAGCCGTACGCCCATTTCGGGAACAGCGGGGCCTGCCCCGTCAGCGCACGGTAGGCGGCGATCTGCCCGTCGATGCGCTCGTCCAGAATGACGTAATAGGTGAGCGTGTCTGCATCGTCCACGAAAGCGTGGATCTCGTTCGGGCGGGACTCCTCGGTGTCAAACGTATCGTGATATTCGTCGGTGCAGGGTTTGTCCACACCCACACTCATAAAGGCGCAGGTGTCAAACAGCACCGCGTACCCTGCCGAGGAGGTCATAAACGGTACGGCGGTGGACAACCCGTTGTTTTGCAGTAACTGGCACACCGTGCCGCGACGGTTAAAGGGGGTGGTCTGGTGCAACCCTAGGCCGTATATTGCATCGGTCTCTCCGATGCCGAAACCAAGGGTGAAGTCGGTCGTGATCTCGCGGAAGATCTCCCGCCCGTTCAGCGAAAAATGCCAAAGCCCGTCCGCGTCCGCCGTGCAGGCGCACATGCCCGCAAAGTCGGTGGCGGCAACACGCTCAAGCACGAATTCACTTTCGCGGTCTTCGCGTCGGTCACCCCATAGGGTCACTTTAAAAATATTCGGTTGCAGTTGTTTTACGTCGCGATGTGTATACATACGGCGCACCTCCGTTCATAGTAAACACATTATTTCACATTTTACGCAAAAAGTCAAACGGATATCCCCAAAAATTGTATAAAACACTTGAAAAGGTGCGGCAAAAACGCTATATTAGGTATATACATTTCCGCAAAAGGAGTGCAGAGTGATGCGTTTTTATGAAGATCCGACTTTTTTGAGTGAAAACCGCGAAGCCCCGCGGGCATACTATATTCCGTACGACAGTTTGGAGAAGGCGCTGGCGGGCGACCGCACGGCTTCAAACTATTACCGTTTGCTGAACGGGGCGTGGGATTTCCAATTCTTCCCCCGTGACATCGACCTTACGGACGATATTGCCGCGTGGGACAGCATTCCCGTGCCCTCCTGCTGGCAGTTGCACGGGTATGAAAAACCGTATTACACCAACGTAAACTACCCCTATCCCGTGGACCCGCCCTACGTTCCCGACGAAAACCCCGCGGGGGTGTATCGCACCGTCTTTACGCTGGACGAGCAGTGGGCGGCACGCGAGACCTACGTGGTGTTTGAAGGGGCGTGTTCTTCGCTGTCGCTTTTCGTGAACGGGCAGTATGTCGGGTACAGTGAGGGCTCGCACCTGCCCGCCGAGTTTGATCTGTCCGCTTTCGTGAAAGCGGGCGAGAACGAACTGCGTGCGGTGGTGCGTAAATGGTGCAGCGGCAGTTATTTGGAGGATCAGGATTTCTTCCGCATGAACGGCATCTTCCGCGACGTGTATCTGCTCTCGCGTGAGGCGGGGCATATCCGCGATATCGACGTTTCGGCCGATTGCTCTCGCATTTGCGTGTCGGAGGAAAATTACGAGATCTACGATGCCACAGGGGCGGTTGCCGATCTTTCCGCGCCGATCCTCTGGAATGCCGAGCAGCCCTATCTCTACACGGTGGTGGTGCGCGGTAAGACCGAGTTCATCCCCATCAAGGTGGGTATGCGGGAGGTCGTCATCTCGGACGAGTACGCCTTGCTCGTGAACGGCGTGGCGGTGAAACTGAAGGGTGTCAACCACCACGACACCCATCCCGAAAAAGGCTTTACCATGTCGGATGCGGATATCTTGCTGGATCTTCAGCGTATGAAGGAGTTGAACATCAACACCGTCCGCACCTCGCACTATCCGCCCACGCCGTATTTCCTCTCGCTCTGCGACGAGATGGGATTTTACGTCATCGACGAGACCGATATGGAGACCCATGGGTTTACGAGCCGCTGTGTGAACGCGGGTTGGGACGATGCCGCGCATCCCGAAGAGTGGCCGAATAGGCTCCCCGTGTGGCGCGAAGCCTACGTTGAGCGGGCGGAGCGTATGGTGGAACGGGACAAAAACCACCCCTGCGTGATCATGTGGTCGCTCGGCAACGAGAGCGGGTACGGCGACAACCAACGCGCGATGGCGGACTGGATCCACAACCGCGACAACACCCGCCCCGTGCATTACGAGAGTGCCTCGGCAATGGGGCGGTTTGAAGGGACCGACGTGTATTCCCGTATGTACGCCTCCACCGACGAATTGGAGCATAAACTCACCCATCACGAGCTTGCACAGCCCATCTTCCTGTGTGAATATTCCCACGCGATGGGCAACGGCCCCGGTGACGTGCGGGATTACGTGGCGTTGATGTACAAGCATCCGCAGTTTATCGGCGGTTGCATTTGGGAGTGGGCAGACCACACCGTTTTAGTGGACGGTGTGCCGCGTTACGGCGGTGATTTCGGCGAACTCACCCACGACGGCAACTTCTGCTCGGACGGCTTGGTGTTCCACGACCGTACCTTCAAAGCGGGCTCGCTGAATGCCAAATACTGCTACCAAGGCTTTGCGGCGGAATACCGGGACGGCGCGCTGTTTATTACCAACCGCTACGATTTCACCGACCTTGCGGAATATACCTTCCGTTTGGAACTCACCGCCGACGGTAAAACAGTGGCGGAAAGCGTAATTCCCGTATCCGTCGCTCCGCACGAAACGGTGCGGGTGGAGATGCCGTTCCAAACGGACGTGCCGTGTGAGATGGGCACATACTTGAATCTCTATCAGTCGGAGGGCGACTGCGAGCGCGGTTTTGTGCAGATGACGGTATGTGAAAAGACGTTTGTGCCGACGGAATCAGACCCCGTTGCCATCGTCGAAGACGGTGATCTTCTGCGGGTACACACCGATACCACCGATTACGCGTTTTCTAAATTGTACGGTCAGTTCGTGTCCATTCAAAAAGCGGGCAAGGAACTGCTTGCCGCGCCCGTGCGCCTCACCGTATGGCGCGCCCCGACCGATAACGACCGCAACATCCGCCATCAATGGTGGGAGGACCGTCTCGACCGTACGTTCCACAAGGTGTACGGTTGCACGGTAAACGGCAACGTCATCACGGTGAACGCTTCCCTCGCGGGGGTGTCGCGTATGCCGTTGATGAAATACACCGCCACCTACACCTTCACGGCGGACGGTACGGTCGCGGTCGCGGTGACGGGCGATTTTGCCGATCGGTTGGCATCGCCGTTCATCCCGCGTCTCGGGTTTGAATTCACCCTCGCCGCCGAAAACGACGGGTTTACCTATTTCGGTATGGGCGACGGTGAAAATTACGGCGATATGTGTGCCCACGCCAAAATGGGCGAATACCGCTCGTCGGCAGCGGCGGAATACGTGCCGTATATTATGCCG
This sequence comes from Oscillospiraceae bacterium, assembly GCA_015065885.1. GTDB lineage: Bacteria > Bacillota > Clostridia > Oscillospirales > Acutalibacteraceae > SIG588. Next base: position 15,580 of record SVPJ01000010.1, on the reverse strand, counting down.
CAGGAACACGGTAACCACACCCGCGTAAAGTGCCTTTCGATGGATGCGGGGCTTACGGTGCGGGGCGAGTTTGAGTGTAACGTGTCGGAATACACTGCCGCGGCACTGACGGCGGCGACCCATCAGAATGAACTCCGAAAGAACGGTTGCACCAACCTGCGGGTGGATTATAAAGTGTCGGGTGTCGGCTCGAACAGTTGCGGCCCCATGCTGCTCGAGCCGTATCGTCTGAAGAAAGAGACGTTCTCCTTCACGTTCTATCTGCAATAAGAGGGGAGGGGCGGTATGATCCGTTCCAAATTGACCGCACTGCTTCACAGTAAAGAGCGGCAACGCCTGCTGTGGCAGTGGACGCGCTGGATGTTCGTGTTTTTGGCGGTGGAGAAGGCGCTCAGCGGTGCGGTCGCGGTATACGAAGACCGTCACCTGCACTTTGCCTTCTCGCTTCACGATATCGACCTTATCTGCATCGGGGTGTATGTCGCGGTGGCGATCCTCATCACGCTCCGTGTGCGGTACACTTATCTGCTGTTTCCCGATTTCGTGTTGTTCGGGGTGAAGGCATATACCGCCGCCGCGGCGACCGTCGCGTTGTGCAAAGGCGGCATGTTGCTGACCGACACGCTTGCTGCGGTGGAAACGGCGGCGGAAAGTGCGTTGTTCGCACTGTTTTTGGCGGTGCTGTTTTGGGGTAAACTCAGCCACGCACACGGGCGTATCACGCGGCGGTATCCGCTGTACTGTGCCCGCTTGCTGATCGCGTGTTTTATCGTAACCGTGGTGTTTGAGGTGATACGCTGCGTGGCGGCGGTGGAGTTGCATCAATATCCCTTCGTCGTTGCGTTTAACTTCGTGAAAGGGGTGCTGGGTGAAACCTTGCTCGACGCACCGTATTATTTGTTGCTGACTATGCTGTGCTTCGTTCCGCAGAAGCACGGGGAAGCGAAATAATGGTAATCAAAAAACCGTTCTGCTGAATTTCAGCAGAACGGTTTTTGAATATGGATTGCTCGTGTCGTCTTACGCCTTGTCAACAAAATAGGTGTTTTCGTATACTTCCATTCCCAAAAGATCGATCGACCAACCTTTCAGAGTACGACTCTCGTCAAAATCCGAATTGTATAGGTGTATTTCGTATGTTGGAACAATAGGATGCAAAAATATGCTTCCGCCATCTTTCACTTTATGTGGAAGCGGTACGATAAAATGAAGAACGGCAAGCAGTATGCCAATGCATAACAGCGCTTTTTTCATGTCCCCGCCACCCTTCTAAGGTCAGTATAGCACAAAAGCGTTTGTTTTTCAACTTCTAAAATAAAAATGTTGCATGGGTATTCCCGGTTTGGGGGCGTTTCGTAAAGGCCCCGCAGATGAAGCGTAAATGCGGAACAGGGACTTTGTCGCACTCGCTGACGCTCGTTTGGACGAAAGGCGCAACAGTCCCCCGGACTGTTGCTCCCAAGGCTTCGCGGTCGGTGACCGCTCACCCTTGGAGTTCGTTTCGAGTCCCTGAAACAGAAAAAAGAAAAGATACCCGAAAGGGTATCTTTTCTTTTTGGCTGCGGAACAGGGACTCGAACCCCAACAGACAGATTCAGAGACTGTAGTGCTACCATTACACCATTCCGCAATATTTAGCATAAGTGATTATAACACATTTTTCCCGTTTGTCAAGTGGTCATTCGTGATTTTTTTGGAATTTTTTAAAAAAGCGGTCGGGGCGCTTATGCCCCGACCGCCCGCAGTGAAAACGAACTTATTTCAGGCCGTTCTCGTACTGCTCGATCATCTTCTTGACCATCTGACCGCCGATGGAGCCCGCCTGCTTCGCAGTCAGGTCACCGTTGTAACCCTGCTTCAGGTTCACGCCCACTTCGTTTGCGGCTTCCATCTTGAAACGGTTGAGGCCTTCGCGCGCCTCGGGAACAACAGACTTGTTCTTCGACATGATAACTTTCTCCTATCTTGATACGGCTGTTGCCGTCGTGTTGTGCAACCGTGTTTGCAAGGGTAGTGTATGCCGCAACGCAACAAACATTCTGCGAAATTTCTTCCAAAATCGCTGTTTTTTCCCTCTTTGAAAAAGAGGTTTCGGTGCATACTAAACGCGAGGTGAGGTGTGTATGGAAAACAAAAAAACAGCCGCCCGCGAAACGACCAAACTGCTGTTGGTGGGTGCCGCCGCGGGAACGGCAAACGGCTTGTTCGGTGCGGGCGGCGGACTCATCGCGGTGCCGCTTCTGATAGGATGGCTGAAAATTTCCGAAAAAAACGCGTACGCCACATCGCTTGCCATCATGGTCCCCATTTCGGCGGTGTCGCTCACCGTGTACTTTTTAAGGGGCGGTTTGATGGTCGCGGGGGTGGAATGGTATCTGCTCGGCGGGGCGATCGGCGGGGTGCTTGCGGGGTTTCTCTTTCGCCGTATTCCCGTCAAGTGGTTGCGTTTCGCGATGGCGGGCTTTTTGCTCTACGGTGGGATAAAGGCGGTGTTGCTCTTGTGATTATCGAATTGTTAGTCGGTGCCGCGGCAGGTTTCGTCAGCGGTTGCGGTGTCGGCGGGGGTACGTTATTGCTCCTATATTTAACCGCCGTGGTCGGGGTTGCCCAACGCACGGCGGCAGGGATCAATTTGTTATATTTTATCTGTTGCTCACCGACGGCGCTGCTTTTGCATTTTCGCCGCCGCACGGTGCAATGGCGGCAGGTGTGGCCCGCGGCACTCGGCGGCGCGGTCACGGCGGCGTTTGCCGCGTGGGGCACGGTGTATATTCCCACCGATTGGTTGCGTCGCGGTTTCGGTGTGATACTCATTTATATTGCGTTCAGATGTTTGCAACCAGCATTCCGACGGCGTAAATGAGCGGCTGATGTACCACGTAAAACACCAGCGCGTGCCGTCCGATGAAGGCAAGCGGCGAGATGTGCGGACGCTTCAAAACGTCGGGCAGACGATGCACGTATCTTCCCAAAAAACTCCCCCCAAAGAAGCAGAAGACCCACGGAAGCAACGGGAAGTAATCCCCCTGCGTGCCCGCGATGCGTCCGAGTCCGAGCGGGTACAGCCATTCGCACTGCACCACGCGATAGGGAACGGCGACCTCCCACAGCCCGCGGATGCCGAAAAAGCCGTTTTCATATTGTACGGGTAGATGCCAACACAGCAAGAGCAGCACGGCGCATACGGCGGCGCCGAGCCAACCCGGCACGCGGGCGATCACACGGTGCAGCAGGGCATACAGCAGAATGCAGACGGCAAGCAGATGAAGCACGCCGAACCAGATGGCGTTTTCGGGGAAACCCACCGCCATCACGATGGTCACGCCGACCGCGACCACCGCCAGCAACGCCCCGCGTTTCAGATTACTGCGCGAAAGGGTACAGCAAAGCCCGCACAGGAAAATAAATACCCCCGCGAAAAACGGTTCGACGGGTGTGAAAAAACGAAACAACGTGCGGCAGACCGCCACGTCGGAATACCACCCGAGGGTGAACAGTCCGTGATAGATCACCATCAAAACGACACAAAGACCGCGCACTTCGTCCAGCAGGGCGATGCGCTCTTTTTTTACGTTATTCTTCAATTTGATACACCTCGGTCAGATTTAGAAGACGTGCGCCGAGCGTCACCGTCATACGCAATCCTTCCGCTACCCATTCTTCGGAGTCCACCGCGCCGTCGCGGCGGCATTCTTCGGCGAGTGCGCCTTTTGAAAAGGGAAGCAGCAGCGTAACACGGCGGCGGTCGGGGGGCAGTGCCGCGGTGATAGCATCCAGCAAGCGGTCGAATCCGATGCGCCCTTTCGCACTGATGCACACCGCCGTGCCTTCCGTTTCAGGCAGGACGCTGACACGGTCACATTTGTTGAATACGGTGATCTGCGGGGTGTCGCTGCACCCGAGTTCCGAAAGCAGCGAGCGGGTGACCGCCAAATGTTCCTCCGCTTCGTCACTCGAAGCGTCGCACACGTTCAAAATGACGTCCGCGCCGACCGCCTCTTCAAGCGTGGAGCGGAACGCCCGCACCAGATGGTGCGGCAGACGGCGCACGAAGCCGACCGTATCCGACAGCATCACCGTGCGCCCGTCGGGCAGGCGCAGAGCGCGTACCGTCGGGTCGAGCGTCGCAAACAGTTTGTCCTCCGCCAACACGTCCGCATCGGTCAGCGCGTTCAAAAGGGTGGATTTGCCCGCGTTGGTATATCCCACGATCGCCACGGCGCAGTAGCCGTCCTTGCGGCGACGGACGCGGTGTTCCTCACGGCGGCGTTCCACTTCTTCCAGTTCCGCTTTCAGCGAAGCGATACGGCGGCGGATGTGACGGCGGTCGCTTTCGAGTTTCGTCTCACCGGGACCGCGGGTGCCGATACCGCCGCCCAGTCGCGAGAGCGCACCGCCCTGCCCCATCAAGCGGGGCAAGCGGTACTGCAACTGTGCGAGTTCCACCTGCAACCGTCCTTCCGACGAGCGGGCGCGGGCGGCAAAAATATCTAGGATCAGCATCGTGCGGTCGATCACGCGGCAGGGGAGCGCGTCCTCTAAATTGCGTTGCTGGACGGAGGTAAGTTCATCGTCCACCACCACGAGGTCGATCTCGTGACTCTCGCAGATCGCCGCCGTCTCGGCAATGCGACCGCTGCCGAGATAACTGCCGCGGTCGGGACTTTCCCGCTTTTGGGTGACCACCGCCACGACGTCGCCGCCTGCGGTGGCGACGAGTTCACGCAGTTCCGCCAACGCGACCTCCATATCGTAAGCGCCCGTGTCCACCGCACACAGCAGTACCCGTTCGCGCACAACTTCCTGTTCCTGCATATTCACACCTCTTTTTGTCGAGATAACAACAGTATATAATATCTCCGTAAAAATTGTCTATACTTTTTTAAAATTTTTCGCGTTTGTCACCTTTACAACCGTGTCGATTTATGGTACACTAAAGACGAAAAGAAAGCACAATATAGAAATGAGGCGGTCGTTTTGTCGGAGATCATTACCAGTGAAAACATTTTTCATTCGGAAAGTCGGGTAGCCCCCTTGCGTCTGCTTCCCATGCGCGGGACGGAAGAGTTGACCGAAAAGATCAACCACTATCTCACCAGCTGGGCGGCAGGCAGTTTTTATGCGGAGGATACCTTTATCGTAGAGTCGGATTGTCCGCGCTTTTCGTCGGGTGACGGCAAGGGTATCATCAAAAGCAGTATCCGCGGTGACGACTTGTACATCATCATCGACGTGGGCAATTACGATTGCGACTACAAACTGTTCGGCCGCAAGAACGCGATGTCTCCCGACGATCATTTCCAGGATCTCAAGCGCATCATTCAGGCGGCGGGCGGCAAGGCGCACCGCATCAACGTGGTGATGCCGCTGCTCTACGGCGGCCGTCAGCATCGCCGCAGCTACCGCGAATCGCTCGACTGTGCGTGGGCGTTGCAGGAACTGCAGGCGATGGGCGTGCAGAACATCCTCACTTTCGACGCGCACGATCCCCGCGTGCAGAACGCGGTGCCGCTGATGGGATTTGATAACGTCATGCCCACCTATCAGGTGCTGAAGTGCCTGTTCCGCGCGTTTCCCGATCTGAAGGCAGATCGCGATCACCTCACCATCATCAGCCCCGATGAAGGCGCGATGAACCGCAATATGTACTATTCTTCGGTGCTTGGCGTGGATCTCGGTATGTTCTACAAACGCCGCGACTATTCCCGCATCGTGAATGGCCGTAACCCCATCGTGGCACACGAGTACCTCGGCAACGCGGTAGAGGGTAAGGACGTGTTCATCGCGGACGATATCATCTCCTCGGGCGAGTCGATGCTGGATATCGCATACGAACTGAAAAAGCGCAACGCAAAACGCATCTTCACCTACGCGACCTACGCCATCTTTACCAACGGGTTGGATACGTTCGACAAGGCGTATGCCGACGGCATCATCGACGGTGTGTTCGGCACCAATCTGACCTACCGCACCCCCGAACTGCTGTCCCGTCCGTGGTTTCACGACGTGGACGTGTCGAAGTACATCGCGTACATCATCGCGGCGCTCAACCACGATATGTCTGCGAGCGTCATCATCGACCCGCACGAAAAGATCCGCCAGTTGTTGGCGGACCGCAAGTAAACGGTAATCTCACCCGCCACCGTGTGCGACACGGTGGCGGGTATTTTCGTTGCGCTATGTAAAAATTGAACAAAAATTGAAAAAACACCGCAAATTTTTATATTGACAGCATAATCGGCTTAGTGTATACTGAGGATTATACTATGAGAAAGGATGAAAACTATGAAGCGCATACTCTCTCTTGCTTTAAGTTTGGCGCTGTTGCTTTCATGTGTCAGCGGCATCACGCTGTTTACGGCAGCGGAAGAACTGCCCGCGCCGTTCGGGTATTTTAATTTCGGTGGCACCAACGGTAAAACCCAGAACGATATCGGTGTGGTTCGCTACATTCTGGCGAAAAATAACGAAACGGACACCCTTATTCGTAACGGTACGGCGATCGGGGATACCGGGCTGTACGGCTTTAAAGTAGCAAACGATGGCTATGGCCTGTATTTCGGCGGTACGCTGTTGAACAACGTGCCCGAAAACACCGGTGTCTCCTACGCGGTGGAATACTATATCGACAGCGAGACCGCACTTACGGGCGAAGTTTTGCTGGTGTCGGATTCGCGCAACGGTGATGAGTACTTTTCCGACCTGGCGGTCGGTCAGCAGGGGGTCGTGTTCTACACCCTCACGCCCGAGGAAGTGGATGCCATTCGCGGTAACGACACCCGCCTGCGCATCAAGATGCTGGGCGAAGGCGTCAACAAGTTGTACATCACCGGCGTGAAGATCCTCGATGCGCAGTATGTCGGCGGTATCGAGGCGGTGCCGTATTCCTACTACGATTTTGAGCAGACGGTGTCGGCCGGCTGCCCCTACTATCCGGAGCTTGAAGGCGCGCCGATCGCGGATGTCTATCAGATGAGCTATGCGGATATGGAGATCGACACCCCGCCCGGTTTTGCGGGTTACCGTTATTTTAAATTGACTGCCGATGCACCCGCTTATGCAGAAGAGAACGTGAATAAGCCGGTGTACCTGCGCTTCTTCACGAAGGATGGGTACGAAAACACCTCCATTTCGATCGATACCTATCAGATCTATGGCGAGAAAAAAGCAGACGGCCAGATGGCGTCGACGCACAGTTCGCTGATCAACGGTGCCGCCTCTATCTTGGCCAACGTTGTTGAAGGCGTGGGCGGCGCGATCATTCCTGCGGCATGTCTGCGCAATGGGGCGGGTCACGGCTCCTTCCGCTTGCAGATGGCGGAAGCCGAAAAGATCGCTCGCGTGGAAGTATACGACGTGGCAACCTACTGTGACGTGGAAGGTGCCGACACCGACGTGGTGGCGGCGATGCACGCATGGCGCGTGGAAAAGATATGGAACGTGACCACCGAAGGCTACCAGGCGCCTACGCTGGACGCCCCCGGCTTCACCGGTACGGTGACTTGTGACACTTGCGGTGCCCTGCTCACCGAAGGGCAGGAGATCCCGCAGGGCAAGGTTTACGCTCAACTCGATTTCTCGAACGGCGCCGTGAAGAACACGGCGTTCAAGACGGCACCGGATGCGTCGGCATTGCAGAAACTCCCGAACAGCGATGAGTATGCGTATGCGATCACCGTGCACAACGGCAGTTTCCGTTTTGCGATCGATCAGGACGTGTTTGCGATCGACGAATCCCATATTCTTGATACCATCGACCTCGCCGTGACGGTGGAGTATTATCTGGCGGGCGTACACGACGCTGCGACCCGTATCGCGTTCGGGTCCGCAGGCTCGAAGAACCTCGCGTTCTACAGATCCTGGACCGGCACCTGCTGGGATTCCGCTTGTATCAACCAGAATGCGAGCCTTGTGAGCGACAAGACGGCGATCGCCACCTTTACGGTCGGTAAGGATATCACCTACCACTGCCCGCAGGGTCAGTGGAGCGGCAGTGATAAGATCACCGAGCCCATAGATCTCGAGACCCTCACCTTCGCGAAAACGCTGGTGAACGGCGGCGAAGTGATGTTGTACGGCTGGGGCAACAAGGTCTCTGCCGACAACCCCATCTACATCAAGTCCATCACCGTGTTCAACGCGGCGGAATTGGGCGGCAACGGCGGTGAGGCTGACCACTACTACGTCAATTTCGAAGGCGAAGCCACCAACCCCTATTATCCCGAATATCTCACGCAGGCGGCGAACGGCTTGGATGCTGCCTCCGACTGTGTGGAATGGTATACGCAGGATACCGAAAAGCAGTATCCGCGCTTCAACTACACCTACATCAAGGTGCCGTCCGCGCTGTTGACTACGGTGGACGCGGGTGCGACTCCCGTGAAACTGGTGATCGAGCGCAAAGAGGGCAGCACCGCCACGGGTATGAACTATCAGTACCAGATCGGCGGCCCGGGTGCGGTGTGGAGCACGAACATTGATGTGAACTTCGACGAAAACGGCCGTTACGAAGCGATCCTGCTGGATGCGGCATTCTTTAACACGCTGAACGGTGGCTCTTCCATTCGTCTGCGCGACGTTCACTACGAGCAAGCCGGCAACGAGGAAGAGGGCTACACCTATGCGATTCGCGAAGACGACGATCTCGCCGGGATCGCTACCGTGCGCGTGTACGATCTGCGTGAAGAGTGCGAGCTCTACCACGATCAGTTTACCGAAGCGAACAAGAACCTTATTTGGCAGGGCCGCGTGGAGCCGACCTACGAGCAGGGCGGTTTCTCGGGTGACTTGGTGTGTGCCCACTGCGGCGAAGTGTTCCAAGAGGGCGAAGAGTTGCCGATACTCGGTGAGTTCGCCAAACTGGACTTCTCCACCGGCAGACATACGGCGGTCAAGAGCGTTGCGGCGCTCGACGGCAACACGTCGCTCGTCCCCGTGGAGATTCCCGGCCTGGCGGGTGAATACGCCCTCGCGATCGGCACGCATAACTCCGGTATCCGCTTCAGCCTGTCCGAATTCGGCGGCTTTAACGCGGATGCGATCGCCGCAGGCGAAGAGATCGCGGTCTCGGTGGAATATTATCTGCCCGAAGGGTTTGCAGGCGACGGCCGTATCGTCTTCGACGGCAACAACGGCGCTGATAAGATCCTGGCGATCTACGCCGGCTATACCGGCACCACGTGGGATGCCGCGGCGGTCAACCCGACCACCAATCTCACCGTCGGCGCGATGAACGTCGCCACCTTCAAGGTCGGCAAAAACGTGACCTACATCACCGGCCCGGGTCAGTTCGGTGCCGCCAACAAGTTTGAAGAAGCGGTCGAAGTCGGTACCGAAGAAATGGCACTCGATCTGGTGGGCGGCGGCGATATTCTGCTGCGCGCGTGGAAGAACAAAGACGTCCCGCTGTACGTGAAATCCATCACCTTCTACAATGCCGACACCCTCGCCGAGCGCGAGACCGTGGCGAGTAAGATCGACTATATCGATTATACCACCGAATTCATCGAAAGCCCCGTGTATTATCCGCAGTATAAGTTGGTCGGGTATGCCGACGGCCTGAACTGTGGCATGAGTGACGAGGGCTTGGACGCGGACGGTAACCCGATCGTGTATGCGTACTTCGGCGTGACCCGTGCGAAGATCGCGGATGATGAGGAAAGCCACCCCGTGGTGATCCGCTTTACCTTTAAGGACGACACGGAACTCACCTCCTTCAACTGGTCGTATCAAGGTGCCCGTCGTTCGGAGACGGCTCCGGGTGCGGAATGGCGACACCTGACCACCGAGGTCACCGACAAGGTGATCGAAGTTCTGCTGGACGATGCGGTGTTTGCTAACGGCTTGAACGGCAAGGGCTCGTTCCGCTTGACCAACGATGCCACCCGCGGCTTTGCGGTGGACGCGCTCGAAAAGGTCGAAGTACTTGCCTTGACGGATAAGACGGCTCTGGAAGAGTTGATCGCGGCAACCGACGCGATCGTGAAGTACAAGACCCCCGCTTCGATCGAAGCGTACAAAGCTGAGCTTGCCAAAGCGGAGGAAGTGTTGGCGAACAGTTGGGCGACCGAAGATGAGGTTGCCGATGCTGTGGCGGCGCTCGAAGCGGCGGCAGATCTGTTGGTCGATTGCGACCACGCCTGCGGCACCGAACGCGTCGGTTACGTGGCGGAGACCTGTCTCACCAAGGGTTACACGGGCGATATGGCGTGTAAGGATTGCGGTTACGTCGCACCCGAAGACATCGGCGCGGAGATCCCCGCACACGAGACCGAGATCATCAACGTGAAGGATGCGACCTGTAAGGAAGCGGGCAACACGGGCGATCTGTGGTGCAAAGTGTGCGAAGTGATTGCCAAACCCGGCAACACCATCACGAAACTTCCGCACACCTGGAACGAAGGCGAAGTGACCAAGGAAGCCACCGCGACCGAATACGGTGAGTTCACCAAGACCTGCACCGTTTGCGGTGAAACACTGGTCACCCGTCTGGAATTCATGGCACAGAGCGGCGACGTGGACGGCAACGGCAAGGTCGATTCGACCGATGCCCGTCTGGTTCTCCAATTTGCCGTGAAGAAGATCGCGCCCACGGCGATCGATCTCGAAGTAGCGGATGTGGACGGCAGCGGCAAGGTGGATTCCACCGACGCGCGTCTGATCCTCCAGTACGCAGTAAAGAAGATCCATAAATTCCCTGCGGCATGATCTGCCGCCCGTAAGCAAAAATCGAGCAACAAGGGTAAGCGAGTGATCGCTTACCCTTGTTTTGTTAGAGCGACCGCAAAATTTGTGCTACGCACCCACTGTAGGGACGCGCGTCCCCGCGCGTCTGCAATACGACCGACCCTATCCCAACGGGTTGCGCCCCCCAAGCCTTCCCCTTGAGGGGAAGGTGGCACAAGCGTGAGCGAGTGACGGATGAGGTGTTTCACGACCCACCGCACAATTCGTGCTACGTATCCACCGTAGGGTGAGCATTCAAACCCGAACTCCGTTTTTGGAAGGCGGATTTTGACTCACCCATTGTTAAAATACTCGCCAATACGGAAGTATTGGCTGCGTTTTCGCCTCGGTTGAGCCAAAATCCGCTCTTTCAAAAATCTGCGACCGCAAAGCGAGGAGATTTTGAGGGGTTTTTGCTTCAGTCGGGCGAAGAAATGCTCGCGCCTTGCGAGCACGAGTGAAGCAAAAAGCACCGAACCCTTTTATATTCCGCTTTCGTTGGGAGAATGAGCATATACTGCTCATTCTCGGGGACATTGCCGCAAAACTGCAACAAGTAGATGTTGCGGGCAATGTCCGCTTCGCGGCGGGTTCGAGTTTAAATGCTCACCCTAGGGCGGGGGCGCGGCTCCCGCCGTTCCCCAAACCGCCCGCGCAATACGCCACGCCGTAAATGCCGTTTTCCCATATCTTGTGCCTATAAAAATCGCCGCCACAACGCCTTTGTCAAAACGCCCAAAAAACCGCGTCGTCGTATGGCATATATGCCGAAAATCTAAAGGGGGGTGAGAAAAATCATATATATTTGTTGCACTTTTTTTGGACATCTGCTAAAATGGGTACAACTGTAAGTGCCTCGTGTTGACACTTACGGAAAATATTATCATGAAAGGAAGATTCCAAATGGCAAAGAAAATTTTGTCCTGGGTGCTCGCACTCTCTCTGCTTTTGACTTGCTTCAGCGGTATTGCGCTGGTCTCGTTGGCAGAGGAAGCGGAGCTCCCGACCCCGTACATCTGGCTCACGGTTGACCAGACGACGGGTGAGGTCACTGCCAGTCGGCAAGCGCAGTTTTCCGGCATTGACCCGTATGTGTCCACCGCGATTCCCGGTGGCAATGGCTACGGCCTGAAACTCCAGAATGCAGAAGGTGCCAGTGACTGGCAAGGCTTCTGGATCGGCACCGATGCCCTTTTCGGCAACAATCTCGAAAGTGCTACCCTGTTGGTGGAGTACTACGTGGATTCTGCCGTGAAGACCGGTGAGCAGATCTTCCGTCTGATGCCCACGCAGTGGTATGCAAAAGACGGAACCAAGACCGAAGGTGAACTGTACTATGACTACTTCACCGACGGCATCGGCTGGGGCGACCCGGGTCACGATTGCGTCGTGTTCGATAAGACCGACGTTGTGGCGTACAACTACACCAAAGAGGAATTGGCGGCTCTGAGCACCCATGCGATCGCGCTGGGCGTTAAGGGTTGCGGCGGCACCGACGGCGGCGTGTACATCAAGTCGCTGAAGGTCGTGGATTCCAAGTATGTGGCGTCCGCGGACCCCGGCTATGCGTTCGCCGATTTCGCAGAGACCCCGGTCAGCGACTACTATCCGGACATTACCGCCGCGGCGGCGTACAACATGACCTGGGCGGATCTGGAAGATGGCGCATGGCGTTACATCAAGGTCTTTGGTGAAGCGCAGGCGAACGATCCGAACGTCGACAAGCCGGTGTACATCAAGGTGTATGCGGCGGAAGGACACGAAAATGACAGTGTTCATATCGGCGCCATCGATGCGACCGACGGCAACGGCGGTTACGTGTGGACCAACAGCAAGACCATCCCGATGGTGAACGGCGTGGGTGCTGCATGGGTGAACGCGGGTCTGCTCAACCGTTTGAACAACGCGGGTTCCATGCGTCTGTATCACGGCGAAGGCCAGCCGGCGAAGATCTCCCGTATCGAAGTGTACGATATGGAGACCTACTGCAACGAGGCGGGTGCGACCGATGAGATGACGGCGTTCTTCCACGACTATAAGCGTGCGAACAATGTCGGTCTGACCATCGAAGGCGCTGTGGAACCGACCGGCTCCGACAAGGGTAACACCGGTTTGGTGGTCTGCAACGCGTGCGGCGCGGTTCTCGCGAACTATGAAGACTACTACAAAGATCCCTACGGCTACTTGGAAGTGGCTACCGGTACGGCGAAGACCAACGGTTCCATCGCGGCGCAGGGCGGCGTTGGCAGCATCGTGCCCCAGCAGATCCCCGGCACCACCGAGTACGGCTTCCGTTTGGATGCCGACTGGTCCGGTTTCTATCTCGGCGGCAATCTGCTGAAGAACGTTCCCGAAGGCCAGAGTGTGACGGTAGCGATCGAATATTATATCGACATTAATTTCCTGCCCACCGACCGTCATCAGTTGTTCCGTTACAAAGTGAACGGTATGGATTGGAAAGATATGTTCACCGATACCGAAAAGTTGCTTTCCCAGCAGACCGGTCTCTTCTTCCACACTTTGACGGCGGAAGAAGTGGCGGCGATCGGCGCGGGCGATTTCCGCGTGGAGATCTTGGGTTGCGGTCCCGGTGCCGGTAACGTCTACATCAAGTCGGTCAAGATCGTCAACAGCGAGTTGGTGAACCCGATCGATTACACCGATAAAGGCTATTCCGTGATCGACGTGGAAGGCCAGGAACTCAGCCCGGCGTACTATCCCGGCTTGAAGGTTCCGTATGCGGTGAACGGCAGCGGTAAGGTGCTCGAAAAGAGAGAAGACTTCGCAGGCTTCTATTATGTGCGTTTGAGCGGTGCGGTTGCCGGCAATGCCGACGACTCTCTCCGCCCGATGATCATCAAACTCGTTGCCAAGGAAGGTTACGAAAACGCGTCCTTGGCGGGCGGCGAGTCCTTCAAGATCGATCAGAGCGATCTGTCGACCGAAACGCAAACGGACTGGATCTGGTACAACGGCCCGGCGCTGACCTTTAAGGACGGCGTGGCTACCTGCATCGTAGATGCGTGCTTTAAGGACCGTTTGAACGGTGCGGGCTCTCTCCGTATCGGCATGGAGAATATGGAGAAGATCGCGCGTATCGAAGTGTACGATGCGGCGACCGCTTGCCAGAACGCGAACTTGACCGCCGATCAGTTGGCGGACGTTCACGCGGCTATGATGGATGCAAACTACAACGTGACGGTGGAAGGCGCTGTTGAGGCGACCGATACCGCGGTGGGCTTCACCGGCAAAGTGACCTGCGACTTCTGCGGCGCGGTCATCACCAACGGCGAAACCTACTACAAGACCCCCTATATGTGGTTCGACACCGCAACGGGTGCGTTGCAGTCCAACCGCGTGTTGGGTGTCTACGATGCCGAGAACAGCACCACCACCCCCGTTGCCATCGGTAATACCGGCGAGTACGGTATCCCGCTGAACGGCGACTGGCAGGGCTTCTGGATCGGCGGCAAGATGCTCGAAAACGTTCCCGAGGGTCAGAGCGTGACCTTGGTTATCAAGTACTACAACGACGGGCCCTTCGTGGATAACGGCCAGGTCTTCCGCTTCCAGTTGCACAGCAGTTGGACCGGCGGCAACTCCGAGCCCGAAGGCTATGCTTGGTACAACATCATGGTCGGCAGCGATAATCTCGTTGCCAACAAGAGCGGCTTGTTCCTCTACACCCTTACCGAAGAGGATATGCAGGCGATCGGCACCGACGATTTCCGCATTGACATCCGCGGTTGTGTGCCTGCGAAGGATGCCACCTACATTCAGGCGGCGGCCCTCATCAGCACGAACTTTGTCGACACCACGGTCGAGGTTGAAGAAGGCCTGACCTACGTGGCGTTCGACGGCAAAGAGATCTCCCCCTACTTCCCCGGCGTTACCAGCATTTCTGCGAACGGCGTGACTTACGCGGATCGCGAAGTACATGATGACTATCCGGACAAGGCGTGGTTGTATCGCTATGTGGCGCTTTCCGGTGACGTTATGGCGGCGGATCGCTACACCAACAAGCCGGTGTACGTGAAAGTGTATGCGGCGGAAGGCTATGAGAACGCTACCGTCAGCCTCGGCGCGTTTGACGTGTCCGACGGTGTGGCGGAATCCGGCTGGAGCCACAACTTCGGCTACGATGCACCCACCGTCACCTTTGTGGACGGCGTGGGCGGCGTCTATCTGCCGGCGACTTGCTTCAACAACAAGTTGAACGATCTCGGTTCGCTCCGTATCTGGTGCGAAGATGCCGTGAAGATCGCGCGCATTGAATTCTACGACGTGGCGACCGCGTGCAACGGCACCATGACCGACGGCGTTAAGGATGCGATCCATGCGGGCATGCTGGCGAACAACCAGAACATCACGACGGACGGCGACAAGACGGTCTGCGCTACTTGCGGCGACGTGCTCGGTGAAGCTTGCCAGCACACCGAAACCGTGATCGAAGGCGCGATCGACGCGACCTGCGGTGCGGACGGTTACACGGGTAACACCGTGTGCGCGGCCTGCGGCGAACTCATTGCTGAGGGCGAAGTGATCCCCGCGACCGGTGATCACGCGTGGGACGACGGTGTTGAGACCATTGCTCCGACCTACGATACGGTCGGCGAAATGACCTACACCTGCACCGTTTGCGGCGAGTTCTACACCGAAGAGATTCCGGTGCTCGAAGCTTGCACGCACGAAGAGACCACGATTACCGGCAAGGTCGATGCGACCTGTACCACCGACGGTTACACGGGCGACACCGTGTGCGCAGCTTGCGGTGAAGTCATCACCGCGGGCGAAGTCATCAAGGCGGGTCACGTCTTTGGTGACGACACTGTCTGCGACATCTGCGGCGAAGACA
>SVPJ01000009.1 GCA_015065885.1 Oscillospiraceae bacterium | reverse complement strand
GCGCTGTCGACATATTTCTTACCATGTTTCATTACGGTTCAATCCTCCCTGTTTGTTATCGCGCGGAAATCACCCGCGATACGGTGGTAATCGGAACGTCAGAGGGTTTCCTCCCACCCGTTCGGGTTATCAGCAGAAATTATTCCTCGACCTCAATGCCCATGCTGCGCGCCGTGCCGGCGACCATGCTCATAGCCGACTCGATGTTGGCCGCGTTCAGATCGGGCATCTTGGTAGTGGCGATCTGCTGTACCTGCTCCTTCGTGAGCTTCGCAACCTTCGTCTTGTTCGGGACACCCGACGCCTTGTCGATGCCGCAAGCCTTCTTGATGAGGACCGCAGCCGGGGGCGTCTTGGTGATGAACGTGAACGACTTGTCCGCGTAGACGGTGATCACCACGGGGATGATCAGACCAACGTCGTTCTTCGTACGCTCGTTGAATTCCTTCGTGAAAGCCATAATGTTCACACCGTGCTGACCGAGAGCCGGACCAACAGGGGGTGCCGGCGTAGCCTTACCCGCCGGGATCTGCAATTTGATGTAACCGGTAACCTTTTGAGCCATTTTACATTGCACCTCCAAAAATCGTGGTAACTGGCGGCATCACCCACAGGGCGATACCTCCCACAGCCGGAATCGCGTCCGGCGCAGAGTAAAAGCGGATCTCCCGCTGATACACAAAACTGTTGCGGCCGCGCCTTATTCCATGCGCTGTGCCTGATTCGGTTCGAGTTCCACCGACGTTTCGCGACCGAACATCGAAATGGTGACCTGAACCTTGCGCTTTTCGAGGTCGATCGCATCCACCGTACCGGAGAAGTTCTCCAGCGGGCCTTCGGTGATACGCACCGTATCGCCGACCTGATAATCGATCTCCACCTCGTACCGTTCGACACCCAGTGCCGCCACCTCTTGTTCGGTGAGCGGAACAGGCTTGCCGTTCGGCCCGACAAAACCCGTGCAGCCGCGGACGTTACGCACCACGTACCAGGATTCGTCGGTCATGACCATCTTGACCAGCACGTACCCCGGGAACACCTTGCGCTCCACTTCGCGGGTCTTGCCGTCTTTGGTCTCGCTGACGAGTTCGGTAGGCACGCGGATCTCGTGGATCCAATCCTGCAGTTTGCGGTTCTCGACGATCGTTTCGAGATTGGTTGCCACCTTGTTTTCGTAACCGGAAAAGGTGTGCACCACATACCATTTTGCTTGTTCTGCCATGGGTACCTTCCTTCCGTTTATACGCTTACTTCAGCGACAAAAACAAGTCGACCAAGGCGGACAGACCGAGATCCACCACGATGATGAACACCGCGACCAACGCACACATGATGAGCGTGATACCCGTGTTCTTCACCACCGACTTGAAGGTGGGCCAGGTGATCTTCTTGTACTCACCCTTCATGTCACGCCAGTACTTGATCGCACCCGCACCTGCCTTGCCGTCGTCGCCGGTGCGGCGAGCCTTGGCACGGCCGATGAAGAAAACGATCAGACCCACGATGACGAGCAGGATGCCCACAACGAAAACGATCTTTTTCGCCGTGAGATGTGCGGGATCAACCAGGTGAGCAAAATAGTGCCAACCGTGATGAGTCAATCCTTCCGAAATTCCCTGCGCACCGACGAGAAGAGCCATGATGCCGGCAACCGCGCCGACGAACCACATAACAAATCCCCAAAAAATCATGATTTGTTCCTCCTACTCGTTCCCGTATTACTTGGTTTCGCGATGCACCGTGTGCTTACGGCAGAAACGGCAATACTTGTTCATCTCCAAGCGGTCCGGGTCGTTCTTCTTGTTCTTCATGGTGTTGTAGTTGCGCTGCTTGCATTCGGTGCAAGCCAAAGTGATCTTTACTCGCATTACGGCATCTCCATTCTAAATAGATTCATTAAGCCTCCCTCACAGCGGGCCTTGCGCCCCAAAAAATGGGCACAAAAAATAAACCCCCGTTCGAGGTAAGCAACAGTATATCACAGTTTTTTTCGCTCGTCAAGTGTTTTTTTGCTTTTTTTCGGCTTTTATTTTTCGCGGACTCTTGCGCCCACCGAAAAACTGTGGTATACTATGCAATTGTATCGGTAATATCATTTTACCTTTTATTATTAAGGAGGGGACACCGTGAGGGTACGCATACGTATCGTCGGCACGCAGGCGTTTGACGGACAATCGGATACTGTGACCCAGACCGCCGACGGGGAACTGACCTTTGCGGACAGCACGGCAACGCTTCGCTACACCGAGCGGGACGACGAAGGAGTCACCACCGACGTGACGGTGGCGGCGGACACCCACCAGGTTCTCGTGCGACGAAGCGGTGCGGCGAAATCCACCCTGTGCCTGCGGCGCGGCGAGCAGTGCCAAAGCGTCTACGGCACACCCTACGGCGACTTTGAGGTCACCACCGTGACCCATCGGCTTTGCAACACGCTCGGCGAAGCGGGCGGCGAGATCTCCCTCGCCTACACCCTCTCGCTCGGCGGGCAGACTATGGAAAACACACTGTGCATGACGATAGAAAGGAACGAACTTTCATGAAGACCATTACCGCACGTTTGACCGATATCGTTGCCGCCGCTTTCGAAAAAGCGGGGTACGACCCGTCGCTCGGCACCGTTACGGTGTCCGACCGTGCCGACCTGTGCCAGTTCCAGTGCAACGGCGCACTGGCGGGTGCCAAACTGCACCACAAGGCCCCCCGCGCCATTGCGGAGGACGTGGCGGCGCTGTTGCGTGAGGACGCGCAATTTTCGATGGTGGACATCGCGGGCCCCGGTTTTATCAACCTGTCGCTGACCGACGCCGCCCTGCTGGACGCCGTGCGCGCTTTGGCGGCGGATGAACATCTCGGTGTGCCGCAGGCGGAGAGCCCCGAAACGGTGGTCATCGACTACGGCGGGCCGAACGTGGCAAAGCCCCTGCACATCGGGCATCTGCGTTCCGCTATCATCGGCGAGGCGCTCAAACGGCTCACCCGTGTGTGCGGTCACAAAGCGATCGGCGACGTGCATCTGGGCGACTGGGGCACCCCGATGGGGCTGGTCATTGAAGAACTGCACGACCGTCACCCCGACTGGGCGTGCTTTAGTGAGGACTTTGATCCCGCGACCGACACGGTGCCCGCACTGGACGCCGCTTCGCTCAATGAGATCTATCCCTTTGCCTCCGCCCGCAAGAAGACGGACGAAGCCTTCCGCGACCGTGCGCATCAGGCGACCTTTGACCTGCAAAACGGCAAGCCCGGCTATATTGCCTTGTGGAAAGAGATCTTAAAGGTATCGGTGGGCGATATCCGCGCGGCGTATGAGAAACTGAACGTGGAGTTTGAGTATTGGTACGGCGAAAGCGACGCCGACCGTTACGTGCCCGCGTTGATGGAGATCTTGGAAGGCCGCAACCTGCTGCGCGAAAGCGACGGTGCCGAGGTCATTGACGTGGCGCGTGAAGAGGACACCGCCCCGATGCCCCCCATCATCGCCCGCAAGACCGACGGCTCCATCACCTACGAGACCACCGACCTCGCCACCATTCTGCAACGTCAACAGGATTTCGCGCCCGACCGTATGCTGTATCTGACCGACGCGCGCCAGAGCCTGCACTTTGAGCAGGTGTTCCGTGCAGCGAAACTGGCGGGTCTGGTCGGCGAAAACGTCACGCTGGACTTCCTCGGTTTCGGCACGATGAACGGCGCAGACGGCAAGCCGTACAAGACCCGTGACGGCGGCGTGATGCAACTGAGCGATCTGCTCGCGACCGCGACGGCGGCAGCGTACGACAAACTGCGGGAATCCGCCTATTTGAACGAGCTGGACGATGCGGAAAAGCAGGTGCTCGCGCAGAAGGTGGGCATTGCGGCGGTAAAGTTCGGCGACCTGCAGAACAACCCCGCGCGTGACTACGTATTCGATCTGGACAAGTTTTTGGCATTTGAGGGGAAAACGGGCACCTATCTGCTCTACACCGTCACCCGCATCAATTCGGTGCTGAAGAAGGCGACCGCCGCAGACAAGATTGGCGGTATCTACTCCGACACCGAGCGCGATCTCGTGCTGAAACTGCTGCTCTCGGGCGAGGTGTTCACCCGTGCGCTTGCGGAAAAGGCACCGAGTTTCCTGTGTGACAACGCCTATCAGTTGGCCTCGCTGTTCTCGAAGTTCTATCACGATAACCACGTGCTGGGCGAAGAGGATGCGGATAAAAAGCAATCCTGGCTGTGGCTGATGACGCTGGTGCGCCGTATGCTGCTGCTCCATCTCGACACCCTCGCCATCGACGCAGTCGAGAATATGTAAGAAACAGCAAAACGGACGGCATCCGACGATGCCGTCCGTTTTTATGTCCGTCCGCAAACCGTCGCTGACGATTGACAAAAAGGCATTTTACCGTTATAACCATAAACGAGTAAACGACAGGGGGGTGCGTGCTATGCATAAGGATACGTCCAAGATCGTGGAGGAGCTGATGCTTTGCCCCGATTTCAAGACCTTTTATGACGAAAACCGATCGCACATCATCGAAACAACGCTGGCAGAGCATCTGGCCGGGCTGATACAGAAGTACGATCTTAAAAAAGCACAGGTCGTCCACGATGCCGAAATAAGCGAGGTCTACGCCTACCAGATCCTTTCCGGCCAGCGCGTGCCGGAGCGAAAAAAACTGCTGTGCCTTGCCGTTGCTATGAAGTTGTCGCTGGACGAGGTACAAACGCTTCTGCGGCACGCCGGTTATCCGATGCTGTACGTGAAGCTGCCGTTGGACAGCGTGATCATGTACGGTATCTGCAAACGGTTGAGCGTATCGGAGATCAACGAACTGCTCTACGAATATCAACTGGAAACGTTAAGTTGAGAAACGTCTCCCGCCGTACGGCGGGTGGTCATAAGCAGAGGAGGCATATCCGAACCCGATTTTAACGGGCCGATTTTCCCCTCGGCTGTGTTAAAATACTCGTAAATCCCATAGGGATAAAAACGGAGAGAATGCACTCGTGTGGGCGCATTCTCTCCTTGTGTTTTGTGGATATTTATGCCGCTTAGAAAGCATCTGTGACCCTTGGGCTCGCCTTTCACTTTGCACACATCCACGCGCCGCGAAGCGAAGCTCAGATCCACCACATGGCGGCGGGATCTTCGGTAATGAGGATGTCTTTGAGGAAGGATACCGCTTTTTCGAGGCCTTCCTGCGGGCTCATCAGACCGTCCTCGTGCTCGATGCTCACCGCGCCTTCGTAGCCGATCACCGCGAGGGTGGAGATGAGGTCTTTCCACGTTTTGGTATCGGTGCCGTAGCCCACCGTGCGGAACACCCAGCTGCGCGCCGAAAGGTCGCCGTACGAGCCGGTATCCAGCACGCCGTTTTGCGCCACGTTGTATTTATCCACGCGGGTATCCTTCGCATGGAAATGGTACACCGCACCGCGCAACGATTTGAGCGCCATCACGGGATCCATCCCCTGCCAGATGAGGTGGCTGGGATCAAAGTTTGCACCGATCATATCGCCCACCGCTTCGCGCAAGCGCAGAAGGGTCGCGGGGTTGTATACGCAAAAGCCGGGGTGCAACTCCAACGCGATCTTCTTGACACCGTAAGAAGCCGCGATCTTTACCGCCTCTTTCCAGTAGGGGATCAGCACTTCGTTCCACTGCCAGTCGAGGATCTTGCCGTAGTCGTCGGGCCAACTGCAGGTCACCCAGTTCGGATACTGCGAGCCTTCACTGTCGCCGGGGCATCCCGAGAAGGTGACGACGGTGTCCACACCGAGTTTCTGTGCAAGCTTGCAGGTCTGCACGAACACCGCGTGGTCGGCGGCCGCGCGCTCTTTGTTCGGATGCACGGGGTTGCCGTGGCAGGAAAGCGCCGCAATGGTCAGCTCGTTTTTCGCAAGCGACGCTTTCAACTCTTCGATCTTGCTCTCGTCCGCGAGCAACACGTCGGGGTTGCAATGGTTGTGGTTGGTGTAGCCACCCGTACCCAGTTCCACGCACTGCACGCCCAGCCCGTGCAGATACTCAAACGCTTGTTCCGCCGCAATACCCTGCAGCGGGACGGTCAACACACCCAGTTTCATAGTATTTCCTCCTTATTTTTCGCTTATCTTTGCAGGATGATATCATCCAGATAGGCCTTAAAGTACCCTTCACCGGCGGCGTCGTACGCCACCAGCACCGCCGTCACCGTGCGCCCGACCAATTCTTCGGGCAACACAAGTTCCACGTCGGCAAACGCGGTATCCTCACCGCCGAACACACCCTTCGGCGCCAACGCGGCAGGCAGATATTGCGACAAACGGGTGCCGTCGTCCAAAAGCAGATCCACGCCCACGCAATCGCCTTCCGCCGAGAGCGGACGGAATTTATACGAAAGCGTCAACCCTTCCGAAACGGTAACGGCAGTCTTCGCCAAGCGATACGTCACGCGGCAACGCCCCGCGCTCATACACACACCCGCAAAGCCAAAGGCATACCGCCCCGTGGCGCATACGTCACCGACCGCGCCCTCCAATACCGAAGCGACTTCCAGTTGCACCGCCTCTTGCTCAAGCACTTTTCCGTGCGGCACGCATACGTCCACCGCACAAAGGCGCGCCGTCGCCGTGCCGCCGCGCACTTTGGCGCACGCTTCGCGCATCTCAAATCCGTTGCGCCAAAACACAGGTCCTTCGGAATGGGGCACCGGCACGTCGTCACTTACCGCACATTCGCCGCGCAAGGTCTTTGCCACCGCGCCGCCGAGCCGCAGATAAAAATCGGACGACAGCCAAAAGCCGTCCGCCGCAAGGGTTTGAAAATACGGCGTGCCGTTCGGCAACGCGTAGGAGTCGGGTGCCGCTTTCAAAAGCGCCGTACCCTCGTCGTATTCGTCCAGCATCGCGAAATACGCCTGGCGCACCCCCGCCGCGGCATACCGCTTCGCTTGCTCCCACAAAAACGCACCCGCCGTACGCGGGGTCACGTTCGGGTCGCCGCTCGATTTAAAGTTACTCCACGCGAAGCCCGCGTGAAGCACCGGTTGATATTCCTGCCCGTGTGCGTGAACGTACGCGAGATCGCGTGCCAGATGATCTTCCACCCACGCGGCGAGCGTTTCCTCACGGAAACGACCGGGTGTCCACGGGGAGATCATATCCAACGCGGCGTACACCGCGGCGTAAGGGCCCGTTTCTTCCGCCCACGAATTGTCGGGCAGACCGCCGATGACGAAATACCCGCGTTCTTTCAGCCAACGCACCAGTTCAAGCGCCTCGTCGGCGGGCGGATAGCGTTTCCCTTCCAGCGGCGAAAGGCCCCAGACACACATTACGGGTCTGCCGTGCGCATGAGCATAGGCAGGCGACGCCAACATACGCGGCTCCACGTTTACTTCCACGTCCGCTTTCATCCGTGCGAGTGCCTGCTCGCCCCCGCCGCCGTATCCGCTGGTATCGTACATCATATACGCGAGCCGTCCGTGACACTCCGCCGCACGCATAATTTCCGCAAGGAAATCGTCCCGCTCGGCGTATTCCGCCGACGTCGCGCCGAAAAAGCGCTGTACCCCCACCCCGTCGATGCCGTATTCCTTCATCCAGCGAAAATGCGTATCGATGGTCGCGGGAGACTTTGACGCATACAGCCGCACGGGCGTGCCGTCGGGATACGGCGAAAATGCCGTGTCGTGCAGTGCTTCGGGCGGATATTCCACGCAGTCGGGAAACATCTCGGTGCGGTAATTGGTATCCGACGGCACCTCTTTGGTGGGGGACCAGTGTCCCCAACAGTCGGGAGACCCGAACCAGAGTTGGTATCCTGCGAAGCAACGCCCGATCAGGTCATTCGCTTCGGTCTGCCCGCAAGGGGTGACGGTAAACGTATTAGCCATTCCTACACCTCTTTTATACCCATTTTATATCCTTTTTATATCATACCCGCCTTTCTTTTTCAAGTGTTTTCCGGTTTTTGTTTTAAAAAACAAGTAAAAACAGTTGCGCCGTAAAAAAGCCCAAAATGCCGCACGCAGGGAAGGTAAACGCCCACGCGAGTACCAATTCCCGCACCACGCCCCAATTCACCGCCGACATGCGGCGAGCCGCACCCGCTCCCATCATGGCGGCGGTCTTGATATTCGTTGTGCTGACGGGCACGCCAAGCAGTGAGCAGAGAAGCAAGCACCCCGCCGTCGCCGCCTCTGCCGCCACCCCCGCGGGCGGTGTGAGGACCACCATTTCCTGCCCCACCGTTTGAATGATGCGGCGCCCGCCCGCCGCCGTGCCGACCGCCATCACCAACGCCACCACCGCCGCAAGCCATAAAGGCGGCGAGAATACGGATGTTCCGCTTTCCTGCCCCCCAATAAGTGCCAACAAAAACACCCCTTGAAATTTTTGTCCGTCCTGCGCGCCGTGCATAAAGGCGGTGGCGGCACCCGCCGCACACTGCGCCCGCCGAAACCGTCGGTGTGTCGCCGTGCGGTCACACCCGCGGCACAGATGAAACACCCACCGCGCAAGGCAAAACGCACCCACCGCCGCAAGCGGCGTGAACACGAACAGCCCGCACAACACCCGCCCCCATTCCGCAAAACGCACAGTGCCGCCCACTGCCCACGCCGCACCCGAAAGCCCCGCGAGCAGGGCGTGACTTTCGCTGGTCGGGATGCCGCACCACCACGCCGCCACCGCCCACACCACCACCGCAAGCAGGGCAGCGCACAGCGCCGTGCGCGCTTCTACGACGGTGTCGAAACCCACGCTGCGGTACACCGTCACCGCCACCTGCGGTATCAGCAAACTCGTGGTCACCGTGCCGAGCAGGTTCATTCCCGCCGCCATCCCGAGCGCCGCCCGCCACGACATGGCGCGGGTGGTCACGCAGGTGGCAATGGCGTTTGGTGCGTCTGTCCAACCGTTGACAAAAACTACCCCCATCACCAACACCGCCGCCACCGTTACCAAGGTATCCCCCATACACTATTGCCTCCTTGTTAGGGTTTGCATGCTCACCCTATAGTGTATTCGGCGTGAAATAAAAACATTATGTAAAAACCGCACGTCGGCGGTTGCCATTTTCAAAAAAACGTGGTATACTGGTGGTTGTAATTACATTTTTGAGGAGTTGTCCGTTCGTATGGGACTTTTGAAGGCATTATTCGGAGATTACAGCAAGCGGGAGTTGAAGCGCATTCAGCCGCTGTGCGATAAGGTGCTGGCGCTCGCCGACACCTACCGCGCAATGAGCGAAGAAGAACTGCGCGGGCAGACTGCCGTCTTAAAAGCACGCCTTGCCGCAGGCGAGAGTACCGACGACATTCTGCCCGAAGCATTTGCCACCTGCCGCGAGGCGTCCACCCGCGTGCTGGGCATGACCCACTTCCCCGTGCAGATCATCGGCGGTATCGTGCTGCACCAAGGACGCATTGCCGAAATGAAAACGGGCGAAGGAAAAACGCTGGTTGCCACCCTGCCCGCGTATTTGAACGCACTGACGGGGAACGGCGTACACATCGTCACGGTGAACGAATATCTCGCCCGCCGCGACAGCGAATGGATGGGTAAGGTGTACCGCTATCTCGGTCTGACCGTCGGTTTGGTGCGCCACGATATGAAGCCGGAGGAACGCCGTGCGGCGTACGAGGCGGACATCACCTACGCCACCAACAATGAACTCGGCTTTGATTACCTACGTGACAATATGGTCATCTACAAAGAGGGCAAGGTACAGCGCGACCACGCCTTTGCCATCGTGGACGAAGTGGACTCCATTTTGATCGACGAAGCGCGCACCCCGCTCATCATTTCGGGGCAGGGGGATAAATCCACCGATCTGTACAACCGTGCGGATGCGTTTGCGAAGGGCTTGAAGGCGCACCGCATCAAGGAAATGGACACGAAGCAGGAGCAGGACACGGTGGACGGCGACTACATCGTGGACGAAAAGGCGCGTACCGCCACCCTGACCCAATCGGGTGTTAAAAAAGCGGAGAAACACTTCTCCGTTGAAAACTTGATGGATCCCGACAACGTCACCTTGTTGCACCACATCAACCAAGCCATCAAAGCACGCGGCGTGATGCAACGCGACGTGGACTACGTGGTGAAGGACGGGCAGGTCGTCATCGTGGACGAATTCACGGGACGTTTGATGATCGGCCGCCGTTACAACGAAGGGTTGCACCAAGCCATTGAAGCGAAAGAAAACGTGAAGGTGGAGCGGGAGAGCAAGACGCTTGCCACCATCACCTTCCAGAATTTCTTCCGTCTGTACCGCAAACTCTCGGGTATGACGGGTACGGCAATGACCGAAGAGACCGAATTTCAGCAGATCTATCGTTTGGACGTGGTGACCATTCCCACCAACCGTCCGATGATCCGCGAAGACTTAGGCGATCAGGTGTACAAGACCGAACAGGCGAAGTTCCGCGCGGTCATTCGCGAGATCGAAGCACGCCACGCGCAAAACCAGCCGGTGCTGGTGGGCACGGTATCCATTGAAAAATCCGAACTGCTCTCGAAAATGCTGAAGGCACGCGGCATCCCGCACGAAGTGCTGAACGCCAAGCATCACGAGCGTGAAGCCGAGATCGTGGCGCAGGCAGGTAAGATCGGTGCCGTCACCATCGCCACCAACATGGCGGGCCGCGGTACCGATATTATGCTGGGCGGCAACGCGGAATTTCTGGCAAAATCCGAGATGCGCCGCATGGGTATTCCCGAAGAGTTGATCGCGGAATCCACCGGTTACGGCGAGACGGACAACGCCGAAATCTTGGACGCCCGCCGCACCTATGCGGAACTCGAAGCGAAATACAAAGCCGCCATTCAGCCCGAAGCCGAAGCGGTACGGGCGGCAGGGGGACTGTGCATTCTCGGTACCGAACGGCACGAATCTCGCCGCATTGACAACCAGTTGCGCGGCCGTGCGGGCCGTCAGGGCGATCCCGGCTGTTCCCGCTTCTTCCTCTCGCTCGAAGACGATCTGATGCGTTTGTTTGCGGGCGACCGCATCTCCGCAATGATGGATGCCTTGCGCGTCGAAGAAGATATGCCGATCGAAAACGGTATGCTTACCCGCACCATTGAGACCGCACAGCAACGCGTGGAAGAACGCAACTTCGGCATCCGCCGCGACGTGTTGCAATACGACGACGTGATGAACCGGCAGCGCGAGATCATCTATTCCCAACGCGATCAGGTACTCGCAGGGGACGATCTCGAAGAAAAGATCCGCGGTATGGTGCGGGAATCCATCGAAAGCAACGTGGCGTTGTACACCGCCGACGAGTCACCGTTTGAATGGAATTTGAACGGCTTGCGCGAGTATTATCTCGGCTGGCTTGCGAGCGAAAACGACTTCCGCTTCACCGAGCAGGAAACCGAAGATCTCGAGCGGGAAACGCTCGTTACCACCCTTGCCGAGCGCGCCGAAGCGATTTATAATGCGAAGGAAGAACAGTACGGCGAGCGTATGATGCGCGAGTTGGAACGCGTGGTGTTGCTGCGCACGGTAGACCGTTACTGGATGGATCACATCGACAATATGGACGAACTGCGCCGCGGCATCCACCTGCGGGCGTACGGGCAGAAAGACCCCGTGGTGGTGTACCGTCTGGAAGGCTTCGATATGTTTGACCAGATGATCAACTCCATCCGCGAAGATACCGCCCGTGGCATTCTGTTGGCACAGATCCGCACCCATGAAGAACCGAAACGCGAACAGGTCGCGAAGGAAACGAGCACTTCGGGCGACGGCACGGCACAAAGCCGCACGGTGCGCAAAACCGCCGACCAAAAGGTCGGCCGCAACGACCCCTGCCCCTGCGGCAGCGGCAAAAAGTATAAGAAATGCTGCGGTGCCGGCACAGGAGAATAAGCAGAAAAAGAGAAGATTCGTTTTAACTACGAGTCTTCTCTTTCTTTTGTCTGTAAGTGATATGCTGACTAAAGTCAGCGTGATATTTTCGCTTTGCGAAAGTGATATTAAGTCCTTTGGACTTAGTGATATTCTATTCGCCCCTAAACTTGCGAAGCAAATATCACTCGGCGTAAGCCGAATAACACTGCGTAGCAATAGAACTCGCCGTAGGCGAATAGAGTTGCGTGATACTCCGCTTGGAGTATCACGCACACGGCGGGTGCTTTTTTATCCTTTCGGGAATCCCGTGATCTTCTTCACCACATACTGCAATATCAACCGTGCATCGGTGGAATCGACCTTGCCGTTGCGGTCCACATCGGCTGCCGTGACGCTCAGCGCGGTCGCGCCGATCTTTTTCACCGCATATTGCAACGTAAGACGTGCATCGGTAGAATCGATCGTATCATCGCCGTTCACGTCGCCCGTCACGGCGGTGACCACCACGCGGGTCGCACCGCAATCGTCACAGTCCGTGTCCTTTTCATCGGCGTAGCGGTGGGGGCACGCCACCAGAGCGTCTGCTGCCGTGATGATGCGCGCTTCGGCTTCGGCGATCGCGTCGGGAGTCGCCCACGGATCTTCGCATACCGCGGTGACCGCCTGCACCACCTCCATAAACGCCGCCACCGAAGCGGGCGTCTTTTCGGCAGTCAGCTCGTCGGCGCGGTTGATCCACCCCCGCAACGCCGTGCGAGCGGCCACCGGGAGCACCTCCACCGTCGCCAGTTGGTCGGCGGCGGGCATCGCCGTGGTGTTCGGCACGCGGAAGGAGCCGATGCCGTACAATCCGTTGGTGAAGCACGCGTCCTCCAAAAACACCTCGGCCACTCCGTCGGTCACCGTAACGGAACAGGTCGCCCACACGCTCTCATCCGTGAGTGACTGCGGACGGGCGCACTGGTAATCCAACGTCATCGTCCGTACCGTGCTGTCCTCCTTAAAGGTAAAACGGATCACTGCGGGAGATTTCGCGGCATTGGCAGCCGCCAGTGCCCGCGTAACTTCAAAATACGTATGGCGGCGAAGCGCACCCGCCGCGTCGTACCCGTCACGCACGTCGGCATAGCGCATGCCGTGATTGTACCGTCCGAGCAGCGTGGGATAATAGTCGCACAGCGGCACGTCGGTGAGTGCCACACGGTCGTAACCGATATCCACGCCCGCGGCGTATTGCGGCGCGATCAGCTGTACCGATTGCACGTAGGTCACACCCGCCCCACCGGGACAACCGAGAATGTACAGCGCCTCCCCCGCCGCCAGCACGGCGACCTCTTCGGGGGTGAGCACGCACAGCATCAGCGCCGATGTCTCGTGCACAAGGTTTGACAAGGAGGTGTAGAAATCCACATGAGGTCTGCCCCCGACCATATAGCGGAACATCTGCCCGCCTTGCGGCGTATCCAAATAGTACTCGATCGCCAGCACGGCACTCTCGCCCTGCGGCACACGGCGGAACGCTTCGCCCGTAAGGGTAAAGCCCGACCAATCGCTTTCCAAACGAATGCCGTACCCCTTGCCGTCACCGATCGCCACCGTGCGGTCGCTCCCTATCGGGCCGGACGGCGTCAGCGTCCAACCGTCGCTGACGAAGGTGACACCGGTCGCGGTCTCCACACGACCGTAAGGCGCGGGCAGTCCGTCATCGGGCAAACGCGGGATCTCCTGCCCGTTTTCCAGCAAGGTACGGCAAGCGGCACAGTAAACATCACCGCTGTATCCTTCTTCTTCGGCGGTCGGTGCATCGTAATTGGCAATCGCGATACCAATACGCTCCGCACGCATACGCTCATGCAGCCATGCGATGCGTTTATCATCCGCCGCGGGCTGTGTGCAGTAGGTCGCGACGTCGTACAACTCCACACGGGCGACTTTTTCGGCATCGGTCCACCAAAAGCGGAAAGAGCCGACCGCATTTAAGCCGTTGGTAAAGTTGGTGTACGGCACGTACAGGCCGCCCACACCGTCGGTCATCTGCACCATACCGCCCGCACCCCACGCGCCCGCCTCCCGCTCGATAGAATCGATGCGTATCGCGTCGTTTTCGTATCCTTCGGCAGCGTAAATTTTAATGTACACGGGGCGGTTGTTGTTTTCTTCGCTTCGCAACCAATCCCCTTGCACCGCGTAATAGCGATACAACCACGGACGGTCGGGATGGTGTTCCGACGTTTCCAGTTCACGGCTCGCCATGCCGCGTGACAGCCGACCCGTCACCTGCGGCTCATACGCGCACAGCATCTGCTCTTCCGTGTCGGCATACGCGCATCCGACGTCGGGGATGGCGGCGTATTCCTCTGCTATCACCCGCACCGACTGAATGTACGCAACCTCTGCCCCGCTCGGACAGCCGAGAATGTTCAACGTTTGCGCGTCGTTCGTGCGCCACGCCGCCACCTCGTCCGCCGAAAGCGGAATAAGCAACACACCCGTCTCACGGGATCTCAACCCGTGGCTTATCGCGTGTACGTCCACGTACGGTGCCGTGCCGATCTGATAACGGAAGAACGCGGCGTAGTGACCGCTGTCGATGTAATAGCCGATCGCCAGCACGACATCTTCACCGACGGGAACGTTTGCCAAAATGTCCCCCCCGAAAGTAAAGCCCGACCAATCGGCGTCCAAACGGATACCGTATTCGCTCGTATCCGCAATCGGTACCACATCCGCGTTGCCGCGATCTCCGAGCGACACGACACTCGTGCCGACACCCGTTTGCAAGGTGCCGTCATCGGTGGTCAGCCACGCATACGCAGGCGGCACCTCCCCTTTGGGGATCGTTTGGCCTTCCCGCAGCACCGCACCGCAATCGGCACACACCGTATCCCCGCTGTACCCATCCTCCACCGTGGGAGGACGGTATCCCGAAAGCGCCGTGCCGAAGCCGTGGGACAGCCGTGCTTGATGAAGCAACGCACACATGGCGGCATCTGCCGTGCCATCGACGCAATAGGTCGCGACGTCGTACACCTCCACACGGGCAATCTTCGCTGCCTCGCTCCATAAAAAGCGGAAGGAGCCGTTGCCGTTTAAACGGTTGCCAAAGCAGGTGGAGGGCAAAAACACGCCGCCGACCCCGTCGGTCAACTGTACCCGCTCGCCCCCGCCCCACACGTTCGGCTCGCGTTCAATGTCGATGATGTCGACCGTATCGTTTTCGTGCCCTTCAGCGGCGTAGAGTCGGATGTACACCGCACGGCGTTCGTTCTCGTCTGCGGTGTAGGACGCCCCGTTCACCCGTATATAGCGATACAGCCACGGCACGTCGGGCAGATCTTCGGACTGCTCCAGATCGCGACTGCTCATATTGCGCGACGGCACCGCCGTCACGTCGGGATAATAGTCGCACAGCGCCCGTTCTTCAAACTCAATGAAATCGCGTCCGTCGGTCACCGCGGCAGTGTATTGCGGTGCCACCAGGCGCATCGACTGAACGTACGTAATTTCTTTTCCGCCGGGACAAGCCATCAACTGCACGGTGTAGGACGCGTCAGCACGCGCGGCGGCGATCTGCGAAGCGGCAAGCGGAATTAAAATCACCGCCGTCTGCCGACCCGCAAGATTGTGTTTCAGCGAAAACAGATCCACGTGGGAACCGTCACCGTACGCACCGCCCAACTGATAGCGAAACACCTGCAGATCGACCGACGTGTCGGCATCGACGTAATACTCCACCGCCAGCACGGCGCCCTCGCCCGCAGGGACGTTTTCAAAAATATCCCCCCCAACGGCAAATCCCGACCAATCGGCATCCAAACGAATACCGTAGCCTGCGGCGTCTTCGAGCGGCAACACGTCGGTGCGCCCGTGAGCGCCGAGCGGCGTTACCGTCACGCCGTCGCTCACCTGCAAAGTGCCGCCGTCGGTCTCCAGCCACGCATAAGGCGCGGGCAATTCCGCCGCCGCGGCGGGCAGTACCGCCCCCACGGCCGAGCTCAGCAATATAACGCTCATCAAGAGCGAGATGATTCGTTTCATACATCCAATCCTCCGCCTACGATTCTATATTTAATATTAGCATACACCCCGCTGAAAAGCAACCGCGGCGCTCTCTGCGTTTTACCCAAATTCCGCCGCCGAAAATTGTGCAGGTTTTTGGGCAAAACCCATTGACTTTTTTTGTCGTTCCCGCTATTTTAAGGGTGACCGCAAACGCCGTCCTTGTTTGAAGGAGGTATGTGCCGTGAGCGCAAAAAAGACAGTCAAAAAGTCCGCCCGTCCCCATTCCTTCGTGCCGTTCCAAATTCGGGAACTGCGTGAGAAGCAGCCCTTTACGGATGCCGACGTCGCCCAGCAGGAGGAGACCTTGCTGAAGACTTACAGTAATCCCAACGCCCGCCCGATGGCGGTACTGTTCCGCTTTTACCGCGGACACTACCATCACCTGTTGCTGTCGGCGCTGTTCTTCCTGATCAAGACCAGCCCCGCGTGGCTCCTCCCCGTCGTGACCGAACGGGTGATCGATGCCATCACCGCGGGCGGTCCCACCGCATGGCAACAGGTCCTCTTTTGGTTGGCACTCGAACTGGTGCTGGTGCTCATCAACATTCCCACCCACTGTCTGCACGTGCATTTTTTGAGCCTCTCCACCCGCAGTATCGAAGCGGGACTGCGCGGGGCGATGGTGCGCAAATTGCAGCAGCTTTCCATCGGGTTTCATAAAGAGATGGAATCGGGGCGTATCCAATCGAAGGTGATGCGTGACGTCGAGGCGATCGAGGGTTTGTCCTCCTCGCTGTTCTCCTCGATCCTAAACATTATCGTTAACATCACGGTGGCGCTTATCGCCGTGCTGTCCACCAACGTCACCGTGTTTTTCTTCTTTTTGGCGGCGGCTCCGCTCGGCGCCGTTTTGATGTTCCTCTTCCGCAAGGATATGGGCGCCCGCAACCACGAATTCCGCGCCGAAGTGGAGCGCACTTCCGCCACGGTGGTGGAGATGGAGGAACTCGTTCCCGTCGCCCGCGCCCACGCACTGGAACAAAAAGAGGTACGGCGCATGACCCGCCAGTTGAAACTGGTGGCGGAAAAAGGCTACCGTCTGGACGTGTTGCAACAGTTGTTCGTTTCGGCGAATTACGTGGTGTTCCAGGGGTTTCAGATTCTTTGTTTGGCATTCACCGCTTTCCTCGCGATCAAAGGTACGCTCACGGTGGGTTACGTGGTGATGTACCAAAGTTATTTTGCCACCCTGATCGCGCAGATCTCCGCTCTGCTCAGCCTGCTCCCCATCTTCACGAAGGGATCGGAATCCATCCGCTCGGTGGGCGAGATCTTAGCATCGCCCGACGTGGAGGACAACCGCGGTAAAAAACGGGTGAAGGACGTCGAAGGCGCGTTTGAGTTTAAGAACGTCTTTTTCGAATACGATGCGAAGACCCGTGTGCTGAACGGGCTTGACCTCTCGGTCAAGGCGGGCGAGACCATCGCACTGGTCGGCCCTTCGGGGTCGGGTAAGACCACCGTGCTGAATCTGGTCATCGGCTTTAACCGCCCCACGGCAGGGCAGGTGCTGCTCGACGGGCAGGACCTCACCGCGATCGACCTGCGCAGTTATCGCCGCCATTTGGCGGTGGTGCCGCAAAACAGCATTCTGTTTTCGGGCACCATCAAGGATAACATCACCTACGGTATGCCGGGGGTGACCAAGGCTCAGCTGTGGGAAGCGATCGAAGCGGCCAACCTCGGCGACCTTATCCGCTCGTTGCCGAACGGTGTGAACACGGTGGTGGGCGAGCACGGCAGCAAACTCTCGGGCGGTCAGCGCCAGCGCATTGCCATCGCCCGTGCCATCATTCGCAACCCGCGTATCATTCTGTTTGACGAGGCGACCTCCGCACTGGATACCGTGTCCGAAAAGGAGATCCAGCACGCCATCACCGCCCTGTCAAAGGATCGCACCACCTTTATCGTGGCGCACCGCCTCTCCACCATTATGGACGCGGATAAAATTGCGGTCGTAAAAGACGGCCGTCTCGCGGAATTCGGAACCTACGACGAGCTGATGGCAAAACAAGGCGAGTTTTATCACATGAAGGAACTGCAAGGATAACGATACAAAAGTCACGACCCAACTGAGGCGCCTTCCGTAAGGAAGGTGCCTCAGTTATATTCGCCTTTGGTTATAGGCGAATGATATTTTTACATTTCTTTATGGCATAATCCAAGGCGATTTTGGTGCCGCTTTTACGAGTGGTTGGAACGTCGAATTCGTTAAAATAGACAACGCAATAGTAGCTTTTATCGATCATTTCATAGTTGCGCTCGACATAGGATGCTTTGCCGGCGTTCATTATCCTTTCGGGGTAATAGGTATCCTCGTAGTTTTCCAGTAAATAGTTTTTATAGTCTTCACTTATATACGGATATTCTGCCCGTACATAGACTCGGTTTATGTGGGGGTATTTTTCTTTCATTTCCGTTACGGTTTCTTGGCACAGACTGTTAAAGCGACTTTTACTCCCGAAAAGAAACGTGTCGACTTCCTTCTCGACAATCAGATTTTCGATTGTTTCAATAAGTTTCGCTTTGAGTTTCTCGGTATTCGTTATCTTTCTATGACCAAAAAAACAACAGGTATTTTTATACATAATACATCACCACCAAGTTAAGTTTACCATATATGGTCTAAAAAGTCCATATATGGTCGCTATCGTTTTTCTAAAAAGAATAAACTATATGTAGAACTTTTTAGGGGCGATAGTATGGATACAAGAAAAGCCATAGCAAACAGACTATTAGAATTATGCGAGGAAAAGAGATTGTCGGTAAATGCTTTGGCAAGAATCTCTGCCGTTCCGCCTTCAACGTTGAAGAATATAATAAACGGCGGAAGTCGAAATGCGGGCGTTGTTACGCTTAAGAAATTATGTGACGGATTAGAAATGTCTCTTTACGACTTTTTTAATACCGAAACATTTAAAACTCTTGAACAGGAAATCAAATGATTCTCTACTAACAAAAAACTCTCTGCTAATTGTAAGCAGAGAGTTTTTTGTTCAGAATATAACGTTTACGCGCGAGCCTTTTTGTATGCCGATGGGGTGACCCCTTTGTATTTTTTGAAGGTCTTGCAAAAGTAACTCACGTCGTTAAAGCCGCTGTCAAAGGCGGCGACGGTGATGCTGCGGCCGGCGGCGATCTCGCGACAGGCGTTCTCCACCCGCCGTTCGTTCAGATGTTCCACGATAGTTTTGCCGGTGTACTCCTTAAACAAGCGGCAGAGACACTTTTCGCTCACCCCCAAATCCGCGGCGAGCGTCTTCAGCGAGAACTCCTCGCGAAAATCGCGCTCCAGCCGTTCCAACACCCGCATCACGACGTGTGCACCGCGCGGCGGGGCGGGTGCTTCCTTCAAGGAGGCGGCTTTTGTGTGCAGCTGTGCGAGCATAAGAAACAGATACCCGTACGCGGCGAGGGCGTAGTCCGCCGCCTTATCCCGCACCGTATTGATGAGGGCGGATGCGGCTTCGTACAGCGTGCCGTCGTTTGCTGTGATGCGGCGGTTGATCCCCGCGCTCAGCATCGTCAGCGGTGCGGTGCGTTGAAACACCGCACCGTAGCCTTCGCCGCTGCTCGGTACGGAAAACACAAGACAATCGTACACGCATCCCGCCGCGGGCTCGCCGCGGTGAAGGCAACCGCATTCCACCAGCAGAATGTCACCGGCTGTGAGCAGGTAGCGTTGGTTGTTCAGGTATGCCGAAAAACTACCCCTTAAAACGCGGATGCACTCCATAGCCATGTGCCAGTGTGCCTCCATCACGTAGCGCGGGTGGGTGGCGTCTAAGTGATAGTGCGCCATCGGAAAATCGGACGTGCCGTGTCGGCGCGCTTCCAAATAGGCTTGTTGATCCATAAAAACACCTCAAAAGCGAATATCGTTATAATTTGTGGCGTATATTCTCCAAGCATTATAACAAATTTCATACTATAATGCAATATGCAGGAAGAAATTCAAGGAGGAATATAGTATGGCAACATCTCGATTGATCGGTGAGTATCCCGCCATCGGCATCCGCCCGACCATTGACGGTCGTCGCGGTGTGTTGGGGGTGCGTGAATCGCTGGAGGATCAGACCATGGCAATGGCACAGCGCGCGGCTGACCTGTTTTCCAAGAATCTGCGGTATTCAAACGGCGAACCCGTTCGCGTGGTGATTGCGGACACCACCATCGGCCGCGTGGGCGAAGCTGCCGCGTGTGCGGAAAAATTCCGCCGCGAGGGGGTGGCGATCACCCTGACGGTGACCCCCTGCTGGTGCTACGGTGCGGAAACGATGGATATGGAAAAAGACACCATCAAAGCGGTGTGGGGCTTCAACGGCACCGAACGTCCGGGCGCGGTATACCTCGCGTCGGTGCTGGCGACCCACGCGCAAAAGGGTCTGCCTGCGTTCGGCATCTACGGCCATGAAGTGCAGGATGCGGACGACACCTCCATTCCTGCCGACGTGGAGGAAAAACTGCTGCACTTCGGTCGCGCGGCGGTGGCGGTCGCGACCATGCGCGGCAAGTCCTATCTGCAGATAGGCTCCATCTGCATGGGCATCGGCGGCTCGATCATCGACACCGACTTTATCGAAGATTATCTCGGTATGCGGGTGGAATCGGTAGACGAGGTGGAGATCATCCGCCGTATGACCGAGGGCGTGTACGACGAAGCGGAGTTCCAAAAGGCGCTCGCGTGGGCGAAGGAAAATTGCAAGGAAGGCTTCGATAAGAATCCCGCCGCCCTGCAAAAGGATCGCGCCCGCAAAGATGCCGACTGGGAATTCGTCGTGAAAATGATGATCATCATCAAGGACTTGATGAACGGCAACCAAAACCTACCCCGTGGTTGCGAGGAGGAAATGGTCGGTCACAACGCGATCGCGGCGGGCTTCCAGGGTCAGCGCCAGTGGACGGATTTTTATCCCAACTGCGATTTCCCCGAAGCGATGCTCAACACCTCCTTCGACTGGAACGGTGCGCGTGAGCCGTATATTTTGGCGACCGAAAACGACGTGTTAAACGGTCTCGGTATGCTGTTCGGCAAACTGCTCACCAACCGCGCGCAGATGTTTGCGGACGTGCGCACCTATTGGAGCGGCGACGCGATCAAACGAGTGACGGGTTACGATATCGAAGGCAAGGCGAAGGACGCGGACGGCGTTATCCACCTTATCAACTCGGGTGCGTGCTGTCTCGACGCGTGCGGCAACGTGACGGATGAAAACGGCAACGGCGTTATCAAGCCGTGGTATGAAATGACCGAAGCCGACCAAAAGACGGTAATGGAGAACACCACCTGGAACTACGCCGACCTCGGCTACTTCCGCGGCGGCGGCTATTCCTCCCGCTTTGAGACCCGTGCCGAAATGCCCGCTACCATGATCCGCTTGAATCTGGTGAAAGGTCTCGGCCCCGTGGTGCAGTTGGTGGAAGGCTGGACGGTCGCCCTGCCTCCTGAGGTGTCGGATACACTGTGGAAGCGCACCGATTACACCTGGCCCTGCACCTGGTTTGCCCCGCGCTGCACGGGCGAGGGCAACTTCAAGACGGCGTACGACGTGATGAACTGCTGGGGTGCCAACCACGGTGCGATCTCCTACGGTCACATCGGTGCGGACATCATCACCCTCTGCTCGATGCTCCGTATCCCTGTGTCGATGCACAACGTGCCGGAAGAGAAGATCTTCCGCCCCGCGGTGTGGAACGCGTTCGGCATGGACAAAGAGGGCGCCGACTACCGCGCCTGCGCGGCGTACGGCCCGCTGTTTAAAAAGTAAGAAAAGCAGCCACCCGCCGCACGGGTGGCTGTTTTGCGTCAATACAGCACTTTCGTTTTGGTGTGCAATTCGGGAATCTGTCGGTCAAACACGCACACGTCGATATCGTCCACCGAGCAAAGGCGGTAGAGCGAGCGTTTGCCGAATTTTTCGCCGTCGCACAAAAACACGCGGCACGCCGCATTTTTCAGCATCAATTCGCGAATGTGGTTTTCCTCCAAGATAGGGTCGTAGATATAGCCTTCGCGGTCCACGCACTGGGAGGAAAAAAACAGAATATCGGGAAAGAGGTTCACGACAACGTCGTATGCCTGCTCACCGCCCAATACCGCCGACCCGTTGACCGACGCGCCGCCGATGCAGTGGGTCGGAATGCCGAAGTTGACCGCGTTGATCGCCGTCTGCATATTGTTCGTAAACAGTACCATATCCTTATGCTTGGCGATGTGCGGCACCATAAATCCCGCCGTGGACGAGCCGTCCAGCATCACCGTCTGTCCGTCGTGCAAAAGAGCCGCGGCGGTTTTGGCGATCTTCCGTTTTTCGGCGATATTCTTCTCCATACGGCTGTTAAGCGGCACGGCGTGGTTGAGTTCCTTGAAGATCGACGCGCCGCCGTGGGTGCGACGGATGAGATACAGATTTTGCAACCGCGTAAGATCGCGCCGGATACTCGACGGCGAGGTGTAGGTCATCTCCGAAAGCCTCTCCACACTCATAAAACCGTGTTCCTCAAGTAATGCGACGATCTGTTCTTGCCTTTTCGTAATGCTCATTTCGCCACTCCTTTTGCTCGTTTTTAAAAAAATACTGCTTATTTGTCCGTTTTACCGCCGCATATTGCGTTTATTTCGCGCACACGCTATAATCATTATACTGTTTTCAAAGCCGCTGTCAAGCGCTTTGGTAAATTAAAAAATTTTAAGGTGGCAGGATACGATGAAACTGTTTATTGATACCGCAAACGTGGACGAGATCAAACGCGCGAACGACCTCGGCGTCATCTGCGGTGTGACCACTAACCCGTCCCTGATCGCCCGTGAGGGGCGCGACTT
This sequence comes from Oscillospiraceae bacterium, assembly GCA_015065885.1. Lineage (GTDB taxonomy): Bacteria > Bacillota > Clostridia > Oscillospirales > Acutalibacteraceae > SIG588. Next base: position 32,239 of record SVPJ01000009.1, on the reverse strand, counting down.
TTTGGAGGTCATCCGCGAGATCACCGCGATCGTCGATGGCCCGATCAGCGCGGAAGTCGTGTCGCTCGAAGCGGATGCGATGGTCGAAGAGGCGCAGGAGTTGTATAAAAAGATCAACAACCCCAACGTGGTCATTAAGATCCCGATGTGTGCCGAGGGGTTGAAAGCAACCAAAAGACTCACGGCGATGGGGATCAAGACCAACGTGACACTGATCTTTTCTGCGGCGCAGGCACTGCTCGCGGCCAGAGCGGGCGCGACCTTCGTCAGCCCCTTTGTCGGCAGACTGGACGATATCGGTCAGGACGGCATTGCGCTCATCAAGGACATTGCGGAGATCTTCAAGACCTACGGCATGAAGACCGAGATCATTGCGGCATCCATCCGCAGCACGACCCACGTGCTGGAGGCGGCGCGCGCGGGCAGTGACATTGCCACCGTTCCTGCGAAGGTGATCGAAGGAATGATCGGCCATCCGTTGACCACGGCGGGCATCGAAAAATTCTTAGCGGATTGGCAAACGGTCGAAAACAAGTAAACGTAAAAAACGGACAGCGAATGGTTTCCATTTGCTGTCCGTTTTCGTTACAGAGTATATATCCCGCGATCCAGGCCGTCGATGATGGCGGCAATGGCATGCTCGTTGTTGCTCACGGTCACATGATCGGCAACCGCTTTGACATCGTCGGCGGCGTTGGACACCGCAAAACCGAGTCTTGCCGCCCGTATCATCGAAACGTCGTTGTAGTAATCACCCACAGCAATCGTTTTCTTTGCCGAAATCCCAAGCAGTTCAGCCATTTTACAAAGCAGGTTGCCCTTGCTTGCCCCTTTCGGCAGAATCTCGTAGAGTCGCCGTTCCGCGTGGATGAAATCCACACGGGATGCGAGCGGGTGTTCGTTCAGCAGTTGCATCAGCGCCGCAATTTGTTCCGCGTCGTCGTGGGCAAAGACGATCTTTAAAACGGGTTCTTCCACCGCCTCAAACGGACACGTCACGTACGGCAGGCCTGTCACCGCACGAAAATGCACCATGGCGGGGTTGTCTTTGTTAAAATACACCTGCTTTTCGGTGTTGTACTGGATACCGATCGCGGGCAGTTGCGTATCCACGGCGCGCACGAGTTCGATCACTTCGCGAGGGAGAAAAGCGTTCCAAAGATAACGGCCCTTTTCGGCGTCGTAGATACCGCCGCCGTTCAGACACCCGTACGGTGCGTTGGGGCGGATGGTGTCGCAGATATATTGTGACGTGGCGGGAACACGTCCCGTGATAAAGGTAAACAGCCCGCCTTCCGCCTTGAAATAGTGGATAGCATCCAGGTTTTGCTTAGACACGGTTTTGTTCGACGTATACAGCGTGCCGTCCAGATCGGTGCAAAAAAGTACCCCTTCGAATTTTCCCATATCACACACCCTCGACCGTCATGCCCTCGGGAGCATCGACCGTGAGAGAAAGCCCGTATTCCGTCTGCTCCCACGAAACCGAAAGGGTGCCGAGGGGCGTTTCGATGCTGCCCTTCGCCCACGGGAGATCCTGCGGTATTTTCGGGTCGATAACAACGCGCGTCCAGCCCGCCGTGTCGGGATGTTGTTTCATACCGAGCAGATGGGTGAACAAGGTGCGCACACCGCCGCCGTACATGGGGTGATCGTGCGAAAAGCCACCTGTCCAATGTTCCCACAACGCCGTGCCGCCGCGCCGCTTTTGATACAGATAGCAACCCGCTTCCTCGCCGCTCAAGAGATGCCACACCGTGTCTGCGTGACCATACTCGAACAGCACTTCGAACAGCAGGTCGGTTGCTAAAAAGCCGGTGTCAAAATGACCGAGCGCATCGTAATACGCCGCGGTTTTGTCGGCAAGTTCCTGCCCTGCCAGCCCGCACCAAACAGCAAAGGCACTGCCGCCGTATTCCACGGGGAACGGCGCAAACTCACGGCGCACGGCGTCTTCCGCCACCGCACGGCGGGCGGCAAAGCCTGCCGCTTTTTCAGCGCGTCCGACAAGGGGGGAGATTTTTTCAAGCAAGCGCATACATTGGATGTAATAGCAGGTGTTCACAAAGGCGGCGGGAGGCAGCGGTTGTACCGCCCAGTCGCCGAGACACCAGCCCTTTTCTTCCTCGCGGACGATGAGTCCGTTTTCCATGCGGGTGTCCAGATACGCCATCCAGCGGCACATCGGCTCGTAGCAACGGCGCAGCATATCCACGTCGCCGTATTGCCGATAGTACGCCCACGGCACCAGCACGATGGCGCATCCCCAACCGCCGGGACCGCCGCCGCCACCCATCAGCGGGGCGGTGTGTTGCACGTGACCGCCCACCGTGTCCTGACAATCCAGAATGTCGGTGATCCACTTTTCATAAAACGCCTTGGTGTCCATCGTCAGCATGGCGGCGGGGGCGCACACCTGCCCGTCGCCCGTGTACCCCAACCGTTCGCGGTGGGGGCAATCCGAGGGGATACTGCCGTGCATATTGTTCTGCTGTGCCTGCAAAAACGCGTCGTACAAGAAGGTCGCTCCCTCGTGCGGCACCTCAAAGGTCGCGGTAACGTCCACGTCGCTGTGAATGACGAGTACCTCGGCGGTGTCGATAGCGCCTTCCACATCAAAATAGCGGAACGCGTGCCACACGAAGGTCGGCTCAAAGGTACGGGCGGTGCCGTCTGCTACGAACACGTCTTCCATGATCTGCGGGCGGCCGTTCTTCGATACGCAGTGTCCGCCCGCCGTGTGAAAGTTCAATTCGCCTTCGGGGGATAGGTTTTCGGCAAAGCGCAGGGTGATGCGCGTGCCTGCCGCGGCGTGGGTGGTCACCCGCACCACACCGCTGATGTTCTCGCCCACGTCCCATACGGTGCGCCCGTTTACCGTGTGCAACTTTTGCGGGGTCACGGTGCGGATCACACGGTCGGGGGTGCCGGCGGCGGGGCACAGTGCGGTTTCGGGGGCGGGGAGCACGGTCACGGGATACGCCTCACCCGTGACGGCGGCAGGGTCGATCACCTCGCCGTAATAGAGGTTGCAGTAGCGAATGGCTTCTTCTTGCCACGTTTCACTGCCGTCCGAAAACACGGTGCAGTCCCCCGCGTGAATGGTGTAGATCGTCTTTAAATATTCACCGAACGAGGTGTCGCCTTCCTCGGTCTTTTCGTGTTGGCGGTAAAACCCGGGGGCAAGGGTTATAGTAAGCTCGTTTTCCCCTTCGCGCAACAGTGCGGAAACGTCGAAGGCGTAATAATACACCCGATGAGTAAGTTTATCAAACAGCGGATAGGCAAGCGTCGAAAGGTCGCGCGGCTCGTAGTCGCTGATGACGGGGAGAAAACGGGCGTCGGTGACCGACTGCCCGTTGATCCTGGCTTCAAAATAGCCGAGACCCGTGATGGTGAGGGTGGCGTTTTCGGGGGCGTTCACACAAAAGCGACGGCGAATAACGGGCACGTCCGCGCGGTCGGTGCCGATCCATCGGGCAGCGGGATGAAACATAAAATCTACCTCTTTTCATAAAAACGGGGGCGGATACCAAAACCAACCCCCGTAAAAATTACACGTTGAAACGGAACAGCACGATGTCGCCGTCCTTCATCACGTATTCCTTGCCCTCCGAGCGGACAAGCCCTTTTTCCTTGGCGGCGGTCATCGAGCCGCACGCCATCAGATCGTCGTAGGCGATCACTTCGGCGCGGATGAAGCCGCGCTCAAAGTCGGTGTGGATCTTACCCGCCGCCTGCGGCGCCTTGGTGCCGTTGGTGATGGTCCACGCACGCACTTCGGGTTGGCCCGCCGTAAGATACGAGATCAAACCGAGCAAGCGATAACTCGCTTGGATCAGGCGGTCAAGACCGGAGTGGGCAAGGCCCAGTTCCTCCAAAAACATCTGCTTCTCGTCTGCGTCCATATCCGCGATATCCGCTTCCATCTGCGCACAGATGGGCAGAACTTCCGCGTTTTCCGCCGCGGCGAGTTCCTGCACTTTGCGGAAGAGCGGGTTGTCCTCCAACCCGCCGGTGAAGTCGTCTTCGCTCAAATTCGCAGCATAGATGACAGGCTTCGCGGTGAGCAGGGGGGTGGTCGCAAGGATCGCCTCCTCTTCGGGGGAGGTGATGAGTGCGCGGGCGGGTTTGCCGTCGGTCAGACCCGCCAATACGGTCTTGAGGTAGTCGTATTCGCCCTGCAGGGTCTTGTCGCCTTTCAGCGCTTTCGCGGTGCGGTCGATACGGCGTTCCATCGTTTCCATATCCGCAAAAATGAGCTCCAGATTGATGGTCTCGATATCGCGCAGGGGATCGACACTGCCCTCCACGTGGATGATATCGTCGTCTTCAAAACAGCGCACGACGTGCACGATGGCATCCACTTCGCGAATGTTGGCAAGGAACTTGTTGCCGAGCCCTTCACCGCGGCTGGCACCCTTCACCAAACCCGCAATATCCACGAATTCGATCACTGCGGGGGTGATCTTCACGGGGTCATACATCTCTGCCAAACGGTCCAGACGCTCGTCCGGCACCGCCACCACGCCCACGTTCGGGTCGATGGTGCAGAAGGGGTAGTTCGCGCTCTGTGCGCCCGCGTTGGTGATGGCGTTAAACAAGGTGGATTTGCCGACGTTCGGCAATCCGACGATACCGAGTTTCATATACGTACTCCTTAAAAATGCATTTTACCGATTTATTATAGCGTATACCATCGCGTTTTGCAAGAGGAAAGGGAAGAAAAACCTCTTGCAACAACCGCAAAAAAACGCTATACTGTAGGAAAGAGGTGACAGGTATGACCTATATCATTGCATTTTTGGAAGGTATGATTACGTTTATCTCCCCTTGCCTGCTCCCGATGCTGCCGATCTACGTTTCCTACTTTGCAGGCGGCGGTGAGCGCAGTACGGGCAAAACGCTCACGTGTGCGCTGGGGTTTGTACTCGGCTTTACAGCGGTGTTCACGGCGCTGGGGGCGCTTGCGGGCACGATCGGCAGTTTTCTGCGGGAGTACCGCACGGCGGTGGACGCGGTGCTGGGGCTGATCGTGATATTTTTCGGCCTGCATTTTCTCGGCGTGTTCAAGTTTACGCTGTTTCGCGGAAGTCGGCGGCGGGTGAACACCGAGAATATGGGTTTCTTCTCTGCCGTGTTGTTCGGCGTGGTGTTTTCGGTGGGATGGACCCCCTGCGTCGGGGCGTTTTTGGGTTCGGCACTCGCCCTCGCCTCCCAACAAGCCCACGTGGCGGAGGGGATGCTGATGCTGCTTGCCTATTCACTCGGGCTTGGCATTCCGTTCGTGATCAGCGCGGTATTGATCGAGTATTTGAAGTCGGCGTTTAATTGGATCAAAAAGCATTACAAGGTCATCAACGCCGTGTGCGGCGGGTTGCTCGTTGTGATCGGTGTGCTGATGGCAACGGGTCTGTTCGGGCGTATGCTCGCGTTGTTGGGATAGGGGGTATATTTGTGGATAAGAAAAAAGGGCTGTTGATACTGTCGCTCGTGCTGGTGGTGTTGATCGTCGGTGCGTCGGTGTTGTATGCCCGTTTGGGCGATACGGCAAAACCCGATCAACTGCAGTTGGACGGCGGCACGACCACGGCGGCGAGCGGTACGACCACGACGGGCGGCGGCACCACCACCGCACCGCCAACGCACGCCGCCCCCGATTTCACGGCGTATACCGCCGCAGGCGAGGCGGTGAAACTGTCGGACTACGTGGGACGTCCCATCGTCCTCAATTTCTGGGCAAGCTGGTGCGGCCCGTGCCAAAGCGAAATGCCCGATTTCGATGAGAAATACAAGGCGCTGGGTGACAAGGTGCAGTTTTTGATGGTGAATATGACGAGCGGACGCGAAACGCTCGACACCGCCAAAGGCTTCATTGCGGATAAGGGCTACGCCTTCCCCGTGCTGTACGATACCGACGAGGATGCCGCCGCCACCTACGGTGTGTATTCCCTGCCCACCACCTACTTTATCGATGCGGCGGGCAACCTGGTCGCCCACGCCACCGGTGCGATCAACGCCGAAACGTTGCAACGCGGGATCGATATGATATACAAAGGGTAAAAAGACGAGCGGGCAAGCCGCTCGTCTTTTTGTGTCTTATCGGCAAAAACGTTGTAAAAATATTATTAATTTGCCGTTGATATTTTGCCGATAGCGTGGTATACTATAAACATCTCGGCGACACAGGAGGGTGTTATGGAATACGTATCGGTAGCCGAAATGGCTGAAAAATGGGGACTTTCTGAGCGAAGTGTGCGCAACTACTGCGCGCAGGGCCGCCTTGCCGATGCCAAGTGTATCGGCAAAACATGGTACATTCCCGCCAATGCCCAAAAACCGGAACGGGCGAACAAAAGGCGGGAAACGCCGACGCTGCTGCAGGTGCTGCGCGAGCAAAAGACGGCCAAGTTGAAGGGCGGCATATATCATAAGGTACAGATCGAGTTGACGTATAACTCCAATCATATGGAAGGAAGCCGCCTGACCCATGACCAGACCCGTTATATTTTTGAGACCAACACCATCGGCCTTCAAAACGGGGTGGTGCGGGTGGATGACGTGATTGAGACCGCTAACCACTTTCAGTGCATTGACAAGGTGATCGATGCGGCAAACGGCACGCTTACCGAAAAGTTTATTAAAGAGCTGCACGCCACGCTTAAGCAAGGGACGGAGGACAGCCGTAAAGACTGGTTTGCGGTAGGAGAATACAAAAAACTGCCGAACGAAGTGGGCGGGAGAGAGACGACACCGCCCGAAGACGTGGCGGGCGAAATGAAAAAACTTCTTGCCGCATACAACGGCAAAAAACAGGCCTCCTTGCAGGATATTGTCGCGTTTCACGTGGCGTTTGAGCGCATTCACCCCTTTCAAGACGGCAACGGCCGTGTCGGTCGGTTGATTCTTTTTAAGGAGTGCTTAAAACATAACGTCGTCCCCTTTATCGTTGGGGATGATCTGAAGTTGTTCTATTACCGCGGGCTTAATGAGTGGGATAACGAGCAAGGCTTTTTGATGGACACCTGCCTTACCGCTCAAGATCGCTTCAAAGAGTATTTGGAGTATTTTAGGATTGCGTATTAACACGAAGAAGCCGACCGCATCAGCGGTCGGCTTCTTCGTGTTTTTGTGTTATCGAAAGGTGAGGCGAGACCATTTCCCTTCGACGTAGGCGATAACTTTCCAATAGTATTCCAAGTCTGCTGACGATAGTTTTGCGATATCGATACTTTCAATTTTTGAAATATAGTACGCATATTTTGTGGACTTCATCGCATACTCGGTAGGGTGAGCATTCAAACTCCTTATCCAAACAGGATCCCGTTCACAATACTTTGCAGATATTCCTGTCGACCGCTCGACGGCAGGGCAGGCGCGCCCATCTCCTCCGCGCGGGCGGCGAGTTCCTCTAAGGTGGCGGTACCGTCGGAAATGCGTTTACCTACCCCCTCGTCAAAGCTCGCGTAGCGTTCCTTCACGAAGGCGTCCAGTCGGCCGTCCTCGATCAGCGCCGCCGCCTTCAGCAATCCGAGCGCGAAGGTGTCCATACCAAGGATAAATCCGTGGAAGATATCCTCCGCCGTGTAGCTGGGACGGCGGTTTTTGGCGTCGAAATTGAAACCACCCGTGAGACCGCCCGCTTTCAGCACTTCGTACATACACATGGTGGTGTCGTACACGTTTTGCGGAAATTCGTCGGTATCCCAGCCGAGCAACAAGTCGCCTTGGTTAGCGTCGATCGAGCCGAGCATCCCGTTGATGGCACTGACCCGCAACTCGTGCTGGAAGGTGTGACCCGCAAGGGTCGCGTGGTTGGCTTCGATGTTCATTTTGAAATCCTTGTCCAACCCGTATTGCCGCAAAAAGCCGATCGCGGTCGCGGCATCAAAATCGTACTGGTGCTTCATCGGCTCCTTCGGCTTCGGCTCGATGTAGAAATCTCCCGTGAAACCGATGGAACGACCGTAATCCACCGCCATGCGCATCAACCGCGCAATATTCTCCTGTTCGCGCTTCATATCGGTGTTGAGCAAGGTCTCGTACCCTTCGCGGCCGCCCCAAAACACGTAGCCGCGGCCGCCGAGTTTCACCGTCAGTTCCAGCGCTTTTTTGATCTGCGCCGCCGCAAAGCAATACACGTCCGCCGAATTGGTGCTGCCCGCCCCGTTCATAAAGCGGGGGTTGGAGAACATATTCGCCGTACCCCACAGGCAACGGATATCGGTGCCCTGCATTTTTTCGAGAATGTAATCGGTGATCTCATCCAGGCGGCGGTTGGTCTCTTTAATGTCGTCCGCTTCGGGCACCAAGTCCACGTCGTGGAAGCAGAAGTAGCGAATGCCCAGTTTCTGCATACACTCAAAGCCCGCGTCCACCTTCGCCTTCGCGTGTGCCATCGTGCCTTTTTCGGCGCCGAAGGATTTGTCGGCGGTGTCCCGCCCGAACATATCGGTGCCCGCGGCGCACAGATTGTGCCACCACGCCATCGCGAACGGCAGATGCTCCTTCATCGGCTTGCCCAGCACCACCCGCTCGGCATCGTAGTATTTGAACGCCAACGGATCGGTACTGTTCGCCCCTTTGTATTGGATAGGGGGTATGTTTTTGAAAATCTCGCTCATCGGTTAGTCCTCCTTCAAAACTTTGTATACCTGCTTCACCGCAGGATAGAGTCGGCTGAATTTTTGATAGGCACGCTCATATCGCGCCGTGAGTGCCGCATCCGGTGTCACGGTGTCGCGGAAGGTGACGAGTTTCGCCGCACACTCCTGCACGGTGGGATAGGCACCGTCCCCCACCATCGCGAGCATCGCCGCACCGTAGGCAGGGCCTTCCTCCACCGTCGGCATACGCAGCGTCACGCCAAGCGTATTGGCAAGGATCGTCTGCCACAGCGGCGAGCGCGCACCGCCGCCGCAGAGGGTGCTTTCCCGCACGGTGATGCCCGCCGCACGCGCACGCTCCAAACTGTCGCGCAGGGCAAACGCCACCCCTTCCAGCACCGCCTGCACCATATCGGCGCGGGTGGTGTCCGCCCGCATACCGATGAACATACCGCGGGCATCGGTATCGTTGATGGGGGAACGCTCTCCCATCAGGTAGGGCAGGAAGAACACGTGGTTTTCTCCCAACTTGTCGGGAGTAATATCCGCCTGCTCGGCAGAATAGTCGGTGGTGTGCAGTATGTCCTCACAGAACCATTTGTTGCAGGACGCCGCCGAGAGCATACAGCCCATCAGGTGGTACGCACCGTTGGCGTGGCAGAAAGCGTGCAACGCATCACCGCCGCCTGCGGCAAAGGTGTCCGACACGATGAAAAGGGTGCCCGACGTACCGATCGAGAGATTGCACGCCCCCGCCGTCACCGCACCGGTGCCGACCGCTGCCGCGGCGTTGTCCCCCGCGCCTGCCACCACCGTGACGGCGGGCAACAGCCCCAGTTCCTCCGCAACTTCGGGCAACAGGGTGCCGACCGTCTCGTAACTTTCAAACAAGCGGGGCAGTTGCGCCGTGGTGATGCCGCACAGCGCCGCCATCTCCTCCGACCAACAGCGATGCTCCACGTCCAAAAGCAACATCCCCGCCGCGTCCGAATATTCGGTCGCGTGTACCCCCGTCAGCCGATAGGTCATATAGTCCTTCGGCAACATGATCTTACAGATCTTCCGGAAATTCTGCGGTTCGTGCTTTTGCATCCACAACAGTTTCGGCGCCGTAAAGCCGGCAAACGCAACGTTCGCCGTGCAGGACACCAGTTTTTCGCGTCCCACCGCGTCGTTCAGATACGCCGTTTCCTCTGCCGTGCGTCCGTCGTTCCACAAAATAGCGGGACGAATGACCGCGTCGCTCGCATCCAACGCCACCAGACCGTGCATCTGCCCACCGAAGCCGACGGCACGCACCGCCGTGCGATCCACCCCTTGCAGTAAGTCCTTCACTCCGTCGGCGAACGCCGCCCACCAATCGGCGGGGTGCTGTTCACTCCACGCAGGGCGAGGGTACTGTACGGGATAACTGCGTGACGTCTGCTTTATCACAGCACCCGACTCATCTGTTAACAACAGTTTCAGCGCAGAGGTGCCGAGGTCGGCACCGATATAATACGCCATACCGTCACTTCCTTTCCACTTTCATTCTAAAGGATAATATTTGACTTTTCCAGTAATAATGTGTATACTAATAGGACAATATTTGATTTTTTGGAGTGATAGCGGTGTTTTATCAGTTCGCGCACCCCGCAGGGCCTGACTATTGGCGGATAGAGACGGGAGAGAACTTCTCCTTTCCGCCGCACCTGCACGCCTGCTTTGAGTTCTTGACGGTGCAGGCGGGGGAAATGACGGTAACGGTAGACGGGCGGGAATACGTACTTTCGGAAGGGCAATCGCTCTTGCTGTTCCCCCACCAGATCCACGCGCTCACCTCCACTCAAAGCCGCCACACGCTGTGCATTTTTTCACCCCAGCTGGTACACGCCTTTGCGAAACGCACAGCCGGACTTCTCCCCCGCGACAACCGCTGTGACGCTTCCCACGAGATCGCTGCCGCGTTGCAAAGCGCCGACCACCGTTCACTGCTTATGAAAAAAGGCGTTTTGTATACCCTGTGCGGCTTGTTTGATGATACGGCACAGTACACACCGCGATCCGAAGCCGGTGACACCCTGCTGCATAAAATTTTTGCCTTTGTAGAGACGGCGTTTGCGGAGGACTGCTCGCTCGGTGCCCTTGCCGCGGCAACGGGATACGATTACGCGTATCTCTCCCGCTCGTTTCGCCGTCTGGTAGGCATCTCCTTCAACACCTACGTCAATCACTATCGGTTGAGCCATGCGTGCTATCTGCTCAAAAACACCGGTCAATCGGTACTGCAGTGTGCGCTTGACAGCGGATATGCCTCTTTACGCAGCTTCAACCGTAATTTTAAAGAGCAATTCGGCGTATCGCCGTCCGAATACCGTAAGCAAGGATAAAAAAGCCCGCCGGACGGCGGGCTTTTTTATTACGTTTCGTTCGTCAGCGCTTGTGCCAGGCGCACGCCTTCCATCGCATCCTTCGCATACGCATCCGCGCCGATGCAGGCGGCGTATTCTGCCGTCAGCACCGCGCCGCCGACCATCGTTTTGCAAAACGGTGCCTGCGCTTTCAAAAGTCGCACCGTCTCCTCCATCGCGGGGACGGTGGTGGTCATCAGCGCACTGAGACCCACGAGCGGCGCGCGGCGGTCAAGTACCGCTTGCACCACCGTTTCGGGCGACACGTCCCGCCCGAGATCCACCACCTCGAAGCCGTAATTTTCCAGCAGCAACTTTACGATGTTTTTACCGATATCGTGGATATCGCCTTGCACCGTTGCCAGCACGACACACACGCCGCGCGACTCCCCCGCAGGCATCACCGCTTTGATCTGCTCGAACGCGACCCCTGCCGCCTCCGCGCTCATCAGAAGTTGCGGCAGATACACCGTCTTTTTCTCAAACCCTTCGCCCACCGTGTTCAAGGCGGAAACGATCTCGTTTTGTACGATGTCGAGCGGGGGGGTAGTTTTAAGGAGAAGCGCCGTTTCCTCCCCTGCCCGTTCCTTCAGGCCCTTTGTGATCGCTTGTTGCAATCCGCTGCCTGCGGTCGGCTCTGCCGCGGCGGCGGGCGTTGCCGCCCCCACCGTGGCAAAGGTTGCCGCCGCTTCAATGTAGCGGGCACAATTCGGGTCGTTTCCTTTGAGGGCGTTATAGGTGTAATACGTACGCATCATATCGGCGGAATACGGATTCATAATTGCCGCGGACAGCCCGTTTTCCAGTGCCAGCGCAAAAAACACGCTGTTCAGTGCCTCCCGCTGAGGCAGCCCGAAGGACACGTTGGACACCCCGAGCGAGGTATGACATCCAAGTTCGCGGCGAATGGTACCGAGTGCTTCAAGTGTTGCGCACGCCGCTCGCTCGTCCGCGCTGACCGTCATCGCAAGGGTATCAAACACGATATCCCGCTTATCAATGCCGTATTCGGCGGCGGTCGCCAAGATCTTGCGGGCGATCGCTATGCGGCCCGCGGCGTCGGCAGGAATGCCGTTTTCGTCCAGCGTCAGTGCGATCACCGTGCCGCCGTATTTTTTCACAAGCGGGAACACCGCCGCCATACTGTCCGCTTTGCCGCTCACCGAATTCACGAGCGCTTTACCGTTGTAACGGCGCAACGCCGCTTCCATCGCGGCGGGATCCGCCGTGTCGATCTGGAGCGGCAGGTCGCACACCGCCTGCAATTCACACACCGCGGCAGTGAGCATTGCCGCCTCGTCAATTTCGGGCAGACCGACGTTCACGTCTAAGAGATGCACGCCCTTCTCCTGCTGACGGATACCTTCCGACAAGAGATAATCCATGTCGCGTTCCACGAGTGCTTGCTTGAACCGCTTTTTCCCCGTGGGGTTGATGCGCTCGCCGATCAGCAACGGCGTATCCCCAAAGGTCACCGCGTGGGTGTACGACGACACCACCGTGTGGGATTTCGGTTCAATCGGTACGGGGGTAAGTTTTCGCAACCGCTGTTCCACCGCCGCGATATACGTGGGTGTGGTGCCGCAACAACCGCCCACCACGCGCACGCCCCGTTCAACGAGTGCGCCGAGTTCTTCGGCGAATTCCTCTGCCGATACGTCGAACACCGTGCGCCCGTCCACCGCACGGGGCAGACCGGCGTTGGGTTTTAAAAGCACCGGCACCGACGCCGCGGCGAGCAATTCTTCCGCCACGCCTGCCAGTTGCCGCGGACCGAGCGAACAGTTGGCACCCACGGCATCCGCGCCCATTCCTTCAAGCATCGCCACCATGGCGGCGGGGGTGGCACCCGTCATCAGTTTGCCGTCCTCGCCATAGGCGTTGGATACCAACACGGGCAGAGTGCTGTTCTCCTTTGCCGCCAGCAGGGCGGCTTTGGTCTCGTAGCTGTCGTTCATCGTTTCGATGAGAACGGCATCCACACCGTATTTCACACCCAGTTTCACCGTTTCGGCAAACAGCGTGACGGCCTCTTCAAAATCCAGATCGCCCAACGGACGCAACAGTTTGCCCGACGGGCCGATGTCCAGCGCGATATAGCGGTCACCGCCGCCGACCGCCGTGCGGGCGTCTTTGGCATTTTGCACCGCGGCGGCAACGATCGCCTCCAACTCCTCTGCCGAAAACTTCAGCCGATTGGCACCGAAGGTGTTGGTGGACACCACCCGACTGCCCGCTTCGTAGTAGGCGCGGTGAACGTCACGGATCACGTCGGGATGGGTAACGTTCCACCGCTCGGGATATTCCCCTGCGGGAAGTCCCCTCCCCTGGAGTACCGTGCCCATACCGCCGTCCAAGCGGACGATATCGCTGTTCAGATATTCACGAAAAGTCATCGCGATCCCTCTCCTTCAATCCCCAATACCGCCGTGACGGTCTTTACGGGGGTCATCAGCAAACTGTCGTTCAAACACACGCCGATATGGCGTGACGGCTCTAACAGACGGAACACGTCGCGCTGAGCGGTGAGCGCCCAATCACCGTAGCCGGGACTGAAGCGCGGCGTGGCGTCGGGAAACTCCGCACAAAACGTGTCGCACAGCGCTTCAACACACGCCGTGCCGTACGCTTGAAGCAACAACGCACGGGCGGGCGACAAACGGCTGTATTTTTGCAGCAGGCGGTCAAACCCTGCGCCGAGTGTGGCGGCAAACAGCACCGCTTCGCGGCAATCGGCCAGTCGCGCCGCAAGGGCGGCAGAGTGCCATTCCACACCGCCGAAACGGCAGGTGTTCCCCGCCGCCTCCAGCGGGTAGCGGGCGTAGCACACGCGGCAAGCGACACGCGGTGCCGCTTCTTCGACGCACGAGAAAAGTAATTCCCGCATTCCCTCGTCCGCCTCGCGGCAAGCGGCATACCGCCACACCTCTTCCTCGCCCACTGCTGGCAGGGGGTATGTTTTTGTCAATACCGTGCCGCTCATAACGCCAAAATGTCGCTGAGGTTGGCTTGTATTTTCGCGGCAACGTCGGGTTTGTTCATGGAATAGACGTGTACGTTGGTGATGCCGTTGGCATACAAGTCGATGATCTGGTCGGTGGCGTAGGCGATGCCCGCTTGCTTCATCGCGGCGGGTGACACGCCGAATTTGTCCACCAAACTTTTAAAACGTTGCGGCATAAACGAGCCGGACAGTTTCACCGCCCGCTCGACCTGGTTCGCGTTGGTGATGGGCATAACACCCGCCACGATCGGCACGGTGATGCCCGCTTCGCGAATTTTATAAAGGAAGTTATAGAGCAAATTGTTGTCGAAAAACATTTGGGTGGTGAGGAAATCGCACCCCGCGTCCACCTTTTCCTTCAAACGGCGGATGTCTTCCCGCTGATTTTCGCTTTCGGGGTGAATTTCGGGATAGCACGCGGCGCCGATGCAAAAATCGGGGCACGCCGCTTTCAGTTCCGCGATCAAGTCCACCGCGTAGCGGTAATCCCATCCGCTGCGATCGGCACCTTCGAGTTCTTTCGGAATATCGCCGCGCAACGCCATCACGTTTTGAATGCCCGCTTCACGAATCTGCGCGATCTTTTCCCGCACCGTTTCGCGGGTGGAGGACACGCAGGTGAGGTGCGCGAGCGTGGGCACGCCGTACATCTCTTTGATGTTCTTGGCAATCTCGAGGGTATAGCGGCTCGTACCGCCGCCCGCGCCGTAGGTCACACTCATAAACGCGGGGCGCAGTTTCGCAATTTCCTCGGTGGCGACCTTCACGCTCTCAAAACCCGTTTCGGTCTTCGGAGGAAACACCTCGAAGGACAACGCGGGGGTATGTTGTTGTAACAAGTGGCTGATCTTCATATCGACACTCCTTTTATACCTCTTCTTCGACCGTTACCGCACAGGTTTCAATGCCGTAGTAGCGAAAACACGCGAGTGCGTGTTCATCCAACCGCTCGCCGCAGACGGCGATCGGTACGGCGGGCGGACAGCCGACCGTCGGTGCCGCCAGCACCCGACCGAGCGCATCGGCTACCGTTACAAACTGTGTTTTGGCGAGCATCGCCTCGCGCACCGACAGCACGGATACCCCTGCGCAAAAACGCGGGGGTGTCGCCGTGAGCGGCGGCTTTGGCGGCAGGGACAGCAACGCCGTCTGCAGGCAAAACAAATCCTCCGCCGTCAACTGCGGCGTCAGCATCAGCACGACGTAGTCGGGGTCGGCAAATTCGCACTCGGCACCCGCTCGCCGCAACGCGTCCGCCACCTCACAGCCGTGATACCCGTGCGGTTTGGTGCTGAGCGTGACTTTAAGCGGCTCACTGCCGCACAACACGTATCCGTGCGCCGCGAGCCGTTGTTTCATCGCCGCCACCTGCGGTAAAAACGCCGAAAGTTGCGGCGGGTAGTTTTCGAGATACGCGTTGGCGGCATCCAGCGACTGCAAGATCAGATAAGACGGACTGGTCGAGCCGAACAGGGCAAGCGCCGCTTTGACCGCCCCCGCCTCAAACGGTACGGTCTTTGCCAGGTGCAAATACGCCCCGCCCGTCAGCACGGGCAAGGTCTTATGCGCCGAATCACAGCAAATATCCGCACCGAGGTCGATCGGATGCTGTGAGGGCGACAAGAATTTGAGATACGCCCCGTGGGCGTTATCCACCAACAACAGTACCCCGCGGCGGTGGCAAACTTCGGCGAGAGCGGCAATATCCGCCGTATTGCCGAGATAGTCGGGCGAGGTCACGTATACCGCCGCGACGTCCTCGCTCGCCAGTCGCTCGTCCAGTGCCGTCGGGGTCACGGTGCAGGCGAGATATCCCTCTTCGGCGGCAGGATACAGCCACGCGACCGCAATGTCCAACAACGCCGCGGCGCTGAGAAATGCTTTGTGGGCGTTGCGCCCTGCCAATACCCGTCGGGGTCTGCCGCCGTTTTGCTGCATCGCCAAATGCAACATCGCGCGGATGCACTGCGACGCCCCTTCGGTGGAATAGTAGGTATCCGAGCCGAACAGACGGCTCGCGTTCGCTTCGCTTTCGGCAATGATGCCGTCCGCTTCGTACAAACTGTCCGCCCCGTGTATCTCGGTGATATCGAAGAATTCAAAACCCAAAACGGGTCGCCCCTTATGTCCCGGCATATGCAAACGGCGGGTATCGCTTGCCGCATAGCGGCGCACGAAATCGACGATCGGTGTGTTCATACTCATTCGCCCAGCGCCCGTGCGACCGCGAGCATAATGGCACATTCCATACGTTTCTTGAACAGTTTGCACCCGTATTCGTACACGCCCGTCACACTGCCTGTTGCGTGATAGGCGTTCGCCGCACAACCGCCCGAGCAATACAACCGCGCCCAACAGTCGCGGCATTCCTCGTGGGCATACACGTTACACGCGGCAAACTCGTCCTGCGCCGCCGTGTTGGTCACGCCGTGCCACACGTCGCCGAGTTTGAATTTCTCCTCCCCCACGAACTGGTGGCAGGGGTACAGGTCGCCCCACGGGGTGACCGCCATATATTCCGTACCGCTTCCGCAACCCGAAATGCGCTTATAGATGCACGGACCGCCCGTAAGGTCGATCATATAGTGATAGAAGGTGAAAGGCTTACCCTCCCGCTCGCGACGGAGCATCAAGTCTGCCAACTTCTCGTATTGTTCGAGTACCACGGGCAGGTCCTCTTCGGTCAGTGCCGCGGGATCGCCCTCGGCACACACCACCGGCTCCATACTGAGTTCCGTAAATCCGAGATCGAGCATCTGCTGAATATCGTTCAGGAAATCGGGATTGGCGTGGGTGAAGGTGCCGCGCATATAGTAGTCCTTGCCGCCGCGCGCCTCCACGAAGCGCTGAAACTTCGGCACGATCTTCTCCCAACTGCCGTTACCCGCATAGTCCACGCGATAGCGGTCATGTATCTCTTTTCTGCCGTCCAAACTCAGCACCACGTTGGCGCACTCGCGGTTGGCAAAGTCGATCACGTCGTCGTCCACCAATACGCCGTTGGTGGTGAGGGTGAAGCGGAAATTTTTTCCCTTTTCTTTTTCGATGCTGCGGGCATACGCCACGAGATCCTTCACCACCTGAAAATTCATCAACGGCTCGCCGCCGAAAAAGTCCACCTCCAGGTTGTGGCGCGTACCCGAATTTTCCACCAGAAAATCCAGTGCCTGCTTGCCCACCTCAAAACTCATCACCGCACGGTCGCCGTGATAGTTGCCCTGGCTGGCAAAGCAGTAGGCGCAGTTCAAGTTGCAGGTGTGGGCAACGTGCAGGCACAACGCCTTCACGACGCCTGCCGTTTTTTCCTTTAACGCGCCCGCCATCGGTCGGAAGGTATCTTCCGCGAACAGTTTCCCCTGCGCCTTCAACGCCGCGACCTGCTCGTAGCATTCCGCGACGTCCGCCGCCGTAATATCGGCACGATCGGCGTATTTGGCGTTCATCGCCGCCAAGATCTCCTCGCGAGTTTGCGATTCGAACAGCGCGATGATGTCGTATGCGACCTCGTCCACCGCGTGCACGGCACCCGAACACACGTCGAGAACGATGTTATAGTCGCCCAGTTTGTATTGATGGATCATAGCGTTTTCTCCTTCAAAAACAAATGCCGCCGAGGTCGGCGGCATTTGCGGAAAATCATTTGCTTTCCTTCTTGTTTTCGCACTTCTGGTTGGCGATACCGCAACTGGTCTTGCAAGC
The DNA here is from genome assembly GCA_015065885.1 of Oscillospiraceae bacterium. Taxonomy (GTDB): domain Bacteria; phylum Bacillota; class Clostridia; order Oscillospirales; family Acutalibacteraceae; genus SIG588. The sequence continues at coordinate 14,540 of SVPJ01000009.1, read as the reverse complement.
GGACTGGCAAGAGGTCTGGCACTCGCCGCAACCGCCCTTTTTCGCGCTCTCGCACAGATTGCGGGTCTCGATGGTCTGGATATGTTTCATTTTTTTCACCCTTTTTTATATAGTCTCTTTTTAGCATTTTAGCACACGTGTCGCCGTTTGTCAATCACCTATTGCGTAAAGCGTGCTCAAAAATTCGCGCAAGGACGCCGTATCGCCATCAAAAACGTACCCCCGCATACCGCACGCTTCCGCTACCGCCACGTTTTCGGCACGGTCGTCCACGAATAGGGTCTCAAACGGCGCGATACCGAACTGTTCGCACGCGTGGGCAAAAATGGCGGGATCCGGCTTTTGCAGACCGCACACGGCGGAAAACACGCAGTCTTCCAGTTCGTCGATCAGCGGCGCCTCCTTGCTGTGGGCGGCGAAATAGCGGGAGATGTTGGAGAGTAAAAAACACCGCACGCCGTGCGTTTTCAAGTCGCGTATCAACTCGCGCATGCCCGCCATTTCGGGCAGGTTGTATATCCAGTTGTAATAGATCTCGTCGGCGACCGCCCACAATCGTGCGGGCAAGCGTGTGCGACACGCCGCAAGTACCTCTTCATCCTCGATCGTACCCGCATCCAGGCGATCCCAATAGAGACGGTCGAACACCACCGCGGCAAGCAACGCCGCGTCGGCGGGGTCGCTGACGTATTGTCCCACCATATAGGCAGGGTCAAACCGTACCAGCACCATACCGTAATCAAAAATGACGTTTTTCATCCCAGCGCCTCCTTTATGGATAGTATACCGCCGTTTTTTGACGGTGGCAAGATGAAATCAAGACAAAGAAGAGGTGAAATGCAGATATTTTTCCGCCGTTTGTCGCGTGGTATAATGAAAGAAAAGGAGTGTGGTAAGATATGGAGAAAAAGATCGTTGGTTTTATCGACCACTATTTAAATGAGTGGCACGCCGACAACTATCCCGCGTGGATCCGCGACTACAGCGGCGGTGAATTTGAAGTAAAATACGCCTACGCCGAGGTGGAGCCCACCATTGAAGGGCGCATCAGCAACCGTGAGTGGGCGGAAAAATACGGCATCGAACTGCTTCCCACCATTGAAGAATTGGTGGAAAAGTGCGATGCGATCATCGTCCTCTCCCCCGATAACAGCGAACGGCATTACGACCTGTCGTATGCGGCACTCGCGAGCGGCAAGCCGGTGTACATTGACAAGACCTTTGCGGACACGGGTGCGGAAGCGGCACGTATTTTTGCGGTGGGTGAAGCGTACGGTACGCCCTGCTTCTCCTCGTCTGCCCTGCGCTTTTCCGAAAAGATCGCGCCCGTCGTGCGGGAAGACATCGACTCCATCGTGAGTACGGGCGGCGGCCACCCCGACACCTATCTCATTCACCAGTTGGAGCCGATCGTCACGCTGATGGGCTCGGACGTTTGCCGCGTGATGTACTACGGCACCAAAATGGCACCCGCATGGGTGTTGCTGTTTGCCGACGGCCGCTGTGCCACCGTCACCCAGTTGGCGGGCCCTGCCGAGTTCGTGTTGCAGATCAACCACGCCGACGCCGACCGCAACGAAACAGTGGTCGTCAACGACGGGTTCTTCAAGGGGCTGATCCACGCCATCCTGCATATGTTCCGCACGGGCGAGATCCCCGTGTCTCACCGTGACACCATCGGCATCATGGCGATCCGCGAGACCTGCCTGCGTGCAATGGAACAGCCGAACGTCTGGCTGCCGGTTGAATAAAGAACGTTATAAACCCCCGTGTGTTGTAAAACACGCGGGGGTTTGTCGTTCTTACAGATACTCTTTCAAAATATCGGTAAAGTTTGCGATCACGTAGTCCACCTGCTCGTCGGTGAGGCAGGTGTGAAGCGGCAGCGTGATCTCGTTTGTGAAGCGGGCGTAGGCGTTGGGGTAATTCGCAATGTCGAAGCCCATCTTTTTGTACGCCGTGAACATCGGCAACGGCTTGTAATGCACGTTGCAGGCAATGCCGCGCTCCGCCATCTTCACGATGATATCCGAACGCTGTTCCGCCGTGACGTTCGGCACGCGGGTAATGTACAAGTGGCCCGACGACATGTGGGTGTCGGTATAATGCGGTAACACTTCCACCCCGAGCGGTTTAAAAGCGGCGTCGTATTTTTCCACGATCTCGCGGCGGCGGCGGAGCATTTCGGGATAGCGCTTCATCTGCGCCAGCCCCATTGCCGCGGCGATATCGGTCATATTGCACTTGTACCACGTGCCGACCACGTCGTATTCCCACGCACCGAGTTTGGTCTTCGCAAGTGCATCCTTCGACTGACCGTGCAGGGAGTACAGCTGCATCTGATGGTAGATCTCTTCATCGTCGATGCCGTTGATGGGCAGCCACGTCAGCGCGCCGCCTTCCGCCGTGGTGAGGTTCTTCACCGCGTGGAACGAGAAGGAAGAGAAATCTGCCAAGCGACCGGCAGGCACCCCCTTGCGGGACGCACCGAAGGCGTGTGCGGTATCTGCCATCACCGCCACGCGGCCCATCGCCTCCTGCACGTGGGAGGCAGGACGGAACAACGCCTTTTTCTTTTCCGCGATCGCATATAAACGGTCGTAATCACACGGCACGCCGCCGAGGTCCACCGCGATGATGGCCTTCGTCTTTTCGGTCACCGCCGCCTCGAGTGCGTCGTAATCCATTTCGAGCGAATCGACCTGCGTGTCGATCATCACGGGGGTCGCCCCCACGTGACAGATCACCGAAGCAGACGCGGTATAGGTATATGCCGGCACGATCACCTCGTCACCCGCACCGATACCGAGCAGACGAAGCACCAGTTCCGCACACGCCGTCTGCGAATTCAGGCACACCGCACGGGCGGTGCCGCAAAACGCCGCAACCTGTCGCTCAAGCTCTTTGGTTTTCGGACCCGTGGTGATCCACCCCGAACGCAGTGCGTCCGCTACCTCTTGAATCTCCGCTTCGGTAACGTCGGGCGGGGAAAACGAAACAGTCATCATACTACACAAATCCTTTCTATGCCTTTGGTCACAACGTATCTTTCGGCGGTGTATAGGTAGGTACCATTTGTGCCACCAACCGTTTAATGTCGGCGCGTTCCTGCCGACACGCTTCTTCCAGTTTTTCAAGTTGTTCTTTAAACAGTTCGTCGTTCATATCAATGGGTTTGCCGATATGAATACGGCGGTTGGCGGTACTCTTTAACCCTTCCTCCGCCATCAACAGTTCTTCAAACAACTTTTCGCCCGGCCGCAAGCCCGTGTATTCCACACGAATATCCACGTCCGGCTCGTACCCCGACAGACGTATCAACTTACGCGCCATATCGTCGATCTTTACGGGCTCGCCCATATCGAGTACAAAAATCTCGCCGCCACGGGCGTAGTGCCCTGCCTGAAGCACCAAACTCACCGCTTCGGGAATGGTCATAAAATACCGCACGATATCGGGATGGGTGACGGTGACGGGACCGCCTGCGGCGATCTGCCGTTTGAACAGCGGGATCACGCTGCCGTTACTGCCCAGCACGTTACCGAAACGCACCGCGGCGAACTCGGTCTCGCAGGTGCGGTTCATCATCTGCACCACCATTTCACACAGTCGCTTGGACGCACCCATGATGTTGGTGGGATTCACCGCCTTGTCGGTGGAGATGAGCACGAAACGCTTCACCCCGTGTTCCGCCGCCGCACGGGCGAGTTTATAGGTGCCGAACACGTTGTTTTTGATTGCTTCGTTCGGACTCGTTTCCATCAGCGGCACATGCTTGTGCGCCGCCGCGTGGAACACGATGTCGGGTGCGTACTGCTTCATAACGGCGCGCAAGCGTTCGGTGTTGCGCACCGATCCGATGAGCGCCACGGCGCTCAATGCGGGATGGGCTCGCTCCAATTCCAGTTGGATCTCATAGGTGCTGTTTTCGTAAATATCGAACAAGACGAGTTGTTTCGGCTTGGCACGGGCGATCTGACGGCACAACTCACTGCCGATCGACCCGCCGGCACCTGTGACCATCACGGTCTTGCCCTTAATATACGCCGTGATCTCCTCTGCATCGCCGCAGATGGGATCCCGCCCGAGCAGTTCTTCCACGCTGACCTCACGCAGCGTACTGACACTGACGTCGCCGCCTGCCAACTGATAGATGCCCGGCACCAACTGTACGGGACAGCCCGTGGTACTGCAAATATCGAGTATCGCCTTGCGCACCCCCGCCGTTGCCGTGGGAATGGCGAAAATGATCTTGTCCACGCCGTAGTCTTTCACGGCCTTCGGGATATCCTCCCGACCGCCCACGATGGGCACGCCGCACAGACGCTTGCCCTGTTTTGCGGGGTCGTCGTCGATCACGCAGACGACGGTGTCACGCAGATGGTTGCTGGTGAAAAACTCGGTCGCCAGCATTCGCCCCGCTTCACCCGCGCCGATAAGCATGATGTTTTTCTCCCGCTTCGTGGCACTGAAATGCCGCCACTGTGCCCGCACGTTGCGAAGCAGGCGGTAGGCAAAGCGGATCGCAAGCGTTGCAAGGAAATGGAACGCCATCCCGATTATGTAGCACGATCGGGGCAACGTCACGTCAAACAGTGTCACCAGCAAAAAGCCGACAGCGAACAGCAGACAAAACGCACCGATAACACGAAGCAACTCGTCTGCACCCGCAAATCCCCAAATGCTGTTATACAACCGACACACGGCAAACACCAAAATGACCACCGCACACCACGGCAACAGCATAGTCGCATACTCGTTCAAATACAAGCCGGGAATGGCGCTGAACTGGAAATCAAAACGTAACCACAGCGCGGCAAACCAACAAAGAACGACCGATAAAATATCCAAAATGCCGATGAAGATCGTTCTTTGCAAGGGTTTGCTGGAACGATGCAAAGACGGCGAATGAGGCATTTCTTTTCACTTCCTTTGCAGAAGACACTACACTATTATACATATATTTACAGCATTATACCACATCTCTTTTAAGATAGCAAGAATTTTTTCGACATTCTCTTAGCATTGTCCTTTCTATTCCCGCTTTTTCGACCGCCGCGCCGTTTGACTTTTTCCGTTCACTGTGGTATAAATGAAGAAACCATATTTTCGGAGGGTCGTAACCATGGAGTTTCTGCATTGGCTCGCCTCTTGGCGCACACCGCTCGGCGATGCGGTTTTCTCTGCCGTCACACTGCTCGGCGAAGAAACGTTGTTTATCGCAGCGGGGCTTTTGTTCTTTTGGTGTATCGACAAACGACAAGGATATTTTTTGCTGTTTGTGGGCTTTTTAGGCACCGTACTCAATCAATTTTTAAAACTTTTATTTCGTGTTCCCCGTCCGTGGGTGCGCGACCCATCGCTCACGGTGGTCGGTGATGCCAAAACAGCGGCAACGGGGTACTCCTTCCCGAGCGGTCACACGCAGACCGCTGTGGGCGTATACGGCGGCGTGGCACGATCGGCACAGCGGTGGTGGGTGCGTGCGCTCTGTCTTCTCGTCTGCGCGCTGGTCGGCTTTTCGCGGCTGTATCTGGGAGTGCATACCCCGGCAGACGTGGGTGTTTCCCTGCTCGTCGCGGGAGGTCTCGTATTGGGGTTGTACCCGCTCGTGAGATGGGCGATGAACTCCCCGCGGCGCATGCGGGTGCTGTTTTTGGCGTGTGCCGCCCTTGCAATCGGCTTTTTGGCGTTTGTTACGTGGTTTCCTTTCCCCGCGGATATCGACCCCCACAATTACGCGAGCGGTGTGAAAAACGCCTATAAGATACTCGGCTGTTTTGCGGGGCTGTGGTTGGCGTTTGAGGCGGATACCCGTTTCATTCGCTTCGACACCCGCGCAGTGTGGTGGGCGCAAGGGCTGAAGATGGCGTTTGGTCTGCTTCCGTTGCTCGCCATCAAAGCGGGACTCAAAGCGCCGCTTGCCGCACTGTTTGGCGGTGCGCCCGCGGCCGACGGCGTACGGTATTTCCTGATCGCCGTGTTTGCAGGCTGCATCTGGCCGCTCACCTTCCGCTTTTTCGGACGACTGGGGAAAGGGAAAGGATAACCCACCCGTACGGCGGGTGCGGTTAGGGTGAGCATTTAAACTCGAACCCGCCGCGAAGCAGACATTGCCCGCTACATCTACTTGTTGCAGTTTTGCGGCAATGTCCGCTTTGCGGTCGCAGATTTTTGAAAGAGCGGATTTTCGCTCAACCGAGGCGAAAACGCAGCCAATACTTCCGTATTGGCGAGTATTTTAACAATGGGTGAGTGAAAATCCGCCTTTCAAAAACGGAGTTCGGGTTTAAATGCTCACCCTAGCAATAAAGAAGCCCGAAGGCGATGCCTTCGGGCTTCTCGTTTTTTCGGAAATTACAGCAGGGAGAGATACAACTCTTTGATCTCCGCCACCGACGTATCGCGCGGGTTGCCGGGACGGCAGGCATCGTCAAACGCGGACTGAGCCAGGAAATCCACGTCCTCCGCCTTCACAATATCCTTGAGGTCCGCGGGGATACCCACGTCCACCGACAGTTGACGCACCGCATCGACCGCCGCTTTGCGCGCCTCTTCCAACGACATGGCATCCACGCCGCACACGCCCATCGCCTTCGCGATGTCACGATACTTCTCACCGGTCTCGGGAGCGTTGTACTCCATAACGGTCGGCAGGATGATGGCGTTTGCCACACCGTGCGGGGTGTCGTACAGCGCGCCGAGCGGGTGCGCCATCGAATGCACGATGCCAAGGCCCACGTTGGAGAAGCCCATGCCCGCGATGTACTGACCGAGAGCCATACCCTCGCGGCCTTCGTCGGTGTTCGCCACCGCACCGCGCAGGCTCTTCGCGATCAGTTCGATCGCCTTCAGGTGGAACATATCGCTCATTTCCCAAGCGCCCTTGGTGATGTAGCCTTCGATCGCGTGGGTCAGCGCATCCATACCGGTAGCGGCCGTGAGGCCCTTCGGCATCGTCGCCATCATTTCAGGATCCACGATCGCCACGACGGGGATGTCGTGGACGTCCACGCACACCATCTTACGGTTGTTCTGCACGTCGGTGATGACGTAGTTGATGGTCACCTCTGCCGCCGTACCTGCCGTGGTCGCCACCGCGATGATCGGCACGCAGGGCTTGGTGGTGGGGGCAACGCCTTCGAGCGAGCGGACGTCCGCAAACTCGGGGTTGGTGATGATGATGCCGACCGCCTTCGCCGTATCAATGGAAGAGCCGCCGCCGATCGCCACGATGCAATCCGCACCGCTCGCCTTGAACGCCGCCACGCCCGCCTGCACGTTTTCGATGGTGGGGTTGGGTTTGATCTCGCTGAAAATGTCGTACGCGATGTTCGCGTCGTCCAGCACGTCGGTCACCTTCTTGGTCACGCCGAAACGGATCAGGTCAGGGTCGGAGCAGATAAGCACCTTTTTGAAGCCGCGGGCGGTCACTTCCGTCGCCACAGCCGCAACGGCACCCTTGCCGTGATAGCTGGTCTCGTTGAGCACAAAACGATTTGCCATAATTTTCTTCCTCCGTATTCTTTATTGCGGCAACCGCCGCTTATTTACCCGTTTATTGTAGCACACAAATTCGGGAAACGCAAGAGGTTTACGTAAAATTTACATAGGGCACGTGCGGTTATATGCGCGCAACAAGAGCCTTCAACGCGAGGGGAAGGCTGGGTGCGTGAAACGTAAGGGCGGCAACCTGCCGCCCGCCTTCGTAGGGCACGGCGTTTACGACGTGCCGTGAGTGTCGCGGTCGGGCGTGAAACGGGCGACCACACAGGGGCGCCCCTACGGCGGGTGCATTGCACCGTATTGCACGGGCGGTCGTATTGCGGACGCGTGAGGACACGCGTCCCTACGGTGTGGTGCGTAGCACAAATTTTGCGGTCGGTCGCGGAACGGTGCGTCGACAAGCGCCGCACCCTACGAATTGAGTCAGCCGTCCGCGGCTGTCCGCGGCGGGTGCACAGTCGAAAAAGCGGCGGGAGCCGAGCCCCCGCCCTACGGTGTGTAAACCACGGTAGGTGCGGCAAGAAAAATGTCCTCTTGCACACAAATTAAGAAAAGGCGCTGACCATCGGTCAGCGCCTTCCTTAAACGGTCACCCGTTTAATCCAATCATTTAATTACTTGCTCTTCTTGGTGGACAGAACAACCAGAGCAGCACCGGCAACAGCAACCGTCGCCATCAGCGCCCACGGAGTAGCTTCGCCGGCCGGAGCGGGAGCCTTGGTGGTCGCCGCAGTGGTGGTGGTCGGAGCCGCAGTGGTGGTCGTGGTGGTGGTGGTCGGAGCCGCCGTAGTGGTGGTGGTAGTGGTGGTCGTGGTGGTGGTAGTGGTGGTCGTGGTGGTGGTCGGAGCCGCAACTTCGATCACAGCAACCGTCTCCACAGCGCCTTCCGCCAACATATCCAAACCGGTAGCGTTGGACTCGTCCACGAGGTCATACTTCATGAGAACGGTGGTCTCAACCTTGATCTCCACAGCGCCTTCGACGCCATCCTTCACCTTGAAGGGCAGCGACGCGACAACGCCGGTCAGGGGATCCAGACCGCTGTCGGACATGAACGCAACTTCAACCTTGCCATTTTCCTTGTCCACACCAACCTGCTTGTTGGGCATGGGGGACAGGTCGTTCGCGGGATCCTTCGGACCAACCTTCTCGCCAACGAGCAGTTCCAGCTTGTCGGTGGGATAGGTGATCACGAACTGACCGTTCAGAACGTACACGTCGGAACCAACCACTTCGTAGTTGATGTCCACGTTTGCAGTGCCGTCAGCACCGGCGACAACCTTCTCCGCCGAGAGAACGAACTCTGCATTGTCAGCGAACGCACCGAACGGCACGCACAGCATCAGCGCCAAAGCGCAAACGATCGCGATGACAGAAAACTTTTTCATTTCAATCTTCTCCTTTTTTAAAAATATGATTGGACAGTATCATTGTACACACAACCCCCGTTGCTGTCAAGGGGTTTTGTGAAATTTTTTTAAATTTCGTGTACGGCGTGACAACGCAGGGCCGAAAACGCCCGTCTGCCGTCACTCTTCACAAGACTCGCACCCCGCGATGTCCGCTTCTTCCTGCAGGTCGGTCGGCGTTTCGTCCGCCGCTTCGGACGGCTCGTCGCCTAAGACGGGCTCGTCGGCGGGCAGGTCGTCTGCCGTCTCCTCCGTCGGCAGGGCGCACGCCTCTTCCTCCGCCGATACGGTGGGTGCATCCACGTCGGTCGTGTCGAAGACCCACGCAAAGCGAGTGCCGCTCACACGGGGCGCGCAGCGGCCCGTGAACAGTGCCGCCGCGATCAACAGTGCCAAACTGAGCAAACTCAGGATCACGCCTGCCGCAAAGCCCTGCGGCACGAACACCAGTTCCACCGTGTGTTCACCCGCGCCGATATCAAAGCCGAGCAACGCGCCGCCGACGTTCTCCTCTTCCTCCACGCCGTCGGGGATCGCCTGATCCAGCGGATAGGTCTTCACCGTCTTACCGTCCACCTTCACACGCCAGCCCGCGTCGTAGGGGATGGAGGTGACCATCGCACCCGCCGCCGAGGCGTTGATCTTGCCGCGGATACGCGCGTCGTCAAACTCGGTGACGGTCATGCCGTCGGCCGAGAGGGATGCGATCGCCGCGTTAAACACCGCTTCGTCCATACGCAACATATACACATTGCCCGAGCAGGTGGTATCGGATGTCACGGTGACGGTAGCGTAACTGCCCGCCGTGAGATACCCTGCGTCGATGAAGAACGGCTCGTGGGTGGTCACGCTCCACGAGTTGTCGCCCTGTGTGACTGAAATGGAATCCGCACCGCGGCAGTCCACGTAAAGGAAATACTGCCCGTCGGCATCCGCCGCCGCACGCAGATCACCGCGCTGGGCAACGCCGCCGTCCAAGCGGAAACCGTAGGTGCCGTTGACGGTCATAACGCCGTGGTGGTCGGCGTACGGCTCGATCTGCATCGGCACCAAGACGGGGGAGAGATTGCCTGTCATAGAAGCGTACAGGCCGTTGATGCTGACCACGGGATTGTAATACGACGACGCCCATTCCTTCACCGTACTGTCGGCGCGCCACGCGAGCGGCAGTGCCGTCTTATTTTCATATATATAGTATTCCTTCGTTTCACCGTCTTCTTTGTCTACGGTAAGGGTGGTGTCCACAAGGGTCAGTTGGGCGTGCGAGGCGAGACGGTTTTCAAGCGCTACGTACCGAATGCCGAGCAGAGAGTCGGTCATCGGGATGAAGCTCTTATACAAATAGCTGTTCACGCCGTTCACCGCATAGCCCATCGCGCCCATAAAGCGGGTGGTGCGGTAGGAGTTGCTGGAGGCAAAGGAGGTGATGCCGCTGTATTGGAACAGCGCCGTGTCCATACAGGTGCGGCGCGGCAGGAATTCCACACGGGTGAACGTGTGTCCGCCCTTTTCCGCCTGCTTTTCCAGCGACGCCACCGCGTCCTGCACCGCTTCGGTCGTGAGGTTATCCACGTAACCGCTGTGGTTGCTGTAAAACTCCTGATTATTCAGTTGGGTCATCACGTTGGAGGCGTTCAGGGTCATCTCCATCGTCACCAGCGTGAGCAACAGCATACTGCCGACGGCACGACGCACCTTTTGGCGTGCCATCAAATACGCCAGCGCGGCGTAGAGTGCGGCAAGCGCCAAACTGATATACAGCGTTTTAAACCCGTAGGTCTCGGAACTGCCGAACTTTTCCTCCACCATCACGTAGGTGAGGACGGCACCGAGTACCGCCAAGATCTGGCGCGGACGGACGGTGCGGATATGCATCAGCGTTTCGTAACTGAGCAGGATCAGCACGAAGCAATAGATGAAGGAAAAACGGTAGGGAAGGTCGTTCGGAGAGTGCAGGCCGTGCCACAGAAGGTTCACTTGATTGAGCGGCAGGCTGAAGAACATCACAGCAAGCAAGCCGAGATACGCCGCACGGCGGCGGCGGGGAATGCCGCGGTTGAGTGCAAACAGCGGCACCAACACGAGAGGCGCAATACCGCAATACAAATTCGGCAAAAAGCGGGAGCGAATGGTGGGGGACACCTGATAGAGATGGCGCCCGAGCATATCGTACAGATCAAAGTACACGTCCATATCCGGGAGTCCCGCGCCCGCCGCCGAAGTCTGCCCGAGTGCCAGGAAGGTGGGCAGTACCAAGAACATGGCGATACCGCCGCCGAGCAACGACCCTGCCGTAAAACGCCACAGTGCACGGCGGTTGGCTTCTCTCTCCCGCTTTTGACGGAGCAGGAAGGCAAAGAAATAGAGTACCAGGAAGATGCACAGCATAAACGCGATGTAATAGTTCGCATACAGCGCGTAGGCGAGCGAGAGTACGTACGGCAAATATTTTCCGCGACGCATCAGGTGCTCGAAACCCATCACCACAAGCGGCAGAGCGATCAACCCGTCCAGCCACATAATGTTCCACGAATACGCGAGAACGTACATCATCATCGAATAGAACAGCGACACCGCCGCCACTTTGGGTGAACGCTCGCCGTACAGGTACTGCAGGCACAGTGCGCACGCCGCCGCGATCAACATATTTTTAAGAATGGTGATGAGGAAGATGCCTTCTGCCAGCAGATGTTCGGGGAACAGCACGAGCAACAGGTTGAGCGGGCTCGCGAGATAGTACGCAAACGCAGGCAGCACCGACGCGCCCATTCCGAGGTCGAACGAATAGAGGAAACTGTCACCACCGATAAACATCGTGCGCAGTTTGGCGAGCAGCGGGGCATACTGATGGTGCATATCCACGATGAGACACGTCTCGTCCCCGACAGGCCAGATGCCGAGAAAGACGTACGCAATGCCAAGTCCGCACAAGGTAAGCAGTGCCGCCGCCACGGGATAGTACCACACGGGACGTTCTTCGTCGCTTTTCCACAGCGTTGCCGACAACGTTGCGGTCAAAAGACCTGCGAGCAGCAGACCGAGGCCGAGTGGATAGAGCAGTTGCTGCACCTCGTTACGCACCTCGAGCGCGGGATTGTCGTGTCCGAAGATCCAGTAGCCGAGTACGGCGGCACCGGCAAAAAACAGCACCAGCGACACCGCCCGCAGGATCTCCCAAAACGGGATCGTTCGTTTCTCCATTTCATTTATCCTTTCCGTTATTTAATGTCTACCGATAATATACTATTTTTATCATACCACAATTTTGCAAAAAAACAAGGGGATTACTTGTTTTTTGCGGAGAATTATGGTATAGTTGATCTATTGAATCTAAAATGAGGTGACAAAACTATGAGCAGACCGGTCCTTCTGTCCGCTGACAGCACCTGCGATCTGGGTGCCGCATTGTTGGAACAGCACAAGGTACACATCATCCCGTTCAACGTCACGCTCGGTGACGAACAGTATCTTGACGGCGTGACCATCGATCCCGACGGCATTTACGCGACCTACCGCGAAAAAAAGATTTTGCCGCGCACGGCGGCGATCAACGTCGCTACCTATGAAGACTTCTTCCGCGCGTTCGTGGAGCAGGGATTTGATGTGGTACACATCTCGCTCGGACACGGGCTTTCCTCTTCCAATCAGAACGCAGGTCTTGCCGCCGAAGAAGTCGGCAACGTGTGGGTCATCGACTCCTGCAACCTCTCCACCGGCTCCGGTCTTTTGGTGCTGGAAGCGGCGAAACGCATTGCAGCAGGTCTTCCTGCCGCGCAGATCGCGGAAGAAGTGCGGGCGTTGGTGCCCTATTGCCACGCCAGTTTCGTGCTGGACACGCTCGAATTTCTGCACAAGGGCGGCCGTTGCTCCGCACTTGCGATGATGGGTGCGAACGTGTTGCAACTGAAACCTTGTATCGAAGTGAACACGGAAGACGGCACGATGGCGGTCGGCAAAAAATACCGCGGCGCGCTCTCCAAGGTGCGTGAACAGTACGTGCGGGATATGCTGAACCGTGACGACATTGACTACGAAAAGGTGTTCATCACCCATTCGGGCACGTCGGAGACGGAACTCGAGAAGATGAAGGCGGTCGTTAAGGATTGCGGCCCGTTCGAAAATATCTACGTCACTCGCGCGGGTTGCACCATCTCCTGCCACTGCGGCCCCGAAACGCTCGGCGTTTTGTTTATGACCAAAGCATAATATAAGTAAGCAAAAGCACGCGAAACGTCACGTTTCGCGTGCTTTTTATTTTAAAACGCATACTTCCCGTCGGGATGGTACAACACGTACGGTGCATCGGCACCCAGCTGTTCACGCAGAGCGGTGACCTGCGCCGCCACGTCGGCGGTGTTATACCCTCCTGCCTGCAACCACGGCATCGCCTGCGGCGGCGATTCCATCAACTGCAACCGTGCCTTCAACTGCCCGAACAACAAGGTTGCCGCTTCGTACGGGTGGCTGTTCGGAGAGGCGACCGTCGCGCCGCCCAGCGTCAGCTTGCCGCCGAAGGAGGAGGGCAACGCCCACGGGGCGATCACCCCCACGCCAAAGGTCGCGGGATTAGCGCCGTACACCCCCGTTTTCTCGCCTACGGCCGCCATACCGCCGACCGTGAGCATCCAACCATCCTTGCCGACGACTTCATTCATTCGCGCGGCAAAACCTGCCAAAACATCCCCCCGCGGCAACGCCGTCTGTTCGGCGTCACCGTAGTAGGCACGCGCCTCTTGGTCGGGGAACTGCACACCGTCAAGCATCAGCAAGGGAAATCCTATGCCGTGCAATTCGGCGGTGATTTCCAAAATATACCCCCGCGCCTCTTCGGCGTACGGATTGAGCCAGCGGCGACCGCCTTCGTCGGGTTTATCATCGTACCATACGGCATCGGTATCCCCCTGCACCGTCACCCGTGCGTTCTCCAGATAGCGTGGGGCGGTGTGGTCGCGAAACGCATACACGCGAGGAATGAGGGTAAGCCCCCACTTCTCTTGCCACGCATCCCGCAACGCCGTAAGCACTTCGACAGAGACCGCCTTCGTTTGCACGGCGCGTGCCGTTTGTGCAAGCGGAGAAGACGAGATGTACCACAACCGTCCGTCGGCATCTTTCACATCCACGATCACCGCGTTATACCCCGCCGCACTCGCCGCTTCAAGAGTCGCCGTCCACGTTTCGGGGGCGTACAAGGCGGAGGCAGGCAAATATAACGCCTGCATGTTCTTTACGTTCGCACCGTCGCTTACGTTCGGCACCGTCGGGGTGGCGGACGGGGTCTGTGACGGGGTCGTTGCGGTGGTACTTTCGGTCGGCGCGGTGGGTGCTATGGCAGGTTTGCCGCCGCCCCCTTCAAAGAGGTATTGCGCCAAAAAATACCCCCCAATAGCAACGGGAATCACCAGCAGCCACAAAAGCACCTTACCGAACACAGCACCTCCGCGCCGCCGCCGAAACACACGGCTGCGACGGCGGATCTTGCTTCGCTTCATTCTTTGCCAAACTCCTTAAGCAGAGGAGGCATATCCGAACCCGATTTTAACGGGCCGATTTTCCCCTCGGCTGTGTTAAAATACTGTTTTTAGCCTTGCCGATGAAAAAATCGGCTCTGTTAAAATTCTTCGA
>SVPJ01000057.1 GCA_015065885.1 Oscillospiraceae bacterium | reverse complement strand
CCGATGTCGGTGGCGAGAAAACGGTTCAGCACTGCCGTGCCGAACGACCCCGTGCCACCCGTGATCAGTAACGTTTTGTCTTTAAAAAGGCTCATGGTTATTTCCTCTTTTCGTTTATGTTATTCCCAAAAGAATGCGTAGGGATAAATATTCAAACTGTCTACTGATCGTATCTTCAGTAGATGATAGGCAAAGAAGAACAGCGCTAAACCGATTTTGATCAATTGCACATACCGCCGATCGATCCGTGTGATGCGGTGGGTAATCTTGGGGATCAGCAACGGGACAAACGGCAAGAAGTAGTAATTCATACGCATGGTCAGCGGACTGATGGGGGAGAACATCTGAATGAAAAGAACCAGCACCAAAATATTGCGCAAACCAAGGCAGTCTGCATCCATCAGCGTTTCGTCCGGTGCCAAAAAAGCATAGATAACAAAGATGGAAAACAGAATGATCATGGTTGTGCCGCCGGTCTGTGTCAGTTCGTTGTAACGGGCGGCGTAATCCGCGCCGAACAACGGTGTGATCAGATAGTAGAGACGGGCGCTGTTAAAGAAGGTGAAGAGATAGCCGGGGATAAGCCAGTAGAGATGCTTCGGGCGCAACTTCATGTGGTACAGCGGGTACATGATGAACAGCACCAAAGCGGAGGTGTGGAACAAGGTGGCAATGCCGGCCAATATCAAGGCACGCCATAAATGACGCTTGCGGGCGGCATAATATACTGCCGGTGCAAAGGCGATCGCCAAGGATTGTCGCAAGCCCGAAAACAGCATGATAAACACAGGGAAGATCAAAAAGAGCGCGATAGCCGTTATGTCATCTTCCGATTCATGATAATACAGATAGCCTAAAGGGAACACACAGAGGGCGGCAATTACAGCCAAATATACTTGAGGTGAGGAGATGAAAAGGCCAAGCGCCTTGGTGAAGGCAACGAACCCGATCTCCCAACGGGTGGTGAGGGCGGCGCGATCCCACGAATAATCGCCGATTCGATCAAAAACGCGTACATAAGAGGCTGTATCCACACCGATGTCTTCTCGCCGCAGCGCCAGTAAAAGGAAATAGATAATGAAAAACAACAGAACGGTGTAATTCTTTTTGGGAAGGGGGTGTAGGGGGCGATCAAGGCTGAGCGAATGGAACATCGCAAACAGCAACGGTACGCCCATCAGTACATAGTAAGGAATCATACAGTCACCTGTTTTGGGAATTATTTGTGAAAACGCAGGCGATGATAGATCGCCTTCAATATGTTACGGCATTTGCCGATGAACAGCCAACAGTAAAGATACAAAACGTCGCTGACGTGAAATACGTTGGTGTCTCGCCCGATACGAATACACACCTTCAATGAACGCGGGGAGTTCATGCGCGCGTGACGGCGTGCGTACATACGCAGCAACGGCCGCTCTTTCGTGCTGAGCGCGGCGAAGGTGGGGGCAATGGTGTTGGCAAGCGACAGCGAACTTGTAAGCAACAGGTCGCGTCGCGTTTTTGAGGTCTGCGCCGCGTGCAGACGGTAGGCGACGTGCTTGTCGCTGTCTTTCACTACCAACCCGTAGTTTGCGCAAAAGATGCGATACCACATCAAAGCGTCTTGGTTAAACCGCAACTCTTCATCGAACAGACCGCATTCGTCAAATGCCGTCTTGGGAATCAGCAGACAACAAGCGTCCAACACCCCGTGCTTTAGGATGTGTGCTACCACATCTAAACCACTGTACACCGTGTCCGCCGCAAAATCAAAATGCATATCGCGGATATGCTTGCTGTTTTTATCAATGTAATAGCCGCCGCACATGGCGAGCAGACGGTCACGCTTTTCAAACGTGGCAAGATACGCCACCGAATGCTCCACCTTTTGCGGCTCGTAACGATCGTCGTGCGACAGCCATGAAAAATACTCGCCCGTCATATTTTGAATACCGCAGTTGAGTGCGGAGGACACGCCGCCGTTTTCTTTTTTGAAATAGCGGATGCGATCGCCGTAAGACAGGGCGATCGCTTCGGTCGCACCATCGTCGCAGGAGCCGTCGTTGACCACCAAAACTTCAAGATTCGGATAGGTCTGCGCAAGGGCGCTGTCGATGGATTCCCGCAGGTAATCGGCGCCGTTATAGACGGGTATCACAATGGATACTTTCGGTGTAAAAGAGGTGTTCATACGATCAATGATTCCTTTCGGGTAAAACGAATTTTTCGCCCAATTCAAAATCGAACGAATCGGGGGTGTATTTTACGTAACCACTACAGTGGAAGAAGGTAAGTTCACCGAAGTACGTCTTCCCCTTGATGGAATAGAGATCCACGCGCACGGCAGGGAAATCTTTTGAAAGGGTGCGGGCGACGTCCAGCATCTCTTCCAGATTTTCGGGGCGTTTCACACCCTCCCCTTGCGGGTAGTTACCCGTAATGTTCCGATCGTTCCAGTCGGTATCGTAGATATTGCTGCGATGATCCACAAACCGGTCGTAATGGCAGATGATGCAATGTACTTCGCCGCCGAAACACATGATCTTGTAATCGCACAGCGAGTCATCCCGCTGGGTATCGTCTTCCAACAACTCTTCCACGATAATAACGGGTTTTTTATCGGTGGTATACACCCATTCCCGTCCTGCGGAAGTGTAACTTTGCGCGTAAAAATCGCGGAACTTGCGGCGTACGTCCTCCACGTTCAATGTACTTTTGTCGGTACAGATAAGATTGGTGGCGGAACCGTTGCTGAGTTTCATCACAAATTTGTTCGGCAGGTCATCCAATACGATCTCATCGGGGGAGTGAAACACCGCGTACAGTTTGGTCAACGTGTGTCCGAGCCCCTTGGATTCGATGTATTCCCGCACGGTGTATTTATCCGCGCACTGTTGCATGACGGGATCACGGTAGTAGAGTTTCATCCACTGCAACTTTTCGCTGTAGCGTTTGGGGTCTTTCAAATTGAGTTTGCGCCCGAGTTTCATACGGTACTGCCACTGCAAGGTAGGCTTATCGGGAATAAAACGCAGCAAGCGCAAGATCTGAAAGCGCAGTTTGCGGCTGCGGATGATCTTCTTGTAAAAATTCACACAAACTCCTCCGATCAATCACGGAAATACAGGTCGCGGGTGTACACCTTGCCGAGTACGTCTGCAATATCGTCATTGTAACGGTTGGCAAGAATGACGTCGCTCAGTGCCTTGAACTCGTCAAGGTCGCGGATCACGCGGCTGTTGAAGAAGTGCTCTTCCTTCAGCGACGGCTCGTATACCACCACTTCAATACCTTTGGCTTTGATGCGTTTCATCACACCTTGAATAGCGGATTGACGGAAGTTGTCGCTGTTGGCCTTCATGGTCAGGCGGTAGACACCCACCACCTTCGGGCGGCGGGCGATGATCTGGTCCGCGATAAAATCCTTGCGGGTACGGTTGGCATCCACCACCGCGGCGATGATGTTATTCGGTACGTCGTTGTAGTTGGCAAGCAACTGTTTCGTATCTTTCGGCAGGCAATAACCGCCGTAACCGAAGGAGGGGTTGTTGTAGTGGCTGCCGATACGCGGGTCGAGCCCGACACCTTCAATAATGGACTTGGTGTCGAGTCCGCGCACCTCGGCGTAGGTATCCAGCTCGTTAAAATACGCCACACGCAACGCCAAATAGGTGTTGGAGAACAGTTTTACCGCTTCCGCTTCGGTGGATTTCATAATGAGAACGGGTACGTTTTCATCCTCGGCACCTTCCGCCAGCAGGGCGGTGAAGGTGCGGGCGGCGGTCATGGCTGCCTCGTCCGCGGTATCCAACACGCCTGCGATAATGCGGCTGGGATGTAAGTTGTCGTACAGCGCACGCCCCTCGCGCAAAAACTCGGGGGAAAAGAGAATGTTTTGACATCCGTATTTTTCATATATGCTTTGCAAAAACCCTACGGGCACGGTGGATTTCACCACCATGGTGGCGCGGGGGTTGATCTTCAGCACCGCTTCGATCACCGCTTCCACCGAAGACGTATCAAAGAAACTGCGCTCGGTATCGTAATTGGTGGGAGTGGAGATGACCACGAAGTCGGCATCGGCATAGGCTTCGGCAGGGTCTAACGTAGCCTTCAAATTCAATTCTTTCTCTGCCAGAAACTGCGAGATCTCTGCATCAATAATGGGGGAACGACGGTTGTTGAGCATTTCCACCTTTTCGGGGAGGATGTCCAGTGCTACCACTTCGTGGTGTTGTGCCAGCAATACGGCGATAGACAAACCGACATATCCCGTTCCCGCAACCGCGATCTTCATACTTTTGCATCTCCTTCAAAGTTTGATAAATTGTTGCGTATCAACGCCCACAAACGCTCGCCGTTGTGCTCGCCCACGAAACTGTTGTGCGGGGTGATCAGCACGTGTTCGTGATCCCACAGGGGACTGTCGGGGGGGAGTGGTTCCTCGGGGAACACGTCCAACACCGCGTACAGCGGGCGGGCATCAAGCGCCGCGGTGAGAGCGGCGGTATCCACGATGGCGCCGCGAGCAATGTTGACAAGCACCGCCTCGTCCTTCAACAGCGCCAACTCTGCGGCGCCGATCAAATGGCGGGTGTCCTCTGTCAGCGGTACGGTGAGCACCACGATATCGGCTGCCGAGAGCGCCATGTGTAACGCGGACAGCGGCTGTATCGTGTTGTACGCGGCATCGTTGCGGGGGAACAAGTCCACACCGCGAACGGTGCAACCGAGTGCCCGAAAGCGCTTGGCACATTCCGTGCCGACGTTGCCGCAGCCGATAATGCACACCTGCTTGCCGTCGACCTCCCGCAGGCCGCGGTGTTTATCCCAACGGTGCGCGTTCTGCGCGGTGCGAAAAAACGCCAGTTGTTTATACAGTGACAGCACTGCCGCCACCGCAAATTCCGCCATCGGAATGCTGTATACTCCTGCGGCGTTGTGCAACGTGATGCCGTGCGTCCGTACGTAGTCAACAGGCACGCGGTCAAGCCCTGCGGCAGTCAGCTGAATATAGCGGAGCACAGAAAAGCGGGCAATGTCGTGATGCAAAAACAAGCCGTTTGCCACCACCCCTTCGATCTCCTCGGCGGGTAGCGGCAACGCGTCCTGCTCGTTTTGTAAAAACCAGACGGTGTGTCCGTCGGCACGCAAATCGTCCAGTTGGGACGGCGTCGGATGGGCGGCACCGGTTATCAGCAAGTTCATACAGTCGCAATCCTTTGTTCGGTGATCTCCTGCAGAATATGATCCACACAATCGCGCACGGTCTCGCGGTTCTTTTCGAAAAAGGCAGGCGGTTGTGCCGCGCAGAACAGTTCATATTCGCGGATGCTTTGCAGACCATTCTTAAACAGAATGCGTGCCGCATCCAAACTCTCCACGTGATTCATATCACAAAAACTGCGGGAGAGAATGGCGCAGGTCGAACCCAAGCGGAAATGTTCGGCAATGATGTATTCCGAATGCAACACACCGCGCCCGAGCGATGCAATACCGCCGAAACCGTATGAAATGCCGTGGCGGCGGAATTTTTCGCACAGCGCTCCCACCGTGCCGTCCGCAAGCAGTTCAAACATAAATTTCTTATGATAGCCGAGACTTAAGTCGTTCAGCCCGATATGCGCTTCGTCAATGCCGGGAAGTGCCAATATCTCGTCGATATGCTCCACCGCTTCGGGCGTTTCCACCAACAGCATGGTGGTGACACGACCGTCCACCGCCTTCAGAAAACGCTCCACCTCGGAGGCCGTCTTAAAATACGGCAACATAATGATATCCGCCCCATTTTGAATAATGCCGTTGATCTCGTCTTCGGTGGAGGAATAGTCCGCCGTTGCGTCGTGGATGGGATTGCACCGCACGAGCAGCTGGGCGCGGGTCAGCACCTGTCGCACCGTGGTGATATCTTCCAACGTGTGATGGCACTGTACCGTATCCATGCCGCCTTGACGCAGGGTCTTCCCAATGTATTCCATATCCAGAAAGATGCGATCCACTCCCGCCGATTCGGCGATCAAAGCCACTTCAGGCTGGTTGGTTATGTACATCAAGCGTAACGCCACGAAGATCTCTCCTTTACTTTGTTACTGTTTCCTCCTCGGGAGTAGTTGCGGTGACCACGGTAGCGCCGACGTTTTCGTTGTCGGCATTCTTGAAGACTTTGTAGAAGGTGTTGAAGAAGATGCGGAAATCCAGACCGAAGGAAAGGTTGTCCACGTACCAGTTGTTCAACTCGATACGGTGATTCCATTCCACCGCCTTGCGGCCGTTGATCTGTGCCCAACCGGTAATGCCGGGACGCACCGAAAACATGCGCTTTTGTTCTTCGGTGTATTCTTCATACGGCCACGGATGGTAAGTGAGCGGGGGGCGCGGGCCGATAAAACTCATATCCCCGCGCAGAATATTGATCACCTGCGGCAGCTCGTCGGCGCTCGAGGCGCGCAAAAAGCGCCCTACGCGGGTGACACGGGCATCGCCTTTACCGGAATAGACCCCGCTGCCCGTTTTTTCCGCACCCACACACATAGAGCGAAACTTATAGATATGGAACACGCGACCGTCCTTGCCGATGCGCTCTTGCTTAAAAATAACGGGTCCTTTGGAATCCAACTTCACGAGCAGTGCCAGGATCAGCATAGGGATGCCGAGCAACACCAAGATGAAGACGGAAAGCAGGATGTCCAACGTGCGTTTTCCCCATCGTGCATACATATATGTATTTCACTACTTTCTTCTATTTATTCCAATTATATATTCTACCCAAAAGAGTGAGAAAAGTCAAACGATAAATCGCTTTTTGTAGGAAGGTACGAAAAAAGCAGAGAAACCTTGTGGAATATGTGTAGTGGGTGGCGCGCTTGACTTTCTAAATGGGTTGTGCTATGCTGTACGGGATAGGAAGAAAGGGTGAGGGTATGTTTTCGCTGTTTGATTTTCATTCCCATATCTTGCCCCAAATGGACGACGGCAGTCGTTCATCGGAACAGTCGATCGCGATGTTGCGTGCCGCGGCGGAGCAAGGGGTGAGCGTTGTGGCAGCTACCCCGCATTTTTATCCGCACCGTGAAGCACCGGCTGCCTTTTTGGAACGGCGCGCCCGTTCCGAAGAAGTGTTACGTGAAGCAATGGCAGGGGAGAGCGGGTTGCCCCGTGTCGTTATCGGGGCGGAAGTGTACGCCTTTGAAGGCATGAGTGACTGTGACGATCTGCCGCGTTTGACGCTCGCAGGTGGGGATGCACTGCTTGTGGAAATGCCGATGACGGCGTGGTCCGACCGTTTGTTGGACGAACTCGCACAGATCCATGCGAAACAGGGATTGACTCCTGTTGTTGCACATTTGGATCGGTATATCCACCGTTTCAATGCACGGCGCACGGTGGCACGCCTTGCGAATCTGCCCGTGTTCATTCAAGTGAACGGCACGTTTTTTACCGAGCGTGCGACCCGTCGTTTGGCACTTGATCTGCTGTGTGACAACCGTATCCATTTGCTCGGATCGGATTGCCACGACATGGAAAAGCGGTCGCCGAATTTGGGCGAAGCGGCACGCATCATTGCCGAAAAGGCCGACCCGTCGTGGGTCTCGTGGATATACCAAAACAGTGTGGAAATGCTTCCCGCCGGGATGTAAAAATAAAAACCCGCCGTACGGCGGGTTTTTTATGCTTAATATGCGATGCCCATTTCGTCGAGCCGCTCGCGAATGTAGGAGAGGGAGAGCAACTTTTGCTTTACTTCTTCCACCGTCAACAGCTCGGTGTTGTGGGAGTTGAATTCGGTCACGGGATCGCGATCGACGTTTCCTTCGTGGAAATACTTGTCATAGTTCAAGTCACGCTTATCACAGGGGACGCGATAGAAATTCCCCATGTCCACGGCCGTGGCACATTCTTCGTTGGTCAGCAAGGTCTCAAACATCTTTTCGCCGTGGCGAATACCGATGATCTTGATATCCTCCTTGTTGCCGCCGAACAGTTCGCACACCGCCTCCGCTTGTGCCTGAA
>SVPJ01000056.1 GCA_015065885.1 Oscillospiraceae bacterium | reverse complement strand
TAAATAATATATGAGAGTCAATCGCTTTATTATAATTGACTCGGGTAATATTGATTCCCAACGAAGAAAAACACTCGCTGGCCTTTAAAAAAGCGCCGATGTGATCGGGCATAGATGTTATATAGGTCTTTTTCATAATTATCGCCTCTAAGTGAACGTATTATCATAAATATATTATATCATAAAACCAAAGAAACACAATAGAAATCCGCCCGAATTTCTTCGGGCGGATAGTTTTTGTTTTATAAAGTCAGCAATTACTTAGATTCTTTAGTTATGAGTTTAGAGTTATGAAAAAGCCTGCGGCTTTTGTTATGATAGGATTGCCCAACAGAACCAACTGCACCGCAGGTGCATCATAACTTGGCGCAGCCAATCATAACTCATAACTTGCCGCAGGCAATCCTAGTTGGCTGCCACAAGGGCATTGCAACAAAAAATCGCTCGGATTTCTCCGAGCGATTTTATTGTTAGCAATTAGCCCTTGATCGCAGCCTGAGCAGCAGCCAAGCGAGCGATCGGCACGCGGAAGGGCGAGCAGGACACATAGTCCAGACCGATCGTGTGGCAGAACTCAACCGAGACCGGGTCGCCGCCGTGCTCACCGCAGATACCGCAGTGAATTTCGGGGCGGGTCTTCTTACCGAGCGAAACAGCCATTTCCATCAGTTTGCCGACACCCGTCTGGTCGAGCTTCGCGAACGGATCGTTCTCGTAGATCTTGGTGTCGTAGTAGGCGGAGAGGAACTTGCCCGCGTCGTCACGGCTGAAGCCGAAGGTCATCTGGGTCAAGTCGTTGGTGCCGAAGCAGAAGAACTCGGCTTCCTTCGCGATGTCGTCCGCGGTGAGGCACGCACGCGGGATCTCCATCATGGTACCCACTTCGTACTTCATCTCGACACCCGCAGCAGCGATCTCCGCATCGGCGGTCGCCACGACGACGTCTTTGACGAACTTCAATTCCTTCACTTCACCCGTCAGCGGGATCATGATCTCGGGAACGATGTTCCAGTCGGGATGATTCTTCTTCACGTTGATGGCCGCACGGATGACCGCCGCAGTCTGCATCTTCGCGATCTCGGGATAGGTGACAGCCAGACGGCAGCCACGGTGACCCATCATCGGGTTGAACTCATGCAAGGACGCGATGAGTTTCTTGATATCGGCAACCGTCTTGCCCTGAGCCTTCGCCAGCGCTTCGATGTCCGCTTCCTCGGTGGGAACGAACTCGTGCAGCGGAGGATCCAGGAAACGGATGCACACGGGGTTGCCTTCGAGCGCTTCGTACAGCGCTTCGAAGTCGCCCTGCTGATACGGCAGGATCTTCGCCAGAGCGGTCTCGCGCTCTTCCACGGTGTCGGCACAGATCATTTCACGGAACGCCGCGATACGATCGGCTTCGAAGAACATATGCTCGGTACGGCACAGACCGATGCCTTCCGCACCCAGCTCACGCGCCTTCTTCGCATCCGCGGGAGTATCGGCGTTGGTGCGCACCTTCAAGGTACGGAACTCGTCTGCCCACTCCATGATGCGGCCGAACTCGCCCGCGATCTCGGCATCCACAGTGGGGATGATGCCGTCGTAGATGTTACCGGTGGAACCGTCGATGGAGATGTAGTCACCCTCGTGGTACACTTTACCCGCGAGTTCGAACTGCTTGTTCTCTTCGTCCATCTTGATCTCGCCGCAACCGGACACGCAGCAAGTACCCATGCCGCGCGCCACGACCGCCGCGTGGGAGGTCATACCGCCGCGCACGGTCAGAATACCCTGCGAAGCCTTCATACCGGTGATATCTTCGGGAGAGGTCTCGAGACGCACCAAAACGACCTTTTCGCCGCGGTTGTTCCACGCTTCGGCGTCTTCCGCGGTGAACACGACCTTACCGCAAGCCGCACCGGGGGATGCGCCCAGACCCTTGCCGGCGGGGGTAGCCGCCTTCAGCGCCTTCGCATCGAACTGCGGGTGGAGCAGGGTGTCGAGGTTACGCGGGTCGATCATCGCAACGGCCTTCTTCTTGTCGATCATGCCTTCGTCCACGAGGTCGCAGGCGATCTTCAGCGCCGCCTTCGCGGTACGCTTACCGTTACGGGTCTGCAGCATGTAGAGCTTGCCGTCTTCCACGGTGAACTCCATATCCTGCATATCACGATAGTGGTCTTCCAAAATGGCGCACACTTCGTTGAACTGCTTGAACGCTTCGGGGAACTTCTCCGCCATCTCCGCGATCGGCATGGGAGTGCGGACACCCGCCACAACGTCTTCGCCCTGTGCGTTGGTGAGGAACTCGCCCATCAAGCCGGGTTCGCCGGTCGCGGGGTCACGGGTGAACGCCACACCGGTACCGCAGTTGTCGCCCATGTTACCGAACGCCATCATCTGCACGTTAACGGCAGTACCCCAGGAGTACGGGATATCGTTGTCACGGCGATACACGTTCGCACGCGGGTTGTCCCAGGAACGGAACACCGCTTCCACAGCGCCCATCAGCTGTTCCTTCGGATCGGTCGGGAAATCCTTACCGATCTTGGACTTGTACTCTGCCTTGAACTGGCACGCGAGTTCCTTCAGATCGTCGGCGGTCAGGTCGACGTCCTGGGTCACGCCCTTTTCTTCCTTCATCTTGTCGATGAGTTCCTCGAAGTACTTCTTACCGACTTCCATAACGACGTCGGAGTACATCTGGATGAAGCGGCGATAGCAGTCGTACGCCCAACGAGCGTTGCCCGACTTCGCAGCCATGGTCTCCACGACTTCCTCGTTCAGACCGAGGTTCAAAATGGTATCCATCATACCGGGCATGGAAGCACGCGCACCCGAACGCACCGAAACGAGCAGCGGGTTCTCCTTGTCGCCGAACTTCTTGCCGACAACTTCTTCCATCTTGGTGATGTATTCCATGATCTGTGCCTGGATTTCATCATTGATCTTGCGGCCGTCCTCATAATACTGAGTGCAAGCCTCGGTAGAAATGGTAAAGCCCTGCGGCACCGGCAGACCGATCTTGGTCATTTCCGCCAGGTTCGCACCTTTACCGCCGAGCAGCTCACGCATCGAAGCGTCGCCCTCGGAAAACAGGTATACATACTTGTGACTCATGTTTTCATTCCTCCTGAATTTTTTTGCCTGTGAGCGTTGAAATTCACAGGGCGCTCCACAGTAACGGATTCATTATAACACCCTTTTAAAAATTTTTCCATAGGTTTTTTCAATTTTTTTTGAAATCGTGGTATTTTACTCAAAAAATCCGTAAAATTGTGCGTGGTATGTGAAAAATAATGCACTTTTTCGCTTGCAAAACCGGTATTCTTCTGTCATAATACACTTACGGACATCGGGGGGGCTCCCTCTATGCCCGCATTTCCCATTTGAGGTGATGGAACTATGTTCTTCAAAAAGAAGCCCGCAGGTCCGGTGGATTGGCTGATCGTGGGGCTGGGCAATCCCGACAAAAAATACGTGGGCACCCGCCACAACGCGGGGTTTGCCGCCTTGGAAGCACTGGCGGAAAAACTCGGCGTGCGGGTGGACCGCGTGAAATACAAATCCTTTTGCGGAGAAGCCGCCATCGGCGAACACAAGGTGCTTTTGATGATGCCGCAGACCTATATGAACAACAGCGGCGAAGCGGTGCGGGAGGCGATGAATTTTTACAAACTCCCGCCCGAACGGGTGCTTATCCTGTTCGACGATATCTCCCTGCCCGTCGGCACCGTTCGCGTGCGGCGTGCGGGCAGTGCGGGCGGTCAAAAAGGCATGGCAAGCATTATTCAGTTGTGCGGGAGCGACAAATTCCCGCGGGTGAAGATCGGCGTGGGCGAAAAACCGCACCCCGACTACGACCTTGCGGCGTGGGTGCTGTCGAAATTCACCAAAGAGGAAGCACCGAAAGTAGCGGATGCCGCCCGCCGTGCCGCCGATGCCGCCTGCCTCATCGTGGAGGATTCGGTGGACGCCGCAATGAATCGTTTTTCGAGGTAACGGATATGTCTTTGTTTTCAAACGGATTACGGGATCTTCCCGCGTTTTCGCGCCTCGCGGCAGATGTCACCGCCGACCGCCTGCCCGCCGCCGTGACCGGCGTGGGCACGGTACACAAAGCGTTGTTGCTTCACGGCTTACGGGAAGCGACGGGACGGCGCATACTGATCTTGGTGGGCGAGGAAGCGGAAGGCACCCGTCTGGCGGAAGACCTTGCGGCACTCGGCGAGCGGGTGTGCACGCTTGTCGGTCGCGACTTGTCGCTTCGGCAGGCGGAATCGGTCTCCCGCGAATACGAGCAACAGCGGCTCGGCGCCCTCGCACGGTTTTTGAACGGGGACGCCGATATGATCCTCGCCACCGCCGACGCCGCAATGCAATACACCCTCACCCCCGACGCCCTGCTTGAACACACGCTCGATTTTATGGCGGGGCAAGCCCTGCCGGTGGACGACCTGCCCGAAACGCTCGTCGCCGCGGGATACGAGCGGTGCGCACAGGTGGAAAGCGCGGGTCAGTTTTCGGTGCGCGGCGGCATCGTGGATATCTGGGCGGCGGACGGTGCCGCCCCCTTGCGTATGGAGCTGTGGGGGGATACGGTGGACACCCTCGCCTATTTCGACCCGCTCACTCAACGGCGCACCGACCCGCTCGACGCCGTGTCGGTGCCGCCTGCGGCGGAAATTTTGTGCGACCAACCGACCGCCCTCGCCGAAAAGATCCGCGCCCTCGCGGCAGGGCTGAAAGGCAAGGCAGCGGCCGCCGCCCCTGCTTTGGAAGCGGATGCCGAGCGGTTGTGCCGCGGCACCGCTCCCGCGTCACTCGACAAATACATTCCTCTGTTGTACGATACCCCCGCCACGCTGTTCGACTTTGCGGAGGATGCCCTGCCCGTGCTGTGCGAGCCCGCGAAGGTGAAAGAACGTGCGCGCACCTATCTGTGGCAGATGGAAGAAGATATCACCGCCCTGCTGGCGGAAGGACAACTCTGCCGCGGGCTGACCGCTTATGCGATGGATTGGGAGACCCTCTCCCACCGCTTACAGAGAGGATGCGTCACGCTGGATGCCTTTGCCCGCTCGTCCGAATGGACGATGAAGGCACTGTACAATCTCACCGCCCACCAACTGCCCGTGTGGTCGGGCAGTGTGGAGGTGCTGTGCGACGACCTGCGCGATCACCTGAACCGCGGTATGGCGTGCGTGGTGCTGGCGGGGCAGGAAGAACGCGCCGCCACCGTGCTGGCGGAAGACCTGCAGAAGGCGGGCATCCCCGCTCTCTACGCCCCCCACCCCGAAAAGCCGCTCGCGCGGCGGGTGCTGGTGACCCACGGCGGACTTTCGAGCGGCTTTGAACTGCCCGACGCCGCGTGGTGCGTCATCACCCACGGACGCGCCGCCTCGGCACGCCGCACCCACAAGGCCAAGCGGCAAAGCAAAGGCGCACAGATCCACAGTATTTCCGAACTCACCGCGGGGGACTATATCGTCCACGCCGCCCACGGTATCGGTATTTACGAAGGGATCCACCAGTTGGCGGTGCAGGGCGTGGTGAAGGATTATTTGAAACTGCGGTACGACAAAGGCGACACACTGTATGTGCCCGTCACGCAACTCGACCTCGTGTCGAAATACATCGGCACCAAAGAGGACGTCACCTTGAAACTGCACCGTTTGGGTGGGCAGGAATGGCAAAAAGCAAAAGTGCGGGTACGCACCGCCGTGAAGGATATCGCGAAACAACTCATTGCCCTCTACTCCGCCCGCATGGCGACCAAAGGCTTTGCGTTCGACGAAGACGGCGCGTGGCAAGGGGATTTTGAGCGGCACTTCGCGTATGAAGAGACCGACGACCAACTGCGTTGCACCGCCGAGATCAAGGCGGATATGGAACGCCCCGTGCCGATGGACCGTCTGCTCTGCGGCGACGTGGGCTTCGGCAAAACCGAAGTCGCACTGCGTGCCGCCTTCAAGTGCGTGACCAACAGCAAGCAGTGTGTCTTGTTGGTGCCGACCACCATTTTGGCGTTTCAGCATTACAACACCATCTGCCGCCGCATGGAAGGATTCCCCGTGAAAGTGGAGATGATCTCCCGCTTCCGCACCCCGAAACAGCAAGAGGAGATCCTCCGGCAGGTCGCCCGCGGGGAGATCGACATTTTGGTGGGCACCCACCGTCTGCTGTCGAAAGACGTGAAGTTCCGCGACCTCGGCCTGTTCATCGTGGACGAGGAACAACGTTTCGGCGTGGCGCAGAAGGAGCGTATCAAGGAGATCGCCCCCGCGGTGGACGTGCTGACCCTTTCGGCTACCCCCATCCCCCGCACCTTGAATATGGCGATGAGCGGCATTCGGGATATGTCCATTTTGGAGGAAGCGCCGCAGGACCGCCGCCCCGTGCAGACCTACGTGTTGGAACACGACAACGGCATCGTGGCGGACGCCATTCGCCGTGAACTACGCCGTGACGGGCAGGTGTATTACCTGCACAACCGCGTGGAGAGCATTGAGCGGGTGGCGGCGGGACTGAAAATGCGCGTGCCCGAAGCCCGCGTGGCGTTTGCCCACGGCAAGATGACCGAAGAGCAACTCTCGGACATCTGGCAGCAGATGCTGGAACACGAGATCGACGTGCTGGTCTGCACCACCATCATCGAAACGGGTGTGGATATCCCGAACGTCAACACCCTCATCATCGAAAACGCCGACCGCTTCGGCTTGTCACAGTTGCACCAGATCCGCGGGCGGGTGGGTCGTTCCTCCCGCCGTGCGTTTGCGTACCTCACCTTCCAGCGCGGCAAGGCACTCTCCGATGTGTCGGAAAAACGGCTGGACGCGATGCGGGAATTCACCGAATTCGGTGCGGGTTTCAAGATCGCGATGCGGGATATGGAGATCCGCGGTGCGGGTAACCTGCTCGGTGCCCAACAGCACGGCCACATGGAGGCGGTGGGGTACGACATGTATCTGCGCCTGCTGGCGGACGCGGTGGAACAGGAAAAGACGGGACGCACCGAAGATATCCCCGATGCGGAATGCCTTATCGACCTTGCGGTCTCGGCGCACATTCCCGACGATTACATTCGCGAAAATGCCCAGCGGCTCGGGGTCTACCGCCGCATTGCGGATATCCGCACCATGGAAGATTCGCTTGACGTGTACGACGAGCTGATCGACCGTTTCGGCGAGCCGCCCGAAGCGGTGCAAGGGCTCATCGACGTAGCGCTCTTACGTAATATGGCGGCGGGACTCGGCATCGTGGAGGTGAAACAGCAAGGCGACAGTCTGCTGCTCTACCCCAAAACGCTCGACATGGCGCTCGGCGGGCGTATGACCGCCGCTCTCGCAGGCCGCGTGATGATCAGCGCGGGTAAAAAGCCGTACTACGCAGTGAAAATGAAAAAAGGGCTGACCCCGCTCGACACCCTGCGTGAGGCGCTCGAAGCCGCCGCAGAAACGTCTTGACAGCACACAAACAGTCTGCTATCCTATTCATTGGAGGTATGATGTTATGAAAAAACGGTTACTTTTCGTTGCCCTTGTGTTCGGGCTGCTGCTCACGGCGTGTAACCGCACCCCTGCGGAAACACCCAACGGCGACACCGCCACCACGACCACCGCCCCGCTCGTGGGTGAAAACGACGGCGTCACCTACAAAAACGCCCATTTCGGCATTGCGTTTGCCCCCGCGGACGGTTGGGACCTGTTTGATGCCGATGAGATCGCCGATCGCAATCTGCCCATTTTGGCAATAGACGAAGGCGAAAACTACGCCGATGCCGTGAACCGTGCGAAAGAATTTTACGATATGTACGCGGTGCAGGAGAGTACCGGCAACACGATCGCCGTGCGGGTGGAAAACATGGCGACGATGTACGAGTCGGTACTCACAGCAGAGGAATACCGCAATATACAACTGTCGATGCTCGAAGGAATCCCCTCGCTCGTCGCGGAGCCCTTCACCGCCACGGTGGACGGCAAAGAGTTTCCGGGCATGAAAGTTTTGTGGGGCGAAGGGGACGACGTGCAGACCGACGTCTCCGTGTACGTCATCAAGGACACTTATATGCTGTCGATCGACCTCTCCTCCACCGACGGCGACCACACCGCCGACTGGCTTTCGTGGTTTGACCTGCTGTAAGAACGATAAACAAACAAACCACCCTGCGTTTAAGTGTGATGTCCTTAACGGAGAATTTGAAATTTCATTTAATCCTTGTTAAGAACCAGCATCGCATTTGTATGTACAAATACACTTGGGCGGTAGCCCAAACCCACAGAAG
>SVPJ01000008.1 GCA_015065885.1 Oscillospiraceae bacterium | reverse complement strand
ATGTTCAGCAAAGTCAAGATTGAATTATAAAAAACAAGACCCCAAAAAGCCTTGATTTGCAAGGGTTTTCGGGGTCTTTGTTCTTGTCAAAAGGTGCGGGATTTATTCCCACTCGATGGTGCCGATCGGCTTCGGAGTGAGATCCATCAACACGCGGTTGATGCCTTCCACTTCGTGGGTGATGCGGTCGGTGATGTGGTGCAAGAGAGCATAGGGGATCTCTTCAATGGTCGCGGTCATCGCATCGGTGGTGTTCACCGCACGGATGATGGCGGGCCAACCCTCGTAACGCTTGCCGTCACGCACGCCGACGCTCTTCATATCCGGCACCGCGATGAAATACTGCCACACGTGGGCGGCAAGGCCGCTCTTGTCGAACTCTTCGCGCAGGATGGCATCCGCTTCACGCAGGGCGTGCAGACGGTCGCGGGTGATGGCACCGAGGCAGCGGACACCGAGACCCGGTCCCGGGAAGGGCTGACGGTCCACCATCGAGGAGGGCAGACCGAGCGCTCTGCCGACTTCGCGCACTTCGTCTTTGAACAGCAAACGGACAGGCTCCACCAGACCTTCGAAATGAATGTCCTCCGGCAAGCCGCCCACGTTGTGGTGCGCCTTCACGCCGTCGCTTTCCAGAATGTCGGGGTAGATGGTGCCTTGCGCCAAAAACGCCACGTCGGAGAGTTTGCGCGCTTCCTCTTCAAACACGCGCACGAACTCGCCGCCGATGATCTTACGCTTGGTTTCGGGATCGGCGACATCCACGAGTTTATCGAGGAAACGGTCGGTCGCGTCGATATAGATGAGGTTGGCATCCATGCCGTCGCGGAACACTTCGATGACCTGCTCGCTTTCGCCCTTACGCATCAAACCGTGGTTCACGTGTACGCACACCAACTGTTTGCCGATCGCCTTGATAAGCAGTGCCGCCACCACCGACGAATCCACACCGCCGGACAAGGCTAAAAGCACCTTTTTGTCGCCGACCTGCTCACGCACTTCCGCTATCTGCTCGGCAATAAACGCCTCTGCCAGTGCGGGGGTGGTGATGCGCTCCATCGTTTCGGGTCGTTTGTAGTTCAGTTGCATAAGGATCCCTCCGTATTAAAATAAAAAGATTTACAAAAGTTGCGATACCTGTGTAATGCTTGCGGGGTCGGTCGCCCAACTTGTGACGAACCGTGTCACCGTGCGGTGCGCATCCAGCGGTTGCCACACGCTGAAGGCCACGTCCCGTTTCAGCCGCGCCAACACCTCGTTCGGCAAGATCACAAACTGCTGATTGGTGGGAGAGTCGAGAAAAAGTTCATATCCCTTTTCCAAAAACACCGCCTTTAAGGCGTTCGCCGCTTCGACGGCGTGACGGGAAATCTTAAAATACAACCCATCGGTAAAAAGTGCATCGAACTGCACACCGACCACGCGGCCTTTGGCAAGCAGGGCACCGTGTTGCTTTACGGTGGTGAGGAAATGCAGAGGTTTCCCGTTCGGAAACACCACCGCTTCCCCGCACAGCGCACCGACTTTGGTGCCGCCGATGTAAAACACATCGCACAGGGCGGCAATATCCGGAAGGGTGAGGTCGCTTTGGTCGCTCATCAAGCCGTAGCCCAAGCGCGCACCGTCCATATACAGCGTCATACCGTATTCGCGGCAGACGTCAAAGAGAGCGGCAAGTTCCGCCTTGGTGTACAGCGTGCCGTATTCGGTCGGGTGGGAGATATACACCATACCCGGAAACACCATATGCTCGCGGGTCTCATCCGCATAAAACGCACGGCAATAAGCGCCCACTTCGGCGGCATCAAGTTTTCCTTCATGCTCGGGCAAGGTAAGAACCTTATGCCCCGTGTATTCGATCGCCCCCGCTTCGTGGGCGTTGATGTGCCCCGTTTCGGCGGCAATGACCCCTTCGTGTGAGCGGAGCAGAGCGGAAATGACGACGAGATTGGTTTGCGTACCGCCCGTCAAAAACACCACGTCCGCCTGCGGCGCGTTGCACGCCGCACGGATCTTACGTTCGGCGGCGGCGGAAAATTCGTCCGCCCCGTAACTCTTTACCGTAACGAGATTGGTTTCGGTAAGGCGGCGGAGTACTGCAGGGTGCGCGCCTTCGGTGTAATCGCTTTCAAAATACAGCACAAAAAACACCTCACATTTTACTGCTCACCATAGGTGTTATTATACGCGTTTTTTTGAAAAATTGCAAGATATTTGCGTTTTGTCACCCTTACAAAATTACAAAAACCGAAAAATAAAAAATGCAACATTACGCACAAATCGGGGCAAACCGTGCGTTTACGGCGCGCGCCAGATCCTGCGGGTCGAGCAAAATTTGTGCGCCGAGCCGCCCACCGCTGATGATGACGGTAGGAAACGCTGCGGCGCGGCTGTCGATCACGGTGGGAAACGTCTTTTTCATGCCGAGCGGAGAAACGCCGCCGCGCACGTACCCCGTGAGAGCGGTGATATCTTTGACGGGAATGAGCGCCACGCTTTTTTCGCCCACGGCGGCGGCTGCCGCTTTCAGATCGACCTCTTGTGCGATGGGGATGACGAACACGTAATACCCGCCGCTTCTTCCTTTCGCCACCAGGGTCTTGAAAGAACTTTCGTACGGCTGGCCAAGCATATCCGCAATTTGCACGGCATCGTGAAATTCCTCGCAGGTGTAGAGATTCACTTCATAGGCGATCTTCAAACGGTCGAGAATGCGCATCGCGTTGGTCTTGATCTCCTTTGCCACAATCTACCCCTCCGTTCAGTTTTGCCTTTTTACAATGGTGTATTCGTCACCCGGGCGAAAAAACGGGCAGGTCTTTTGTGCAGAAAAGGAGAACTG
Source organism: Oscillospiraceae bacterium (assembly GCA_015065885.1). GTDB lineage: Bacteria > Bacillota > Clostridia > Oscillospirales > Acutalibacteraceae > SIG588. The sequence continues at coordinate 56,193 of SVPJ01000008.1, read as the reverse complement.
CCGCGCCACGTCATCCTCGTCCATCGCGTCGGCAGCGGAACACAGCCATTCTTCCAGTTCATCGTCGAAATACAGGTGCAAACACTGCTCGCACAAAGCATCCATAAAACTACCCCCTAAAAAGCAGAAACAGCTGTCGCGTTAAGCGCGGCGCAAGAGAACGGGCAGAGACCCCTTGCCGCACCCCCGTGGGGAGAGGCAAGGGTGTATCCGTACGTCCTTATGCCGATGTCAATCTTAACACGACAGCGTTTGTTATTTGAGCTCGTTTTGTTGTGCCACCAAGCGGTCGCCGCAGTAGCGTTCGCGCAGGCGGGGCTTTTCGATCTTGCCCGTGGGATTGCGCGGAATGTCCGCAAAAATGATCTTGCGGGGGCGCTTGTAGCGCGGCATCGAAAGACAGTATTCCGCCACTTCCTCTTCGGTGAGGGTGTAACCGTCCTTCACTTCGATGATGGCGGCGGCAATTTCGCCCAGCCGTTTATCGGGCAGACCGATGACAGCGGCGTCCTTCACCGCTTCGATCTTGCGCAGAACGTTTTCGATCTGCACGGGATAGAGGTTTTCGCCGCCCGTGATGATGACGTCCTTTTTGCGGTCTACCAAATAGATAAAGCCGTCGGCATCGCATTCCGCCATGTCGCCCGTGTACAGCCAGCCGTCACGCAGGGTTTCGGCGGTGGCTTTTTCGTCTTTATAGTAGCAGGTCATCACGCCGGGGCCGCGCAGAATGAGTTCGCCCACGTCGCCGCGTGCCACGTCACGGCCGTTCTCGTCCACGATACGGGTCTCCCACCCGAGACCCGCTTTGCCGATCGCGCCCACTTTGTGAATGTTTTCCACGCCCAGATGCACCGCACCGGGGCCGATGGATTCGGACAGACCGTAGTTGGTGTCATACTGATGGCGGGGGAATCGCTCCTGCCAACGTTTGATGAGCGAGGGGGGCACGGGCTGGGCGCCGATGTGCATCAAGCGCCAGCAATCCAGTGCGTAATTGTCAATATCGATATCCCCGCGGTCGATGGTGTCGAGAATATCCTGTGCCCACGGTACGAGCAACCACACGATGGTACATTGCTCCTCCGACACCGCTTGCAGGATCCATTCGGGTTTGATGCCCGTGAGCAGTACGGCGCGGCTGCCCGCGAGCAGACTGCCGAACCAGTGCATTTTCGCACCCGTGTGGTAGAGCGGCGGAATGCACAAAAACACGTCGTCACGCGTTTGCCCGTGGTGCGCCTGCTCCACCTTGCAGGAGTGAGACAAACTGCGGTGCTGATGCAGAATAGCCTTCGGGAAACCCGTGGTACCCGAGGAGAAATAGATCGCGGCGTCGTCCTCTTCGGTGAGCGGCACTTCGGGCGCACGGTCGGCGCAGTAGCCGACCAGGCGGTCGTAACTTTCCGCAAAGGTGGGGCAATCGTCCCCGACGTAGAAGGAATAGCGCACCCGCGGCAGGGAATCGCAGATGGATTCCACGCGGCCGATGAATTCGGGGCCAAAGATAAGTACGTCCGCATCCGCCAGTTGCAGGCAGTAGCGGATCTCATCCGCCGCGTAGCGGTAGTTCAGCGGCACGGCGATGGCACCCGCTTTCAGCACACCGAAGTAGATGGGCAGCCATTCGAGACAGTTCATCAAAAGAATCGCCACTTTGTCTCCCTTACGGATCCCCCGGGAGAGCAACAGGTTTGCCAAGCGGTTGGCTTTCTTATCAAAATCGCCCCACGTCAGTTCCGAGCGGAAGGGTTCGCGCGCATTCGATTGAATCAGCGGATATTCCTTCCAGGTCATATGCTTTTCTTCGGGCAGGCGGGGGTTTAATTCCACCAGTGCGACTTCCTCCCCGAATTCGCGGGCGTTACGTTCCAAAAGTGCGGTAATGGGCATTGTGTTGAGCCTCCTAATTGACTAATGGGTATAGTATACTACCTTTTTCGCAAAAGGTCAAGAAAAATTTTAGCGCTTTTAACCGCGAAAGTAAAATCGGCGGTTGCAAACGGCGGGAGAGTGTGATAAAATAGAGGAAACTTTTTAAATGGATACAAAGTGTTATATATATCCAATTATATAAGGAGGACGGACGTTGAGGACGGTACGGTTTCTTTGGCGGGCTTTGCGGCGGGTCTCTCTCGTCGAGTGGATGATGGCGCTGGCGGCAGGCTGGCTGTGGCAGGCGGCGGCGCTGGTGGCGTTCCGTAAAGGAGAATACGGACTCATCAATTTTTCGCAGGATCTTTCATGGTGGCAGATCGGCGGTACGATCGCGGGTGTCGCGGCGGTGCTTATTGCGGCGGCGATCCTTCGCCCGCAGTGGAAGGTGCCCGCCCGTGCGGCGGTCGTCGGCGGGTGGATGCTTTGTCTGTGGCTCGCCTTTCGGGCGGACGTTTCCACCCGTATGTATCTGTTTTTGGCACTGTGTGCCGTCACGGCGGTGCTGACCTATTACGCCGCGACCCACGATCTCTTATCGGTGCGGTGGTTACGCCCTGCACGTTGGGGCGTGTGGACGGTGTGCGGCGTGCTGTTCGTGGTAATGGCAGGCGTGCTTGCCGTACTCGGTTGCCTGCGGCACCGCTGTTATGTCACCCCCAACTTCGATTTCGGCATCTTCTGTCAGATGTTCCACAATATGAAGGAAACGGGGCTGCCGCTCACGACGTGTGAGCGCAACGGTCTGCTCTCCCACTTTGCGGTACATATCTCGCCCGTGTATTACCTCTTGTTACCCGCCTATATGGTGTTCCCCACCCCGTACACCCTTATTATCGGGCAGGCGGTGGTGGTGGCAAGCGGCGTGTTTCCGCTGTTGCTCCTCTGCCGCCGTTACGGGCTGTCGAACAAGGTAAGCATGGTTATGACCTTGCTGTATGCGGCGTATCCCGCCTTGTCGGCGGGTTGCCTTTACGATATGCACGAGAACTGCTTTTTGGCACCGCTCCTTTTGTGGCTGTTCTGCGCGTACGAATACAAAAAAACGTGGCTGACTCTTGCGGCGGCACTCTTGGTCTTGACGGTGAAGGAGGATGCGGCAGCGGCGGTGGCGATCTTCGCCCTGTACGTGCTGTTCTCCCGCCGCGACGCCAAGCGCGGGTTGATGCTATTGGGTCTGGCACTTTTGTGGTTCGGCGTGGCGCTGTGGTTGCTCGATACCTACGGCGAAGGCGGCATGGTCGGACGGTACGCGGAATACCAGTACGGCGGCAGCGGCCTGTTCTCCATGGTAAAGACGCTGGCGGTCAATCCCGGACTGTTTTTGCGGCGGGTGCTGTACGGCACCGCCCAAAACCCGACCGAGAAACTGTGGTATCTCGTGCAACTCACGATACCGCTCTTGCCGCTCTTGTTCACCACCCGCCGTTTTTCACGGTATATTCTGTTGCTGCCCGTGGTCATCAACCTGTTGTCCAACTGGCCGTATCAGTATAACATCACCTTCCAGTATTCCTTTTCCGTTTCGGCGTTTTTCCTCTATCTGTGCGTGATGAACGCCGCCGACCGCAAGCCTGCCACCCGCCGTGCGGGGGTGACGTACGCCGCACTCACGGCGGTGATGCTGTACGCGATGCTCTTCTGGCCGTCGGTGAACGCCGCCGTGCAACGGTATAAGAACAATATCGAAACCTGCCGCGCGATGGATGCGGTGTTGGAGACCATACCCGACGACGCGTCGGTCACCTGTTCCACCTTCCTGCTCCCGCACCTTGCCGAGCGGGCGGTGCTGTATGAAGATGTATATCACGATGAGATGGATGCGGACTATTTGATCGTCGACCTGCGCCCCGGCTATCGCAACAACAAAGCGGAAGAGTTGCTTACGAACTACCGCGCGGCGGGATACCGCGACGTTACGGTGAAAGAAGAGATCGTGGCGGTGCTGCAAAAACCGTAAAGAATATTGTGAAAAAGCGGTGAGGACGAAAAACGCCCTCACCGCTTTTGTGTACCGACGGTATAATTTGTTATTAAAATTACAAAAATGCGAGGTTTACGAAATGCTACCCCCTTGAAAAGAGCGGAAATTTGCATGGGACGGACCTCAGTTCCAGTAATCCGTTTCGTGGGGCAACTGGATATCCCGCTTTTTAAAAGTGATCTCCCCGCCCGTTTTCAACTGCCGCTCGTAATCCTTTAACGCACGGACAGCGTATTTGCCGAGATACAAGACCGCCGGCATATTGATAAGGGTCATGGTTCCCATCAGCACGTCCGCCACACCCCAAAGCAGGTCGGCGCTCATTCCCGCGCCCGCGAAGATGACGAGAGACGCCACGGTGTAGCAGAGATTGCGCACCGGGCGAGGCGGCTCTTTTCGGAGCAGGTGACAGATGGCTTTGTCCACATAAAAGAGGTTGCCGAGCAGGGTGGTAAACGCAAACAGGATCATCGCAACCGTGATAAAGACGGGGCCCACCGCACCGAGCGTTGCACCAAGTGCGTTTTGCACGTAGGCGGCGGCATCGGCACTGTCGGCAGGCGGGGTGACCCCTGATGTCATGCACATGAACGCCGTGGCGGAGCAGACGAGCAGGGTGTCGATGAACACCGACAGCACCTGCACCAGACCTTGTTTCGCGGGGTGGGACACAGCGGCGGCCGCGGAAGCGTTGGGGGCGGAACCGACACCCGCTTCGTTCGAGAACAATCCGCGCTTGATGCCGTACATCACACACGAGCCGCCGAAGCCGCCGAAAATTGCGTGAAGATCAAACGCTTCGGTAAAAATTTGTTTAAAAACAGCGGGTAACATTCGTGCGTTGGCAATCGAAATACCCAACGCAACGAGGATGTACGCCCCACCCATCACGGGCACCAGCACGCTCGTGACCGTAAGCAGCCGTTTTCCTCCGCCGATGAGGCAATACGCAACCATCAAAGCAACGATCGCACCGATGATCCACGGGGTGAGGTTTTTGTCGTAAAATCCGTAAGGCGAAAAGGTCGCCTGCAGGTTGTGGGAGGCGAGCATATTAAAACCGAACCCGTACGTTAGGATCAAACAGACCGAGAACAAAACGGCAGGCCAACGGCGTTTGGTCGCCGCTTCGATATAGTATGCAGGGCCGCCGTAACAACCGTCCGCTCCGCGCTTTTTGTAGATCTGCGCGAGCGTACTTTCCGCGAATGCGGTCGCCGCTCCGATAACGGCGATCACCCACATCCAGAACACACTGCCGAAACCGCCCATGCACAGTGCGGTCGCGACCCCGATGATGTTTCCCGTCCCCACACGGGAGGCGGTGGACACCATCAACGCCTGAAAGGAAGACACCCCGTTTTTATCCGACCTTTCGAGAACGGCTCGGAACTGTTGGGGAAGCAGGCGAAACTGTGCAAACCGCGTGCAGACGGTAAAATACAGCCCGCCCAACACCAGAAGTACGATCAACACCCAACTGTACAACACCTCGTTCAACCCGTTGACGATCGTTTCAAACATCGCGAAACCTCTTTCCGAATATATCCGCCGCCCGCATCATGCGCTCGCACACGGGCACGTTGAACGGACAACGCGCTTCGCACGCGCAGTACAGCGCGGCATGCGCATTTTCCGGCGTGAGTGTGGAATAGTTTTGCCTTTTACCCGCAAATACTTCGTCGAACACCGCGATCATATCTTGCGCTTTCAGCACCAAGTCATACGCGGGAGCGAGCGAAAACATCAACACGCCGATAAGACCGCTCTCCACCGCCTTTTTGGCGGTGACGGGATCGCGCAAACCCATGCCGAGTATATTCGACAAATTTTGTTGTGATCGGTCTGTTTTTGCAAAAATACCGACCTTGCACATCAAGGCGTGTTTTGATATACTGCGATTGTAAGTGAGGTGACGGCTATGAAGATTCTCAATATCGGCTCGTGTAATATTGACTACGTATATACGCTCGACCACATCGTTGCGCCGGGTGAGACCGAAAACACTACCCGCATGGACGTGTTCCCCGGCGGAAAGGGCTTGAACCAATCCATTGCCGCCGCACGGGCGGGCGGCGCGGTATACCACGCGGGCTGCGTGGGAAACGACGCCGAACTTTTGACCGACACCCTGCGGACAGCAGGGGTGGATATCTCCTTTTTGAAAACGGTGGACGTCAAAAACGGCTGCGCCACCATTCAGGTCAGCCGCACGGGCGAAAACGCCATCTTTCTGCACGCGGGGTCGAACGCAATGGTGGACCGCCCGTTGATCGACCGCGTGCTGGCTGCCTTTTCGGCAGGTGATCTGTTGCTGTTGCAAAACGAGATCAGCAATGTGCCGTATATCGTGGACCGCGCCCACGAGCGTGGACTGCGGGTCATTTTTAATCCCTCCCCCATCAACGAACAGATCCAAGCGGTGGAATTGGACAAGCTGGATTATCTCGTTCTGAACGAGCGGGAGGCACAGGCACTGGCAGGCGACCGTCGTGCGGAGAACGCCTTTGAGGTGCTGCGTAAGCGGTTTCCCTCGCTCGGCATCGTGCTGACGCTGGGCGAGAAGGGTTGCCTGTTTGCCAAGGGTGAGCAAACGCTGTTTCAATCCGCTTTTCAAGTGGCGGCGGTGGATACCACGGCGGCGGGCGATACCTTTTTGGGATACTTCGCGGCAGGGCTGGCACGGGGAGAGGATATCCCCGCTATTCTGACCGCCGCCACCGCGGCGGCGGCGATCGCCGTGTCCCGCCACGGAGCGGCGCCCTCCATTCCGTGGCATAACGAGGTGCTGCAGGCATTACCCTCTCTGCGCCTGCGCCACGTGAACAACCGCACGGATCAGTTGCGTCACATCATTGAAACCTATCTCTCCGCACACCTGCAGGACGCCGACCTCAGCGGCCTTTCGCAGGCGCTCGGCTACTCCGTCGTCTATACGGGCACACTCGTGCGCTCCGTAACGGGCGATACCTTCACCACCCTTTTGCAGAAAAAGCGGTGCCACGTTGCCGCCGAACTGCTGCGGGAGACCGACCGCCCCGTCGCGGAGATCATTCGGACGGTCGGCTATGAAAACGAGACGTTCTTCCGCCGCGCCTTCCGTGCGACCTACGGCATCAACCCGCTCGCCTATCGCAAGCGGCATTTACGGTAGGGTGAGCATTCAAACCCGAACTCCGTTTTTGGAAGGCGGATTTTCACTCACCCATTGTTAAAATACTCGCCAATACGGAAGTATTGGCTGCGTTTTCGCCTCGGTTGAGCGAAAATCCGCTCTTTCAAAAATCTGCGACCGCAAAGCGAGGAGATTTTGAGGGGTTTTTGCTTCAGTCGGGCGAAGGAATGCTCGCGCCTTGCGAGCACGAGTGAAGCAAAAAGCACCGAAATACCCCGCTTCGCGGCGGGTTCGAGTTTAAATGCTCACCCTAATCGCCGCCCCTCAATTTTCCTCTTGCATTTTTCCAAAAAATCCTCTATACTGTGATTATAAAAAGCAAGGAGGATACCGGTATGAAAAAGACCATTTGTAAAGTGGAATACGACACCGACACGGCGTTGTTCGTGGCGAAATACGTGGAAGGCCTGTGGGGCGACCCGAAGGGCTTTGAGGAATGCCTGTTCCAGACCGAGAGCGGCAAGTTCTTCCTGTACGTCAACGGCGGCGAAGAGTCGGAACACGCGGGAGAGAACATCACCCGTATGTCCGCGGCGCGTGCCGAAGCCTGGCGTGCCGAACGCGGCGTGTAATATGAAAAATTTGTGCGTGCATCCGTCGGGGCGGTATCTTACCGACACCGACGGCACGCCGTTTTTTCTTTTAGGAGATACGGCGTGGCATTTGTTGCATAATCTCACCCGCGAAGAAGCGGTGCAGTATCTCACCGTCCGCAAAGCACAGGGCTTCAACTTTGTCCAAACGGTGGTATTGGCAGAAAACGATGGCTTGCGTGTGCCGAACGCGTACGGACGGGTGCCGCTGTGTCAGGACGAAAACGGCCGATTTCTGCCCGACCGACCCGACACGGCAGGGGATTACTCCTATTTTGACCACGTGGAATGGTTTGTTGCCACGGCGGAGGAAATGGATATGTACGTGGGTCTGCTTCCCACGTGGGGCGATAAGTTTAACCTCTGGTGGGGAGACGGCCCCGAAGTGTTCACACCCGACAACGCCTTTTTGTACGGCAAATTTTTGGGTACTCTTCTCCGTCACCACAACAACATCGTGTGGGTACTGGGCGGCGACCGCCCGCCCGAAAAACCCGTGCATTACGCCATCATCGACCGTATGGCGGCGGGCATCAAGGCGGGAGATAGGGGTAAGTTTTTGATGACCTATCACCCGCAAGGGCAACATACCTCGGGCGAATATTGGCACGAGCGGGAATGGCTGGATTTCAATATGATGCAGACGGGGCACGACCGACCCGCGCCCGCATGTTATTTACTGGCGGCGCAAGAGTACGCGCGCACCCCGCACAAGCCCGTGATGGACGGCGAACCGTGTTATGAGGACATCCCCGTAAATGTGAAGCCCGGACACGGGTATTGGTATGACGATGCACCCCGCCGCACGGCGTGGCGTGATCTCTTCAGCGGTACGTGCTCACACACCTACGGTCATCACGCGGTGTGGCAGATGAACCGCACCTACTCCCCTTATTGCCCGTTCACGTGGCAGGAGGCATTGCACCGTCCGTGCGCAGAACAGTTGCACGTTCTGCGGGAGTTTGTGGAAACGCATCGGCTTTTCGGCGGCACCCCGCTTGCCGACGCGGTGGCGGGCAATACGGCGGGCGACGACTACGTAGCGACTCTCGCGTGCAACGGGGGTATATATTTGCACATCCCGCGCGCCGCGACGGTGACCCTTACTCTGCCCGTTACACCGACGGCAGTCGAGGCAATCGACCCCAAAACGGGCGCGGCGATGGCGGTGAACCTGACGGGCGATCGATTGACTGTCCCTGCCGAAGCGGTGGTGACGTTGAGAGCGTAACGGTATACAATTAGTGAAAACCAGGATAAAAACGGAGAGGATACGCCGTTCACGGCGCATCCTCTCTTTTTGTTTTATGAATTTTTGCTTTCATGTCCATTCTTTTAGATTCCAATACGTCCTGCTCAATTTCCACGTATATACAACTCTCGCAAGAGCCTTGCCTATCCAAAGCGATCTCATCCAAACAACAACCGTTCTCAAACCAATATATGCAAAAAACATTTCCACATTGCACGGATATCCCCCCTCGATAGGAATTATAGCAGGTTTTTCTCAAAATATCAAGTACTTGAAGTATCACAAGCGTAAGAAATCCTATACTTTTATCAAGTAATTGAAGTATGGGGTGACAGTATGCGGTTAAATGAAGCAGTCGCAAAACGAATACGCGAACTGATGGCGGAAAGAAATATGACGCAGTATGAGCTTTCAATGAAAAGCGGTGTGCCTCAATCGACGCTTAGCACGGTTATGCATTGCACTTTTGACAGTATGAAGTTACGCATCGTGTACGAGGTTTGCGAGGGCTTTGAGATTTCCATAACCGAGTTCTTCCATTCGCCGCTGTTTGCGCGTGAAAATCTGATTGATTAATGCATCGCGCGATGCGCCAAAATTACGGTCACAAGTTTGTACGCGATCACAAAGCGGACGGTGACCCTTACGGGAAACGCCTTGACCGTCCCTGCCGAGGCAGTCGTGATAGTGAAGGAATAAACGAAAACCGCCACCCGATGGGGTGGCGGTTTTTATTGGCATACGGTCGTAGGGGCGGCGTTCCACCGCCGCCCGCGAATTCTGTGCAAACCACAGCGGGAGGGCACGGAGGCCCTCCCCTACGGCTCGTTCCGATTTTGCGGCAAAGCCGCACCCTACAAAAAAGTTCGCCTTACGGCGGACTTTTTTATTTCGCCGTCCACGTCGAACGGGAGAGCAACACCAGCACGGGGAATATTTCCAACCGTCCCGCCAGCATATCCACCGCCAGCACGATTTTGGACAGCACCCCGAACCCGCCGAAGTTGCAGGTGGGGCCGACCGCCTCGAAACCGGGGCCGATGTTATTGAAGCAGGCGATCACCGCGGAAAAGTTGGTGGTGACCGAAAAGTTATCGAGCGAGACCAAAAGAAAACTGACGGCCAAGATCAACGCGTACGCCACCAAATAGATGTTGGTGTTGTGCAATACCGCTTCGTCCACCTTGCGACCGCTGACCCGCACCGTTTCCACTCGCTGGGGATGCAGCATCCGCCGCAAATTGCGGTATAGTCCCTTGATCAGCAGCAGCACACGCCCGCATTTCAAACCGCCGCCCGTACTGCCCGCACAGCAGCCCGTGACCATCAAGGTGAGCAATATGGCTTTGGAGAAAGACGGCCACAGATTGAAATCGGTGGTGGCAAACCCCGTGGTGGTGATGATGGAGGACACCTGAAACGCCGCGTGGCGTATCGTTTCGCTGAGGGTGGGATAGAGGTGCCGAATGTTAAAAACGATCAACACGACACTGCCCAGCACCAAACCGAGATATAAGCGCAACTCCTCGTCCTTAAACAAGGCGCGGAAACGCCGCAGCAACAGTAAGTAGTAGCAGGCAAAGTTCACACCGAACAGCAACATAAACACGGTGGTAACGTTTTGCAGGTAAGGCGAATAGGCGGCTATACTGTCGTTTCGAACGCCGAAACCGCCCGTGCCCGCCGTGCCGAAGGCGGTACACACGGCGTCGAACAGCGGCATCTTCCCGCAGAGCAAAAACACCACGTTCAAAACGGTGAGCAGAATATACATACCGTACAGTATGACCGCCGAATCCCGCGTGCGGGAAACCAGTTTGTCCACCTGCGGACCGGTGGATTCCGCCCGCAGAAGATGCACCGCAAATCCGCCGCGACGGGCGTTGGTGGGAATGACCGCCATTACAAACACCAGCACGCCCATACCGCCGAGCCAATGGGTGAAACTGCGCCAATACAGTGCCCCGCGGGAGAGTGCTTCCACGTCGGACAGAATCGTGGCACCCGTGGTGGTAAAACCCGACACCGTTTCGAACAGCGCGTCGATAAAGTGGGGGATCTCCCCCGAAAACACGAAGGGCAAACACCCGAACACGCTCATCAGCACCCAACTGACACCGACGCACACCAGCCCTTCACGAGCGTAAAACCCGCGGGTGGCACGGCGGGAAAGCAGCAATAACACCGCCCCCAACACCAGCGTGATCGCTATGGTAAGCAAAAACGCCTGCGCCGTTTTTTGTACGCCGTCGTGCAGACACAGCAAAACGGCGGGAATCATAAAGACCCCTTCGATCGCCAATATACTGCCGATGAGGCGACCCATCATCTTATAATTCATACGTCGCCCTCGCTCACTCGAAAATATCGTTCAACTGGTGGACGATGCGGTCGTCGCCGCTGACCACCACCACCGTATCTCCTTTGTGGAACGCACTGTTACCGTCAGGGATCACGATGGTGCCTGCGTGGGAGATGCCCACCACCAGCACGCCGCGCCGCAGTTTCACCTCGCGCAACGGCACACCGCAAAAGCGGGTGTTTTCGTCCGCCACGAATTCTGCCGCTTCCACCTGTCCATCCGCGATCAGATGTATCGACAGTGCCGCGCCCGTCTGATTTTGCATGGCACGAACGTATTGCACCACCGTATCGGTACACAGTTCTTTCGGGCAGACCACACTGCCGATAGGCAGGCTGTTGCGAAGCGCGGTGTTTTCCATACGTCCGAGTTTGGTGATCACCTGCGGCACGCCGTTCGTATGCGCCAGCAACGACAGCATCATATTCAACTCGTCCAAGCCCGTGAGCGAAACGAACGCTTCGCAGTCCGCAAGCCCCTCGCTTTCGAGCAAGGCGTGATTGCTCACGTCACCGCACAGCACCGACACCTGCGGCAACTGCTCCGCCAATTCCTCGCACCGTTCGCGGTTGCGTTCAAACAATTTCACCGCCACACCGCTTTTTTGCAGTTGCTGTGCCAAATAAAACCCGATGCGACTGCCGCCTGCCAACATCACGCGGCGCGCACGGTGGGAAATGTATCCCAAATTGCGCAACAGACTGGACAGATTGTTGGTGGTCGCGGTGACGAACAAGCGGTCTCCCGCCTGTACTACGAAATCACCCGCGGGGATGATCGCTTTATCGCCGCGCAAGACCGAACAGACCAGCACGCGGCTTTTGATCACGTTGCCGAGCGCCATCAGCGACACGCCGCACAGTTTGCTGTCCGCCCCCACCTGCAACTCCGCGATCTCAATACGCCCCTTGGCAAAGGTCTCGCGCTTTAAGAAGCCGGGGTATTTCAGCAGACGTTCAATTTCCGCTGCCGCCTGCATTTCGGGGTTGATGATCATCGACAGACCGAAGACCCCCCGCATCGTGTACGCCTGTTCGCGGTATTCGGGGTTGCGGATACGGGCGATGGTGTGCAGTTGCGGATTCAGGTTATGTGCCGTCATACAGCAAAGTAGGTTGACCTCGTCCTCACCCGTGGTGGCGATCAGCAGATCCGCCGTCTCCACCGCCGCTTCGCGCAGCACGACCGTCGATGCCGCATTGCCGCGCAAGGAGATGACGTCGTAGGTCTCTACGCCGCTTTCCAACACGTCCGCATGAATATCGATCAACGTGAGGTCGTGCCCTTCGCGCGACAACTGTTTTGCCAGCGCCGCACCGACCTTTCCCACACCGCAAATCAAGATCTTCATCGCCGTTCCCCCTTTTTTGTGTTTGCTTTATCTATATCAACCGTCCCCTTGTGCAGAGGACCTCAATAGGGTATATACAATTCGTCCAATTCCCATCGTAACGGGTTTTCAAGAATGTAGTTTGCATGACGCTCATAGTCTGCACCGTCACGAATGATATGGTCGTGAAACCGCGCTTGCCACAATTGACGACCACACTCTTTGTTGGAAAATCTCTTGAGTGTTGCAACGAACTGCGCCACCATCGACATTTTCGCGGCCGCCGCCGTAGGGACGGGTCTCCCGACCCGTCCGCCCGGTCTCCCGACCCGTCCGTCCGCGGACACGGATAACAGCAGATGGATATGGTTGGGCATGATCGTGTAGTGATCCACCGATATATGCTCGTAAAACGCATGCAATTGGCGGATATATTTATCCACGACCGTACCGTACGAAGTCAATTGTACGGTTGGTCCGTGTTCCGTTTGCGGACGGGTGAGGACACCCGTCCCTACAACGCAGCCGAACAGATTTTTTCGGTCAGCCGCACACACGGTGACAAAATATGCCCCCATCGTGTTGTAATCATACCCTTTCAACCGTAGCGGTTTTCGTTGCGGTAACATCTTCTTTACTCCAATTCAAACGCACCGGTATAGAGTTGATAATACTGCCCCTTTTGGGCGATCAGATCGTCGTGGTCACCCCGCTCGATCACGCGGCCGTGGTCCAGCACCAAAATGACGTTGGAATTCTTAACCGTGGACAAACGGTGCGCGATGACGAACACCGTGCGCCCTTCCATCAGCGCATCCATACCGCGCTGCACGATCGCTTCGGTGCGGGTATCGATGGAGGAGGTCGCCTCGTCCAGGATCATCACGGGCGGGTCCGCCACCGCCGCACGGGCGATGGAGAGCAACTGCCGCTGGCCTTGCGAGAGGTTGGCGCCGTTTTCGGTCAGCGCCGTGTTATAGCCGTCGGGCAGGCGGGTGATGAAATCGTCCGCACCCGCGAGTTTTGCCGCCGCCATACATTCCTCGTCGGTCGCATCCAGTTTGCCGTAACGGATGTTATCCATCACCGTGCCCGAAAACAGGTTGGTGTCCTGCAGCACGATACCGAGCGAGCGGCGCAGGTCGGCCTTTTTGATCTTGTTGATGTTGATGCCGTCGTAACGGATCTTTCCGTCGGCGATATCGTAAAAACGGTTGAGCAGGTTGGTGACGGTGGTCTTACCCGCGCCCGTCGCACCCACGAACGCCACCTTTTGACCCGGCTTCGCATAGAGCGACACGTCGTGTAACACCGTCTTTTCCCCATCGTAGGAGAAATCCACCTCGTGCAGACGCACGTCACCTTCCACGCGGGTGTAGGTGACGGTGCCGTCGCCGTGCGGGTGCTTCCACGCCCACGTGCCGGTGCGCTCGGCACACTCGACGAGCGCGCCGTTTTCTTCGCGGGCGTTCACCAGGGTGACGTAGCCATCGTCCGCTTCGGGTGCTTCGTCCATCAGGGTGAAGATGCGGTCGGCACCCGCCAGACCCATCACCACCGCGTTGATCTGGTGGGAGACCTGGTTGATGTTGCCCGCAAACTGCTTGGTCATATTGAGGAACGGCACCGCGATGCTGATACCGAGCGGCAGACCCGAAAGGCTGACGTTCGGCACCCCTGCGAGCAACAACGCGCCGCCCGCCAACGCCACGATGACGTACAGAATGTTGCCGATGTTGTTGAGCACGGGACCCAAAATGTTCGCGTATTTGTTCGCGCGCTCGGATTCGCGGAACAACTCGTCGTTCAAACGGTCAAAATCCTCTTCCGCCGCCTGTTCGTGGCAGAACACCTTGACCACCTTTTGCCCGTGCATCATCTCTTCGATGAAACCTTCCACGCGGCCGAGAGACCGTTGCTGCTTGACGAAATACTTCGCCGAGCCGCCGCCGATCTTTTTCACCACGAAGGTGATGCAGACCACCCCCGCGACCACCACGGCGGTCAGCCACACGCAGTAGTAGATCATAATGCAGAACACGGTCAGCACCGTGACGCCCGAAATGAGCATTTGCGGAATACTCTGGGAAATGAGCTGACGCAGGGTGTCGATGTCGTTGGTGTAATGGCTCATCACGTCGCCGTGATTGTGGGTGTCAAAAAACTTGATGGGCAGGCACTGCATACGGTTGAACATTTTTTCCCGCATCTTTTTGAGAACGCCTTGCGTGATGATCGCCGTCAACTGGTTGTAGACAAGGCAGGAGATAAGCGAGAGCACATAGAAGGTGGCGAGCAGACCCACCATCGAGAGGATCGGCCCCTTTGCCGCCGCCCAGTTGCCGTCCGCCGCGTGCAGTTCGATCTGCGCGATGACGTTTTGCATAAATATCGACGGCACCGAACTGACCACCGCACTGAACAGAATGCACAGTACGGTTATGGGGATGAGTACGGGATAGAACGCCAGCACTTCGCGCAAAAGGCGGCGCATCGTGCCTTTTTTGGCTTTCGGTTTCATTCGGCCGCCTCCTTCCCCGCCGTGTTTTGCGAATGGTAGATCTCACGGTAGATGTCGCAGGACGCCATCAACTCGCGGTGGTTACCCACCGCGACGATCCGTCCGCCCTCCATCACCAAAATACGGTCGGCGTCCTCCACCGACGCGGTACGTTGGGCAATAATGATCTTGGTGGTGGTGGGAATAAACTCCCGCATCGCACGGCGGATGTGGGCGTCGGTCTTGGTGTCCACCGCACTGGTGGAGTCGTCCAAAATGAGGATCTTCGGCTTTTTCAGCAGGGCACGGGCGATGCACAACCGCTGTTTCTGGCCGCCCGACACGTTGGTGCCGCCCTGCTCGATGTAGGTATCGTACCCGTCGGGGAAGGTGCGCACGAACTCGTCCGCGCAGGCGAGTTTACACGCTTCGACCAATTCCTCGTCGGTCGCGTCGGGGTTGCCCCAGCGCAGATTTTCCTTGATGGTGCCCGAAAACAGCATATTTTTCTGCAGCACCACCGCCACGGCGTTGCGCAGGGTGTCGAGGTCGTATTCCCGCACGTCCACACCGCCCACGCGCACCGCACCTTCGGTCACGTCGTACAGGCGGGAGATCAGCTGAATGAGCGAGGATTTCGAAGAGCCCGTGCCGCCGATGATGCCGATCGTCTCCCCCGAGCGGATGGAAAGGTTGATATCTTCCAGCACGGGACGTTTCGCCTTTTGCGCATACTTGAAGGTCACGCCGTCAAATTCGATCGAGCCGTCCGCCACCGCGGTCACCGCGTTTGCGGGGCTTTTGAGGGTACTCGTTTCGTTCAGCACTTCGGTAATGCGCTTTGCCGACTCGCCCGCCATGGTGATCATCACGAACACCATCGACAGCATCATCAAACTCGACAGCATCATAAAGCCGTAGGTCAAAAGAGCGGAGAGCTGCCCCACGTCCAGTGCCAGCCCGTTGGTGGTGATGACGGTGTAGGAGCCGTAGGAGAGGGTAAACACCATCACCGCGTACAGACAAAACTGCATCAGCGGGTTGTTCAGCACCACGATGCGTTCCGCACGGGTGAAATCGGCACACACCTCTTCGGCGGTGCGGTCAAACTTCTTTTGCTCGTACTCTTCCCGCACGAAGGATTTGACCACCCGCATACCCTTGATGTTTTCCTGAATGGAGCCGTTTAAGTTATCGTATTTTTTGAACACGCGGCGGAACAGCGGCATGGCACTGCGCGCCACCAAAAACAGACCCGTTCCCAGCACGGGAATGACGAACAGGAAGATCCACGCCATGCTCCCGCCCATACGGAACGCCATAAAGAAAGCAAACACCAGCATCAACGGGGAGCGGATGGCGGTGCGGATGATCATCATATACGCCATCTGCACGTTACCCACGTCGGTGGTCATACGGGTGACCAGCGACGAGGTCATAAAACGGTCGATATTTTCGAATGAATACCCCTGCACACTGTGAAACAGATCGTGCCGCAGGTTACGTGCGAGACCGCAGGAGGCGGTGGCGCAGGTGAAGCCCGCCCACGTGCCGAACGCCAGCGACAGCAACGCCATAGCGGTGAGAATGCCGCCGTAGGTCCACAAGGTGGACATCGGCGCACCCGCCTTGACCGCGTTCACCAGATCGGCAATCAAAAAGGGAATGATACACTCAAGCACCACCTCGCAACTGACAAGCAACGGCGTCGCGATGGAGGGACGCTTGTATTCCCGAAGGCTTTTCAAAATGGTCTTGAACATAAAAACGGGGTCCTCTCTTTAAATTCTTAAATTAGAGTATTTCTATAATTATACTCCTTTAAAAAACCCGATGTCAAGGCTTGTCCGTGACTTTGGCGGATTATACAAATTGTTTTTTTCACGGTCGGTAAATTTTTTTGGAAAATCATCTTTACATTCGTCATAAAAGTGCGTATAATACTACTGTTAAGGAACTTTTTGTGATAACGGAAAGGTTTGTGAAGTATATGGAAAGAAAGATCGGTACGGTATCCCGCGGCGTGCGTTGCCCCATCATTCGTGAAGGGGACGATCTCGCCGCCATCGTGACCGCCTCGGTGCTGGAAGCGGCCGAAAGCGAAGGCTTCTCGCTGCGCGACCGCGACGTGGTGGCGATGACCGAATCCATCGTCGCGCGGGCACAGGGCAACTATGCCGCGGTGCAGGATATCGCGGACGACGTGAAAGCGAAATTCGGCGAGGACGCCACGGTGGGCGTGATCTTCCCGATCCTCTCCCGCAACCGTTTTGCGATTTGTTTGAAAGGCATCGCCATGGGTGTCAAAAAAGTGGTGCTGATGTTAAGCTATCCCTCCGACGAGGTGGGTAACGAGCTCGTGTCGCTCGACCAGTTGGATGCCGCGGGCATCAACCCCTTCAGCGACGTGCTGGATCTCGCCCGTTATCGTGAACTGTTCGGCGATAACCGCCACCCCTTCACCAACATCGACTATGTCGGCTACTACGAAGAAGTCATCCGCGCGGCGGGTGCCGATTGTGAGATCGTGTTTGCGAACGATCCCCGCGCGGTTTTGAACTATACCAAAAACGTACTCCCCTGCGATATCCACACCCGCGTGCGCACCAAGCGTCTGCTCCGTGCGGCGGGTGCCGAAAAGGTGTTCGGTCTGGACGAGATCCTTTCCGCGCCCGTGAACGGCAGCGGTTGCAACGAAAAGTTCGGTCTGCTCGGCTCGAACAAAGCGACGGAGGATTCCATCAAACTGTTCCCGCGCGAGTGTCAGGATCTGGTGGAAGATATTCAAAAGCGTCTGCTTGCCGCAACGGGCAAGTGCATCGAAGTGATGGTGTACGGCGACGGCGCGTTCAAAGATCCGGTGGGTAAGATTTGGGAACTCGCCGACCCGTGCGTTTCCCCCGCCTACACCGCCGGTCTGGAAGGCACGCCGAACGAGTTGAAACTGAAGTATCTCGCGGACAACGATTTTGCGGCACTGTCGGGCGAGGCGCTGAAAGAAGCCATCGCGCAGAAGATCCGTGAAAAGAAATCCGACCTCGTGGGCGATATGACGTCGGAAGGCACCACCCCCCGCCGCTTGACCGACCTCATCGGCTCGCTGTGCGACCTCACCTCCGGCTCGGGCGACAAGGGCACCCCCGTCGTGCTGATCCAGGGGTACTTCGACAACTACACGAACTGATAAAACAACGACGACCGCTCGGCTGTTTGCCGAGCGGTCATTTTTTGTCAGAACGCGACCCCTACTTTCCTTTTTATTACAAACCTCATAACCGTCCTCTCACATTAAGGAGGTGACCTTATGAAAAAAGCATACGGTTACGTACGCGTTTCCAGTGTCGACCAAAACGAAGAACGACAACTCGTCTGCATGTACGAAAAAAACGTTCACGCAGAGAATATATACGTCGACAAACAATCCGGCAAGGATTTCAACCGTCCGCAGTACAAAAAACTGCTTCGCGTGTTGCAGGCAGGAGACCTTCTGTATGTACAAAGTATCGACCGTTTGGGGCGCAACTATGAAGATGTCCAAAAACAGTGGCGCATACTGACGAAAGATATCGGCGTGGATATTTGTGTTATGGACATGCCGTTATTGGACACCCGAAATGGCAAAGATCTGATGGGAACGTTCATTGCCGACCTGGTTTTGCAAATACTCTCGTTCGTTGCGCAAAGCGAACGAGAAAACATCAAAAAACGGCAAGTGCAGGGCATTTCTGCTGCCAAAGCGCGCGGCGTGCGGTTTGGCCGTCCCCCGCTTACGTTACCCGACGAGTTTGAACGGCTGGTGGAAGAATGGGAAAACAAGCGACTCCCCCTGGCTGCTCTGTGTACCCGTTGCAGTATAAGCGAAGCTACCTTTTATCGCCGCTTGCGAAAATTCCGTCAAACCCGCATTATAGTGTAACAGCAACTGTCAAAAGGCACACTTTTTGACAGTTGCTGTTACACGGATGGTATTATATCACCCACGGTAAAAAAACGCAATATGTACACCGCTTTTTGTATACATGCATAAAGTCGCCGTCCTTTTTTTGTTCGTTTTCCCCTCTGTCAAAAAGTGTACCTTTTGACTTTCAAAAACCATTGGAGGTAAGAAAAATGAAAAAAACCGTAGCCAAACGATCTGCGCTGATTGGGTTGGCGGCCATTGCGATCGTTTCTCTCG
Organism: Oscillospiraceae bacterium; assembly: GCA_015065885.1. Lineage (GTDB taxonomy): Bacteria > Bacillota > Clostridia > Oscillospirales > Acutalibacteraceae > SIG588. The sequence continues at coordinate 36,885 of SVPJ01000008.1, read as the reverse complement.
GTATGGCGCTCGCAGCACTCCCCGCCCGCGGAAACGTTACCAAAAGTGCCGAAGGATCCATCGGCGGAGCATACAGTGAAAATGCCCATGCGGTAGTCCCCACAGCTTTCAGGGACAACTGGGGCGACGTGGATCAAAACGCCAGGCGGGATTCTACCGATGCGCGCCTAGTTCTGCAATATGCCGTTCAGAAAATACCGCAATCCGCCCTGCTGACCGACGCGGCAGACGTGGACGGTGACGGCGCGGTGAACTCCACCGATGCGCGGTTGATCTTGCAATACGCGGTAAAAAAGATCTCCGTCTTTCCGGTTACCGAAACGGTGTACGCCTACGCCGTCCAAAAGGGACTCACCGATGCCGCGAGCGAAGCGACGTGGCTGGCAGCTCTGTTGGGTGATGCCTATACGAAGGATGCGGCAATCGTCGGCGCGTATGTTAACACGGAAAACCATTTGATCCTGAAGTTGTCGAACGACACGACCGCCGACGCCGGTTTAGTAGCGGGCACAGTCACATCTACAGAACCAACTTCCACCACGCCGACGACGGAAGCCCCTGCCCCGCCGCCCACGACCGTTCCGACGGCTCCCACCGCAACGGCGACGCATCTCGTCACCTTTACCGACTTTGACGGCACGGTGCTGAAGACCGAGCGGATGGAAACGGGCAAGAGCGCCGTACCGCCGACTCCCCCCTACAGAAACGGCTATCTGTTCACCGGTTGGGATATCACTTTTGCGAACGTAACGACCGACCTGACGGTAACGGCGCAATACTGCGAAATTACCGAACCCGCTCTCGCCGCGACAAACGTTTGGGGAAAAGCCGGCGAGACCATGCAACTCCCCGTGACGGTACATAACAACCCCGGCATCGCGGGCGCACGCATTTTCGTACATTACAGCGGAGGAGTGGTGCTGGAGTCCGCAGCTGCGGGCGACGCGCTTGGTAATCTCGACTATACCGCCCCCGCGACGTTGGAAAGCCCCTGCCCGTTTAATTGGGATTCGTTGGATGCCGTTTCCACTGTGAACGGCACGGTGTTGACCTTGACGTTCACCATCCCTGCCGACGCGACTGCAGGTGAAACATTCGACGTAGAACTCGCCTATCACACCGGTGACATTTACGATGGGGCGTTGGATGACGTAGAGCTTCGGTTAGTCAATGGCACCGTTACAATCCTGTAAAATATAAAATATGATTAGGAGGATTTTTATGAAACGCATAGTTGCCCTTCTGCTATCTGCCGTTATGCTGATATCCTGCATCCCGCTTGGTGCGGCAGCAGTGTCGGCGGCAGACGCGCCCACGCCCATTTTTACCGTTGCAAGCACCCACGCAGCACGGGGCTCCATCGTGGAGTTGACGGTGAATCTGCAAAACAATCCCGGCATCGCGGGCGCGCAGTTGATCGTTTCCTTTGATGCGGACTTAACTCTAGTTTCCGCCAAAGCAGGAAGCACTTTTGAAAAACTGGATTACACGGCACCCGCCACGCTCACATCTCCTTGCCCGTTTAACTGGGATTCTCTCGATGCCGTATCCTTCGCGAACGGCGCGGTGTTGACCCTCACCTTCGAGGTCGCAGCGGATGCCGTACTGCACGATCTGCTGGACGTCACACTGTCCTGTCGTTACGGCGACGTGTATGACAAGGATCTGAATTCCATTGCTGTGGAGCTCGTAAACGGCGGTGTCACGGTGATCGACTATCTGCCCGGTGACGTAAACGGCGACGCGACGGTAAACGGCAAGGACGTTACTTTGATCCGCCGCCTCAACGCGGGCTTTGACGTGCAGATCAACCAATCCGCCGCGAACGTAAACGGCGACACGGTCATCAACGGTAAGGACGTCACCTTGATCCGTCGTTACCTCGCAGGCTTCCCGGTGGAATTACTCCCTGCACCGACGACCTGCGGCCACAGTGATTTGATTGCCATCGCCGCCAAAGAAGCGACCTGCACAGAAGCTGGTAATATCGCCTATTGGAGCTGCGCAGATTGCGGAAAATACTTTGTCGATGAAAACGGGACCCGCGAGATAGATGCAAAGGACACGATCTTCCCTGCGAACGGACACACCTTTGCCGACACCTGGACGTACGACCAAACGTATCATTGGCACGCAGCGACCTGTGGACACACCAATCTGGTTGCCGATAAGGCCGAACACACCTTTGGCGGCGGCACCGTTTGCTCGGTTTGCAGCACCGCCAACACCCCCGACCCAACCAAACCGTACTCGATCACCTATAAGCTGTACGAATACAACAAAAACAAGGGCGACACGTATTTGCCGACCGCCATGATCGACAACGCGGACAACCCCGCCTTCTATTCGGCAACGGATACCTTCGAACTGGCGACCCCTGTGTGTGACGGTTATGAATTCCTGGGCTGGTTTACTGCAGACGGAGCCCGGGTAACCTCTGTTACTGCAGGCGGCAGCGGCAATCTTACCTTGTATGCACGGTGGAACGAGCTCACGTACGACGTCGTATATCGCTTGTTCAAGACGCCGATTGAGGATAATATTAAGGACGAGTATAAGTCGTACACCATCAGCAAGGGCCTTGTGGATATGCCGAACCCCGACATCTACAACTACGTGTTCCTGGGGTGGTACACCGATGACGGCGTCGAAATGACCCATATTCCCGTCGGCACCACCGGTGACCTGACGCTGAACGCCTTCTTCGTCAGCAAGCGCAACTTGACCAAGGCGGCAGAACGGTTAGCGGATCCGATCATTTTGGAGGATACGGACGACGGCGTTTACTATTTCGCTTATGAAATCGGCACTATGAGCAACGTTCCCCTGAAAACGCTGTGGGAGGTCAACTCGGTATACGGATTGGATCAGCAACTTTCCGAAACGTATGTCTGGTCGGTCTCCAATACGCAAGCAACCGAAGTCTCCGAATCCATTTCCAAAGCGACGGTCGATTCCGGCACCTGGACCCTCTCCGAAAACTGGAGCGACGTGATCGAGGTCACCGAAGAGTGGGCAGAACAACACGAGATGACCACCGAAGAAGCCAAGGAAATGATCACCACCGATTCCAACACGTTTGCCACGTCCTTCTCCGAGGGCGGTGTGAAGAGTACCAACGTGACCGACGGTATCACTACCTTGGATTACAACAGCACGCAGACCACGGACACAGAAAGCCTGGAACTCAAGGCCGAATTCGGAGTCGAAGCAAGCGCAAAGGTAAACGCTGGCTTTATGAAAGGTGAGTGGACCGTATCTGCAAGCGGCGGAACCAAAAATACCAACACCAGCGAGACCAGCAAACACACCGGCACCGATACCACCAAGGTGGACACTACCATCACGAACGACGAAAGCTCCTGGAACGACAGCACGACCAGCTCACGTACGCACGAGGCAAGCACAAGCGAATCGGTGCGCAATGCGTTCTCGGAGATCGTCAGCAACACGAAGGGCTACGGTCAGTCCTATGCCAAGGGCGGCGAAGGCAGCGAATCTTTCGGGAGCAGCCAGTCGGAGAGCGCCACCTCGAACACCTCGTCTACCGTAACCTTCTCCACCGTGGAAGAAAAACAGGTAACCAAGACCTACTCCACCAACGGAAAGACCGAAGGCAGCTACCGTCTGGTAATGGCCGGCACGGCTCACGTGTTCGCCGTAGTCGGTTACGACATAGCAAGCAAGAGCTATTTCACCTACACGTATAACGTGATCGATGACGAGTCTGTCAAAGAGTTTTTGGATTATTCGGCCGACGGCTCGTTTGAGGACCATCAGTACAGCGTTCTGCCGTTTGAGATTCCCTTCTTTGTGCATGAATTCGTCACGGGCAAGACGGCCGTTACCGACGGTGTGGAATACATCACCAACTCCCGCACCGGTACCGCCACCGTTACGGCGTACACCGGCAGCAGCGAGGATGTGCTGATCCCCTCCTACATTTCCGCCGGCGGAAAAGCGTATAAGGTCACCGGCCTCACGGCGGATGCGTTTGCAGGCTCGTCCATCCGTTCGATCCTTCTCAGCGAATACATTACCGAGATCCCCGCGGGTGCGTTCAAGAATTGCACTGCACTGGAACAGATCTCCGGTTATTACACCGCAATCGGAAAAGAGGCCTTCCGCGGTTGTACGAACCTCGGTAATTTCAACGTTTCCTCCGCAACGACCGCTATCGGCAAAGATGCATTCGTAGGCGTTCCGAAGGTGACCGTCACTGCGTTGAATGCCACGGCGGCCGCGACAGCCGCCGCAGCAACCGAGGATAAAACGGTCGTCGCCGTTACGCAGGCTCTCATCGACAACGTTATGCAGAGCGGCGCGGCTACGCTCACATTAGATCTTTCCGAAACGGCGGACGACATCCCGCTTACCATCTCTGTTCCGGATATTACGGAATTTGAGCTTCGCGGCAATTTGAAAAAGAGCTATACCGACTTGGTGCTTACCTCCGACGCCACGACCACCAAGATCCGTGAGCTGTTGGTTGAAAACAAAACCGATTGTCCCTTTACGATCGCCTCTTCCCGTGTGGAGTTTGATGCCGTTTCGGCAACGGCACCGCACTACGCGCTACGCCTGTCTCACGATGGCGTGCAAATCGATCTGTACCGTGACACCTACCTCGTTTCCGAAACCGGCCGTGCCGTCATCTTTAAGAATCCGACCGTCTCCTCCAAAAAGGTGGACAATGTCAGCGGATCTTTGGAAATTGTAGGCAACGTATATGTCTGCGGCGAGGACGGCAACGTCACCGCTTCAAGCGACCCGTGGTTTGTTTCCGTGGTCGACGGGACGATCCTTGCGGTCGACAGCGACACCTTCAGCCAATACTATAAGGGCGTCAGCAATATCACCCTGGATGCGAACGAAGGCACGGTTGTCACAACCTCCAAAGAGGTGTATTACGGCGATACCTTCGGCACACTGCCCACCCCCACGCGCGACTACTACACCTTTGACGGTTGGTACACCGCCAAAGATGGCGGCGAAAAGGTCACCGCCGACACGGTTGTAAAAGAGATTGGCGACATCACCTTGTATGCACACTGGTCATTGAACACCACCACCGACTGGATCAAGGTCTCTGACCTTCCCGAAGGGGCGGCCGTCTTGGACCGCAAGTGGACGTATACGCTGACGACCGAGACCGAATCGCGTGAGACCTCGTTAGCGGGGTATACGCAGACCGGCAGTCGTTGGGTGGAATCCGGCCGCGGCTCTTCCAATTACGCCAGCTTCCCCGCGGGTTTCGATACTGGGAACTGGATCTACACGTCGTTTAACAAGAGTGCCTATTCCTCATATGAGAACACGACCGCCAAACGCGTGGTTAGCAACAACTGGGCCGGATATGTATATTGGCACTGGATGTATGATTGCGGAACTGCGGGTGCCGGGAATCGCGCCATCTACAACCAATACGGTTACGGGCCGACTAACGGCTTCCTGTATAAATATTTCGGCGCTTTCACCTCTGCCAGTTCCTATACGGCGACTTCCGGTTATTGTAACAATTTAGGCGTAACCGTCTATAAAAATACCGGCCGCACCAGCTATGCCGATTCCCAAGGTTCTCATTATTGGTTCCGTTTCGACTATTACACCAGTAGTTACGTAGATTACTACAAACTGTTCTCTTATCGCAAGGTCGAATCGAAAGAGAGCGACACGCAAGTCACCGCCTCCTCTACCGTTTCCAACGTGCAGGAATGGGTGCGCTATCGAGCAAAATAAATTTCTCCAAAAAGGAATCCGTTCAGCGTGGACGGATTCCTTTTTTCATCTCGAAAATTTTTCGTTTTTTCTCTCTCCTCTTGACAAACCGTGGCAAATCTTGCACAATGGTTACGTATCCTATATTATTATGAGGTGATCGTATGGCGAACGTTACTGTCGATTTTAACACATCGGTTGGCAAGATCAAGCCGATGCACGCGGGCGGACAACCCCCTCTGCGCGGTACGAATTTTGAACTTTTCCACTACCTGCGTGACGTTGGAATGCCCTATTCCCGCCTGCACGACACGGGCGGCGCGTACGGCGGGAATCGTTGGGTGGATATTCCGAACATCTTCCGCGACTTTGATGCGGACGTAAACGACCCCGCGTCCTACGATTTTACCTTTACCGATATGCTCATCACCGCAATGGTGGAAAACGGGCTGGAGCCGGTCTACCGCCTGGGTGTCACCATCGAAAACGACGCGTACATCAAGGCATACCGCATTTTCCCGCCGAAGGACAACCTGAAGTGGGCGCAAATTTGCGAGCATATCATCCGTCACTACACCGAAGGCTGGGCGGACGGTTTCCACTACACGATCACCTATTGGGAGATCTGGAACGAGCCGGACAACTGGGAGGACCCGATGGTGAACTCCATGTGGCGCGGCACCAAAGAGCAGTATTTTGAACTGTACCGCGTGGCAACCACCTATTTGAAAGAAAAATTCCCGCATCTGAAATTCGGCGGCTACGCCAGTTGCGGATTTTACGCCTTGAAAGAGGACAAGATCGTCACCAACTCCGCCGCTTCCGACCGTGCGGAATACTTCATTGAGTTTTTCGACGCGTTCTTGGAGTACGTCCAAAAGCATCAGCTGGTGCTGGACTTCTTCTCGTGGCACAGTTACGACCCGATCGAAAACAACCGCAAATACGCCTACTACGTGCGCGAGCGGCTGGACGCCATCGGCTACACCCACACCGAAACGACCTGCAACGAGTGGAATCCCGATGTGTGGGGTTCCTACGCGAAGCCGCGGCATGCGGCACTCACGGCGGGCATGATGCTGATGTGGCAGGACACCCCGCTCGACAGTGCGATGTTCTACGATTGCGGGTTCGGCTCGGGCAACTACCGCAGTCTGTTCAACCCCATCACCACCGAGCCGTTCCCCGTCTACTACGCGTTTGCCGCGTTTAACGAGTTGTACAAGCGTCAAACGCAGGCGGCGGTGACGGTGGAGGGCGAAAATGTCTACGCCGTGGCGGCGGCGGACGACACGGGTTGCGTGGTGATCGTGAACACGAACGAACACCCCGTGCCGCTGACCCTCGATTGCGGCCGCCCCATCATCGGCGCAAAGATCGTGGACGAAGCACGCAGCTGGATGGATTGCGAGCTGCCGCGCCTGCTCCCCGCTTCGTCGGTACTGTGCGTGTTTACGGCGTGAGGTGAGAACTATGTACGACGCAATTTACCCCGGCGAACTTTGGCTGGATACCGCAGGCAACCCCATTCAGGCGCACGGCGGATCGGTGCTGTACCACGAGGGGGTATATTATTGGTACGGCGAAAACAAGGAAAAAACCGACGGTAAGAACGGCATTTGGCATTGGGGTGTGCGGATGTACCGCTCGCATGACCTGTGCAACTGGGAAGACCTCGGTGTGATCATTCCGCCCGAGGCGGACGACCCCGACTCCCCGCTGCACCCGCATTCCATGATGGACCGTCCGCATATCATCTACAACAAAGAAACGAAAAAATGGGTCTGTTGGGTGAAGGTGATGTTCCCCGACGACTCCCAACGTTCCACCGTTCTGGTGGCGGACGATCTCACGGGACCTTACACCAAAGTGCGGCAGAATCTGCGTCCGCTCGGCATGAACGCGGGGGATTTCGACCTCGCGGTCGCGCCCGACGGCAAAGCGTATTACTATTTTGAGCGGGTACACAGTGAGACGATCTGTGCCGACCTTACCGTCGACTACACCGACGTTACGGGGTATTACTCCACCCACTTCCCGCACAGCGGCCCGCCCTACGTGCGGGAGGCGACCGCCCATTTCGTGCGGCACGGCAAGCACTATCTGCTCACGTCGGGCACCACCGGCTATCTGCCGAACCCCTCAGAGTTGGCAATTGCCGACACGTGGCACGGGCCCTATCGCGTGCTGGGTGACCCCCACCCCACCGACGACAGCCACACCTCGTTTCACAGCCAGGTATCCTCCGTATTCAAAGTGCCGAACAAGAAAGATCTGTACATTGCGTGCGCCGATCGCTGGGCACCCGACTGTATGCACTATCCGTATGAAGAATACAAAAAAGCGTTTTTGAAAGCGTGCAACCCCTGCTACGAGTCCGACGGCACGGAGGATATGTCCTACCTCACCGACGGCTCGCGGGATACGTCCAAAGCGCGCTACGTCTGGCTGCCGCTTCGTTTTGAAGGCGAGATGGCATATATTGATTGGAAGGATCGTTGGTCGCCCGACGATTATGAGTGAGGATTGTTATGAGTCATATTGCAGAAATTGACCGCAATTTTGCGGCATTGACGGTAGAGCAAGACGGTATGCGCACGTGGGACGTGCGCAAAGCGCCGTTTTCCATTCACGGATTGTACCGCCCCGAGGAGGGGGGAGTTTTTCGTCGCATGCCGCAGGAAGTTGCGGATACGGTGAACGACGGCGTAAAGGATTTCTGTCGGTTGACAGCCGGCGGTCACATTCGATTTAAAACCGACTCGAAACGCTTCGTGCTGAAATGGCGGGCTCCTTATTTTTGCGACTTCCCGCATATGCCGCGCACCGGTACGGCGTTTTTTGATCTGTACGCCAACGGTCAGCATATTCACACCTTTATTCCAAACGATCCGAAGGAAACGGCGGACGGTCTGTTGGCCGAAGCGATGGTGACCTTGCCGTTTGACGGTATGAACGACATCGTGATCTATTTTCCGCTGTATAACGCTGTATATGACCTGTCTTTGGCATTGGAGGAGCAGGCGACGGTGCTGCCCGCCGACCCCTACGCCCATACCTTGCCGATCGTGTACTACGGCTCCTCCATCACCCACGGCGGCTGCGTATCGCGCGCCGGTATGGCGTATCCGGCCATTCTTCAGCGCCGCCTGAACACCGAAACGGTGAACTTGGGGTTTTCGGGTTCCTGCCGCGCGGAGCCGGCGATGGCGGATTACATCGCCGCCCTGCCGATGCGCGTGTTTGTGTACGACTACGATCACAACGCGCCCGACCCTGCGTTTTTGGAAGCGACCCATGAACCGTTTTTCAAGCAGGTACGAAAACAACGCCCCGACCTGCCGATCGTGATGGTGTCGGCTGCCGAGGCGTATCTGCCGGGCGGCTGGGACGTGCGGCGGGAGATCATTCGCCGCACCTATGAAAATGCGGTGGCAAGCGGGGACAAAAACGTTTACTTTTTGGACGGTCACACCTTTTACGACGGCGCAGGCGGTCGTGATTGTTTGGTGGATAACACCCACCCGAACGATCTCGGTATGTGGTGTATGGCTAACGCGATGGAGCCGTTGCTGAAAAAACTGCTGTAACAGAAACCCCACCCGCCGTACGGCGGGTGGGGTTCTTTGTCAGACTGACGCGGTGTCGGATCGTTCCGACACCGCGTAGGTTTTACTCCGCAGGGAATTTATCAATTTTCCGGACGGCGTACTGCAGGATCAAACGGGCATCGGTGGAATCCGCCTTTCCGTCCCCGTTCACATCGGCAACGGCGGTATCCAGTTTGGTGGCGTCGATCTTTTTCACCGCATACTGCAAGGTGAGACGGGCGTCGGTGGAATCCACCGTGCCGCTGTCGTCCACGTCACCGAGCAGGGTAACGTCGCGCACCTCACCGCAGCCCTCGCAGAAATCGTCTTGCGCATTTTCCCACTTGTGGGGTGGCTCGCGCAACTCGCCGCAACCGTTGCAATCCGCATCACAATCGTTTGTGTAGGTGTGCTTGTGATTTTTCGCATCCTCCAGCGCCGCCGTCAGCCGCGCGACCGCCGCATCCACGTCTGCCTGCGACAGCGCACCCGCCGCCGCTTCCACCGCGCGTGCCAGTGCCGCGTGCTCTTTAACGGCAAGCTGTGCCTTCGCTTCGGCAAGTACGGCGTCGAGCGCCTCGGTATTCGCCGCCACGCGGCCTTTGGAAACCACCATATGATCGAGCTTCACCGTGATCGGCTCGGTCACACCCATCAAAAACAGACGCACGCCCTTGATGCTCGTCATGGACGCGGGCAACGCCGTGAGCGGCAACTGCAACTTGTTCCAGCCCGCCTGCAGACCGAGTCCGCGCAAATTCCAGGAGACCTCCACCTCATCCTGCTCCTCGGAAACCTCCAGATTGGATTCGGGGGGGATGTTTTCGGGACGGTCCACATACAGCCAACATTCAAAGAACCATTGGTTAGCCTCCGCGGGAAGCGTCACGTTGTACGCACCCGCGTGATTGATGTACACATCGCCTGTACCACTCGCGTAGAGGGCGGCCGTGCCTTCCTTATAATCGGTGTAGTCCACGCCCTTTTTACCGGTGCTTCCCAACTGAGCGCCGCGGGTATCGTCGCAGTTGTCTACCACGATATAGTCGCTTGCCATATCGCTGAGCAGGCGGCGGTTGGCGTATGCCAGCCACAGATCGTGCGCGGCGGCGATCACCGTTTCGTTATCCGCATCGTCGGCGCGGAGCAGGCCATCCGCCGCGAGCAGTGCCCCGCTGAACGTCTGCGCCGCACCGGGGGTGAGGGTCGCCAGCTGTTCCGGCGTGTTATACTGCTCCGACCACCAGCGCTGTGCCGCGAGCATCGGGGCGGCATCCCACTCCCAGTCCATCACGTCAGCAATAAACCGCACGAGATCCTCACTGCGGTTGATGTCCGCCTGCACCGAAGGGTGCCCGTGGGTACCCGTGCCTTCGGTGGTGGCACTAAACTGCCGTTGCAGCAGGAAATGCACCTTGTCGTCCCCTGCCTCACGGCGCTGTGCCACCGCTTCTTCCAACGCCGCGGCACGGGGCGAGCCCATCAAGCCGTAGTGCCAGATGATGGTCGCATTGGGGCGCTTCTCACGCACCAACTCCAAAAACGCCACCGCTTCGGAGGTCATAAACGCGTCGGTCACAGACGCACCGTTGTAGGTGCCGCCGCCGTCGTTGGCACCGAGCCCGATGACCACCACGTCGGCGGGATGGCTCTCAAAATCCCACACCTTCGAGGAAACCGTGTTGCCGGGCAGCGCCGCCGTCGACGTGTAGTATTTGTAGAAGGAATTATCGGTCGTACCGTGAATGCTCGTGTCGCGGCAATAGCCGATACCGCTGCGGGAGAGCACCTGTGCGTCCGCACCGAGCATTTTCGACGCGATGACCGCCCAGGTCATGGTCCCCTCCACCGTCGCAGAGGTGTAATCGCCGCTGCCGTCGGTGACAAGGTTGCCGAAACCGCTGGTGATGGAGTCGCCGATAAATTCGATCGTCCGTGCGGGAGCGGCGGGCGCTTCCATAAAGACGCCGTCGGTGGTAACGCTCTTCACCGAAATCGTGGCAGAACCGCCGTACACCGCCTCGTTGCGCTTGCGTACCTCCACCGTATGCACGCCGTGCGGCAGGTTTTCCGCCAGCACGTACTCGGTATTGTTTTTGTCGATCGTCACGGTGGCGGTGGGCACGAGCGCGCCATCCACATACACGTTCAGATATCCCCTTTTGGTCGTACCGGTCTCCGTCGTGGTGACCGCAGCCGAAAGAGAGGTGCCCTCAAACTTCACCGTAAAACCGGAGTTTGTCCAGAAAAATCGCAACCCGCTCGACACGGTCTCTACGACGCGTCCGTGTACGGTAATGTCGGGCACGTCAAGTGCGAGCGGCATCGTCTGCCCCGCGGCAGACACGCCGAACGGCACCGCGCCGCACAGCAACACCGCCGTCATCAAAAGAGCCAGCATACGCTTTTTCATATCGTGTCCTCCGTCTTATCTTCCATAGCCGCACTTGCCGCTTCCTTTTCCCGCCGTACGCGGTTCATATGGGTGATGAGATCCGACACGAGGATCTTCAGCACCGCCGTGACCGGCACACCGATCAAAATACCGAGGAACCCGCCGAGTCCGCCGCCGACCGTCACCGCCAACAGCACGTAGATCGGCTGGATACCCACCGACTGCCCGAAAATACGCGGTTGCAGAAGATTGCTGTCCAACTGTTGGATCACCACGATATAGATAGCAAGGAACACCGCCATGCCCCATTCGCCGTTCAGGATCAGCATCAACACGCTGAACACACCGCTGATGATCGCACCGAAATACGGCACGATGTTGGCAATGCCCACGAACACCGCAAACGCCAGCGGATACGGAATACCCGAGATATACATGCCGGGAATCAGCAGAATGCTGACGCACAGTGCGTCCACCAACATACTGTAGATATACCGCATAAAGATGTTGCTCGCCTTGCGGGAGTAGTGGCTACCCAACCGCACCACCCGCGCAGGCAAAAACGCCTCCGCCACGCGATGCACGGTCGAGAGCAGATTCTCACGTCCTGCGAGCATATAGACCGAAATGATGAACGAGATCAACACGTTGATCAGCGAGCCCGTAAAACTAATGATACCCGAAAGATAACCGATGATGTTCGAGACCGTCAGGTGGTCGAGTATGAAGTTATACACCCCGTTGATGACCTCTCCCAAATTGAGCGATTCGAAAATACCGCCCTCACCGCTGTGTTTATTCACGAAATTCACAACGGTATTGTAATAGGTCGGGAGTGACGAGATCAACCCCGTCACCGCCTGCACCAACACCGGCACGATGACCGACACGACCAACGCCAACACGCCGAGGAGGGCGAGGTACACCAACACGAGCGACCACACCCGCGCCGGGCGGTGCCACACGGCGGCGCGGCGTTTTTTCATAAAGCGCTCCACCGCGTCCACGGGGCGGTACAGCAAAAATGCCAACACCAACCCGCCGATAAACGGCGACAGAATGCCGACCAGCCGACCGATCGCCCGCAGAAGGCCGCGGGGATCGTCCACCACCTTATACACCAGGAGACCGGCCAAGATCAGCAACAGTGCCGACCACCATTGTTTATTGATCAGCCCCTTCATACGGGGTCCCTTCGGTTCACGCATCGGACAAATCTCCTTTCTCATTCGCGCGGATCACCCGCTCGCACAGATCGGCAAGGTCGGAAAGTGTGGTAAGTGACGAAGCCTCTGCCCGCCACGCCGCCGCACCGCGCCATCCTTTCAAATACCACGCGGTGTGTTTGCGCGCTTCGCGCAAGGCCACCCGCTCACCCTTCCATTCCGCCGCCATCGCGATCTGCCGATACAGCACGCTCATCCGCACCGCGATCGGCGGCGGCGGCAACAGCCGCCCTTCGTTCAAATAGGCTTCAATTTCGGCAAACACCCACGGCGCACCCAGTGCCCCGCGGCCGACCATCAACAGATCCGCACCCGTTTCCTCCAGCATGTGTGCCGCCGAGCGGGCGTCTACCACATCGCCGTTCGCGATAACGGGGATGTGCAGTGCCGCTTTCACGGCACGAATACCCGCAATATCCACCGGCGGGGCGTACATCTGATCTCTGGTGCGACCGTGTACCGTCACGGCGGCGGCACCCGCCGCCTCACACGCGAGGGCGACTTCCACGGCATTTTTTTGATCGGCGGCATAGCCGAGCCGAATCTTCGCGGTCACGGGCACGTCCACCGCTTTTACGGCGGCTTCCACCAACCGCCCGCACAACGCAGGGTCGCGCAACAGCGCACTGCCGCTGCCGTTGCCCGCAATTTTCGGGGCGGGACAGCCCATATTGATATCCAGCCAGTCGGGGGATGCGGACATAGCCAACTCTGCGGCGCGAGCCATGGTGTCCGGCTCGTTACCGAACAGTTGCACCGCCGAGGGGCGTTCTTCGTCATCCAGCACCATCAGCTCGCCGCTTTTGCGATCACCGTAGCTTAACCCCTTGCTGCTCACCATTTCACTCACCGTGAACGCCGCACCGTACCCGCGGCACAAGCGGCGGAACGCACGGTCCGCCACCCCCGCCATCGGCGCCAGCGCCGCGTGCGCGTCCAACGTAATGTTTCCGATCTTCAAACGGGTTACTCTCCTATTGTTATAATATTCCTATTATAGAGTATAGCCGAATTTTCACAGGCGGTCAAGTGGGAATGAAAAAAATTCAAATTTGTGCAACGAACGGCAAAGAACGGACGGATCACTCCGACCGTTCCGAGGGTTTTCTTTTTGTTTAGAGCTACGAGCGATTTAACTCGCTTGTAATCTCCAACGTTGAATAATATTGATCTTGGTATCGATATACACCACAATAAACATTAACCCACACGCCTAAGCAGTACGACCATGAAGCTTCGTGATGGGCACACGTAAACCCGGCGTGTTCGTAAGCTGCATTTTCCTCAACTATCGTTTCCGGATCGTAACCGCTATAAGAACCTTCCACCTCTTCGGTTTCTTCCTTAACGTAGCGGAACAAACGCCTCTGCTGTGTGATTGTGCGCGATTTAAATTGCTTTGCAGAATAGGTATTAGACAAATACTCTGCAACCTCGAAAACCGGTGCAAATCTCTCATCCTTGAGATCCATCACCGTCTCCACGGCAGAATCTCTCAGCGGAGAAATCAGCATACACCATATTTTTTCGCCGCTCCAATCTTCGTATCGCATTCCATAATACAGTTGATACCCACCTTCCAATGGTATACAAACCGTCAAAAACGCATATCGGTCTTCTACGACGTCAGGCTCTGAAGCGGAAACGGATGTATATTTCTCCGCATCTATTCCATACGGCTCTAAAATAGCATCGATTTCTTGAGAAAACCGTACAAACCGCTCCATAGAATCTTCGCCGCTACGAACTTGTATCTCACTGCGCAACAGCCACAACGAACCCCAAACCGCAGCCAAAGCCAACAGTACGACACCAAGCAATTTCCATATGGATCTTTTGGAGATTTCTTTCATCCGTTTCAAGCGAACACGCTCCTTTATAAAATTTCTTACCACTATGCTCCGATAAGGCATAGTATACCCCCCTTCCGCCCGAATGTCAACCATCGTCGTTTTGCAAAAAATCGGCTGTTTTTTGCGAAACGGGTTGTTTGCGCACAAAAGTCGTGCTATAATAATAGGATACCAAGCACGACGGAGGGACGGTATGGCACTGTTTTCGCTGAAGAAGATCGCGGCGCTTGCCGCAGGAAAGCAAGTCTATCTGCGCGGGGTCGCACTGTATAACGCAGGGGCGGTGTCCCACCTGACCGTCGCGGCAGGCGACACCTGCGCCGAGCGGGTGACCGCCCGCGTGCAGGACCGCACCGCCGACGGTGCCTTTGACGTGGAGATCGGCTTCAACACGGCGGGGGACGCCGTCTTTTTCGCGTGCGACTGTGCCGCCCGCGAACGCGGTGCCTGCAAGCACGTGGTGGCGGCACTCACCCACAAATACTATCGCGATATGCTCGGTACGAGTGAGCCTTCCCAAAACCTGCCTACCAAGGACGATCCCGTTGTCGAGCGGCTGTTGGACGGCTACTGGCAGGAGGCGCGGCGGGCGGTGCAGGCGAGTATGCACGGCGGGGTGCGTCTGCTTTGCACCCTGCATCCCGACGGTGCCGCCCCCTCGCTTTCTCTGCAACTCGAAAGTGCCGACGAACACCGCTATGCGGTAAAAGACATCACAAAATTCTGTGAACAAATGGCAAAAGGCGAGGAGACTGTCTACGGGGCGCATCTCCGACTGGTGCATCATCCCGAAGCCTTCACGGCGGACAGCCGCCCCCTGCTTCGTCTGGTGCGGGCGGCGGCAGACGGACGCGCGCGGCGCCAGTTGCCGCTCGCGCCCACCGTGCTGGACCGTCTGTTTTCGCTGTACGAAGGGCAAGCAGTTGCCACGGGTACGCGGACGGCACGCTTCTTACGGCAGGATCCGCCCATCACCGTGGCGGTAAAAGAAGAGGACGGGACACTCCTCCTTTCGGCTCCACCGTTTTCCGCCATGTACGGCGAGGAAACGCTGTACCTTTTGTGGGAGGACGTGCTGTACGCCGCCTCCCCCGCCTGCACGGCGGCGGTGCGCGGCCTGCTCGCGGCGTTGATGCAAGCGGGCGGCTCCCTGCGCCTGTCAAGCGACGATCTTGCCGCCTTTTGCGGGCGGGTGTTACCGCAGGTGGAGCGTTTCGTCACCTTTACGGGCGATACGGCACTCCTCTCCTCCCATCGCCCGCACGCGTTACAAGCGGCAGTCTATCTGGACCGCGACGGCGAACACCTCACCGCACGGGTGGAATTTGCCTACGGCGACCGTTTGTATCCCGCCGACAACGGCGACCCTGCCGCCGACGGGGTGCGCGACCCGCTCGCGGAATGGCGGGTGTTGACTGCCGTGGCGCAGGTCTTCCCCGCGCGGGGCGAGGACGGCATCTTCCGCCTTACCGAAACCGACGACGGACTGTTTGACCTGCTGGCAGACGGGGTATCGCTGCTTCGAAACTACGCCACTGTGTATATGAGCGACCGTTTCCGTACCGCCCGCTTGATCGCGCCGCCTGCCGTTTCGGTCGGTGTGCGTTTGAACGCAGGTCTGTTGGAACTGGATCTCGACCTCGGCGGATTTGACCCCGCGGAACTCAGCGAACTGCTCGCCTCCTACCGCGCACGGCGGCGGTATCACCGCTTGCGTTCGGGCGATTTCCTCTCATTGGACGACCCCGCCCTCTTGGGGCTTATGCGGTTGGGCGACGGGCTGGGCGTTTCTGACCGCCGCCTGCAAAGCGGGCGGGTGAGCGTGCCCGCCTTCCGTGCGCCGTTCGTGGACAGGGTGCTGAAAGAGGCGCCCGCGTTGGGCTACACCCGCGACGAAGCGGCGCGCGCCTTACTGCGGGCTATCAAGGCGGTGGAACACACCGAATACGCGATACCCGCGACCCTCGTGGGTAGGTTGCGCGGCTATCAGCGCACGGGGTTCCGTTGGTTGCGTACCATGGAGGAGTACGGTTTCGGCGGTATCTTAGCGGACGATATGGGTCTTGGTAAGACGGTGCAGATGATCACGCTGTTTTTGGATGCCGCCGCACGCTCCGTCACCGCCCCGTCACTTGTGGTATGTCCCGCATCGCTCGTGCTCAACTGGGAGAGCGAACTGCACCGCTTCGCCCCGTCGCTCACGGTGCGGACGGTGGTGGGAGACGGTGCCGCCCGTGCCGCACTTCTCCGCAACGTGGGTGAAGGCGAAATTTTAGTCACCTCCTACGACTTGCTCAAACGCGACGTCGCGTTGTACGAGTCGCTCTCCTTCCACTACGTGGTGCTGGACGAGGCACAATATATCAAAAATCACAACACCCAAAACGCGCGTGCGGTAAAGGCGTTGCACGCGGTGCAGCGATTTGCGCTGACGGGTACTCCCGTGGAGAATCGGTTGAGCGAACTGTGGAGCATCTTCGATTTTCTGATGCCGGGGTTTTTGTTCTCCTACCAAAAATTCCGTGAACGGTTTGAACTGCCCGCCGTGCGGGACGGAGACTGCGAAGCGCTCGCCGCTCTGCAACGTATGTGTGCGCCGTTTCTGCTCCGCCGCTTAAAACGGGAGGTGTTGGAAGAATTGCCGCCGAAAACCGAGACCGAACGGCGTATCCCTTTGGGTGAAGTACAAAAGAAGACTTACGCCGCCGCCGCGCTCGCGATGCGGGAAGAGTTGCAGCAAAACGGCGCCCCCACGCGTTTGCAGGCACTGACCATGCTGACCCGTCTGCGCCAAATTTGTTGCGACCCTTCGCTGTGTTACGAAAACTATCACGGCGAAAGTGCAAAGCTGGACGGTTGTATGGAATTGGTGCGGGAAGCAGTGGAAACGGGACACCGCGTATTGCTGTTTTCGCAGTTTACCTCCATGCTCGCGATATTGGAAAAACGCCTTGCCGCCGAGAATATTCCGTTCTATACCCTGCAAGGTTCCACCCCGCGGGAAAAACGTGCCGCGATGGTGGAGGCGTTCAACAGCGAAGCAGGCGCACCCGTATTTCTCATCTCGCTTAAAGCAGGCGGCACCGGTCTCAATCTCACCGCCGCCGACGTGGTCATTCACTACGACCCTTGGTGGAACGTCGCGGCGCAAAACCAGGCGTCCGACCGCGCACACCGCATCGGTCAACAACGTCCCGTGCAGGTGTATAAACTGATCGCGGAGGGTACGGTGGAAGAAAAGATCACCGCTCTGCAACGTGCCAAACAGTCGCTTGCCGACGCAGTGGTACACACCGACGGACTCTCCCTTTCGGCTCTCAGCGACGACGAGTTGTTGCACCTCTTGATGTGACGATTTTGAAAAACGAGAAGTTTCGGTCATACTCTCCCACACGCAAAGCCGGTGGTTTTCCTACGAAAACCACCGGCTTTTAGTTATATTTGATGCAAATATTACTTTTTGTATTGGTTTGCAAAAACCTGCCCCTCAGAATTTGAAGGTGTTTTGTACGTTCGTATCCCCCAATTTTTGTGCCAGTTTCCACATGGCGCGGGCGTGGATGCGGTCGTGCCAGAGAAAACGGCGCAACACTTTACG
Source organism: Oscillospiraceae bacterium (assembly GCA_015065885.1). Classification (GTDB taxonomy): domain Bacteria; phylum Bacillota; class Clostridia; order Oscillospirales; family Acutalibacteraceae; genus SIG588. Next base: position 18,505 of record SVPJ01000008.1, on the reverse strand, counting down.
CAACGACCACCACTCCCCGAAACTCCCTTCACGGAGCGGCGTATCCAAAAACTCCGCGTCCTCTTCCAACGCTGCAAAACCTGCCCGACGGCAGGTTAGGATATCCCCTTCGTTGTCTGCTTCGATACCGATCTCGCCGAAATAGTACGCGTTGACGTTTTTCGTGTGCTCGTACATCGCCCGCGCACTGCGCGGCACCGCACCGTAGAACGTTTCGCGCGGCGGGTCGGCGGTGGCGTCGGCATCGGCAAACGAGCGGTACATCGCGAGCAGATCGGCGGCAGAAGCAAGTGCCAAGTTTTTCAGCACTTCGTACTCCATCGCGGTGAGCGGCTCCCGTTCGGAATCGAAGATCACTTCGGAGTCCGCATCCGCAATCGCGAGGTAACATTCCGCATCCTGCACCACCGTCACCTCGCCGCAGGGGCAGGACGTCTCCGCCCAACGGCTGTACGCCGCGATCTCACGGGGCATCTTTTCCACCGCTTCCGAAAGGCTTGCTCCGCGGGTAAACGCCCCCGGAAAATCCACGGCGTACAGCAGCGTATCCTCTCCGTTGTGTTCCCACACGCACCGTATATCCATGTCGATCACCTCTTGCTATATTATAAAGGAATAAGGCGCAAAATCCAAAGAATTTGGCCGCTGTTTGTGCATATCTTCCAAATATCAAAAACTTCGTACAAAACTATTGACATATCTGCGTTTTTCGGCTATACTGTAGGTGACAAAAGGAGAAAGGAGTGAAGCCACCATGAAGATCGTGATCTCGCGTTTCGGTTTATCATCGTATCGGTGGGCACTCCCTCCGGAAAAGGTCAGGTACCCGCTGAAAACTTACAGTGTCGATGCATAAGCCGAATTGACGATACGGTTTATGCATCTTTTTGTTTCCCCAAAACGAGAAAGGGGTGGGTCCGATGAAGAGTGAAGAAAGCATACAGTCCGTTCGTCGGACTGTACCTCAAACAGAAACGAGATAAAAGATCGGTTTGAGGAGTCGGTCGTGAATACGTTGATTACACTGTGACCAAATCGGAAAGGAATGAGTCCCGTGATCCGGGTGTAAAACAAAACCTTATCTGCAATGGCCATCCAACGTAAACGTGAACAACGAAAGGAATGAGTCCCGTGTACGGGCAGTAATGTTCAATAAAAATAGCCACCCGTAAAAACAGAAAGGAATGAGTCCCGTGCACAGGGCGTAATGTTCCGTTAAACCGACGATGCACACACCCGTGAGAAGGCTGTCCCGATGACCACCATCGTTTGACGAACGGATCGAGAGCAACGGCTCTGCGAAAAATCGGTGGTAAATTTCGACAGAGAACTCCACCGCGCGGCACACAGGATGCCGAGGCGGCACGGTGAACGGATAGGCGGTGTAAATAGAGACACCACCTTCCCACCGTTAGATATAGAGGTGCATCACCACAAATAACGATTCATTCATAAGAAAATACATACAAGCCATTTACGCGCCGAACGGTGAAAGCCGTTCGGCGTTTTTTATTTTCGATACGTCACGGCACGTCCCTCTTTCGGCAAGCGGGTGATGGCGCCGCTCTCTTCCAGACAGCGGACCGCCCGCCACAGCGTGCGACCGCGACGGCCGAGCGCTTTTTGCAGTTCAGCGGCAGAAAAGGTAGCGGGCAGGGGCGGCAGCAAACGGGACACGTCCGCCAACCCGTGCAAAGTCATCTCCTCCGCAATGGTAAGCGGCAGACGGTCGGCGCGGTGGGAGCCGCGTTTGCCGTCGTTCCCCCAACCGTCCTGCAGGCGGACCTCCTCCATATCCACGAACAGTATCCGCACGGTCAGCGGGTGGGCGGTGGGGGTCTGCCAGACTTCCGTCAGCCAAAACAGTTCGGGCAGTACGTCCCACGGTTTCCCCGTTTTGGGCGAACGGCGGCTCTCGCTTCGCTCGCCCGTTTGAGGGTCGATCCAGCACACCCATTTGCGGTGCGGTATGGGTACCACCACCGTCACGGGATACTGCGAAAGTAACTTTGCCAACTTTTTCTTTAGAGGGTACAACCCCACCGTTTGCACTTCGGTGACCGTTTCACCGTCAAAAATGTCCGCCACGCAACCCCCGACTGCAACCTCGTGAAGCGTCACGTCGGGTTGCAACCAAAATTTCAACGTACTGTGCAGGGTGCGCTCAGACAGCGTGCCGATGCCGATGCCGCCGTTGGTACAAGCCGCGGCGTACGCGGCGGCAACGGTCGGCTCTTGTTCCATTCTCGTCATACCGTAAGCCTTCCCACGAAGATGCGGGTCTCTCCCACCCGCGCTTCCACGAAATGATGTTCTCCCGCCGCACCGTAATACAGCGTGAGAGTGTCTCCCTCCCGTGCTTCGGTCAAATATTGCAGGGCGTATTCCTTCGGCGGCATCTCCCGCACGGCGGCAGGCAGAAAATCACACAGCAGGTCGGCGTACACCGTGTTGTTCAGATGACGGTTGAAATCCACCGCCGAGTGACGCACCGTCCATTCCCCCACCGCTTCAAGCGGCGGCAGATCTTTCAGCGCAGGCGGCAAGGGGCAAGCCGTCTCTTGCGGGGCGGTCGGCAAGCCGTGCCTATCGATCACCGACGGACGGCACAAGCGGTGGGTGTTCACGTCCACCAACGCGAAACTCGCCATACTTTCGGTGAGTTTCTCTCCCGCCGCGTCCAGCAGACGGTAGCCGCGGAAAAACTGCACCCCGTGAATATGGTCACTCCACGTTTGCAGGGTCACCGCTTCCCCATGAACGGGCAGGCGGTGAATAACACCGCACCCGCGCGCCAGCACGAAGGCGACCCCCGCGGCAGCCAACGACCGCCAATCCATTTGATACTTCTTCGTCTGCCGCTCACCGATCTCCTGCTGCCAGCGCAACAGCGCCGACAAACGAAGTTCTCCGTTTGCCGCCGCATCGTAGGTCGGTGTGATCATCGGCATCGAAAAGGTATATTCCGTGTCCCAATGCGCCATTTTTATCCCGCTTTCTGTTATATCAATAGCAATATATACTGTCTGTATATATTACCGAATACCTACCCCCGCAAAAAACGGGCGGAGAGTCCCCCTCCGCCCGTTGTCTTTTCGGTTATTGTTCCGAGGGCACCAGTTGATTTGCCAAACCTTTCAGATCGTCCTCATCGTAAAATTCCAGTTGCAGCAGACCGCCCTTCTTCCCCTCGATCACCTGCACGCGGCGACCGAGATGTTCCGCCAGTGCCAGTTCCACTTCGCTGTAAAAACTGTTTTTGGCAAACGCGGTTACCGGCTTTTCCTCTGCGGCTTTCTTCTTCGCGTTCTTCGCCATACGCTCCAGTTCACGCACCGAGAGTCCCTTCGCCACCGCTTCTTCGGCGGCGGCGGTCTGCTCCTCTTCGGTTTCAAACGCCAGCACGGTGCGGGCATGACCCGCCGACAAACGCCCGCTTTCCACCAGACCCGCGACGGCGGTGGGCAGATTCAAAAGACGCAGGGCGTTCGCCACGGCGGGGCGGGATTTGTTCACCACCCGTGCGGTCTCCTCTTGCGTCAACGCGTACGTTTCCATCAAGGTGCGGTAGCCGTTGGCTTCTTCCATCGGATTCAAGTCTTCGCGCTGTAAATTTTCGATCAGCGCCAGTTGCGCGGCTTCCTTATCGGTCATTTCCCGCACGGTCACCGGCACTTCGGTCAGCCCCGCCATACGCGACGCACGCCAACGGCGCTCGCCCGCCACCAGTTGATAGGTACCGTCCGCCAGCGGACGCACCAACAGCGGCTGTATCACCCCGTGCTGCGCGATGGAATCCGCGAGTTCCGCCAGCGCCTCTTCGTCGAACTGCTTACGGGGCTGTGCGCGGTTGGGCACGATCTCGCTGAGACGCAAGGATACGACCTTCCCTGCTTCCTCGGCACCGTTTTCCAAAAACAGTGCGTCAAGACCCTTGCCGAGTCCGCCTTTTTTTGCCGCCATCAGAACACGCCTCCCTTATTTTTGTTGATCAATTCTTCCGCCAGTGCGGCGTAGGCTTTCGCACCCTTGCCGCCGCGGTCGTAATAGTGAATGGGTTGACCGTAACTCGGTGCCTCCGACAGACGCACACTGCGCGGAATGGGGGTGCCGAACACCTTACGGGGGAAGAATTTTTTCACTTCCGCCACCACCTGTTGGGTGAGGTTCAACCGCCCGTCGTACATGGTCAGCACCACGCCCTCCAGATCCAATGCGGGATTGTAGAGCCGCTTGACCTGCCGTACCGTTGCCATCAACTGGGACATGCCGTCCAGTGCGTAGTATTCACATTGCAACGGCACGAGGAAGGTATCCGCCGCACACAGGGCATTCAAACTGAGAAGCCCCAGCGAGGGCGGGCAGTCGATAAACACGTAGTCGTATTGCTCACGCAGAGCGGCGAGCGCCGCCTTCAACCGATTTTCGCGGCGGTTAGCGTCCACCAGTTCGATCTCCGCACCCGCCAATCGCGTGGAGCAGGGAATAACCGAAAGATTTTGGAACGCCGTCGTGACCACCGCCGCCTGCGGTACCGCTTCCCCGATCAGCAGTTCGTAGGTCGAGGCGGCCGCCTGCCGCTTGTCCACACCGACGCCGCTGGTCGCGTTACCCTGCGGATCCAAGTCCACGAGCAAGGTGCGCTGTCCCGCCGCCGCCACCGCCGCCGCGAGATTCACCGCCGTGGTGGTCTTTCCCACGCCGCCTTTTTGATTAAAAACCGCGATAATCTTTCCCACACGGTCCACCCTCTCTTATAATATACACCTTTTAGTATACCATACTTTTGTCGATTTGCAAGACCTTTTCGAGGTCGTTACTCGTTTGCCGGTTTCACCCATACATGCCGCACACCGGACACAACACCTCACCCGCATTCTGTACAATTGTATGTACGCAAAAATACGACCGACTGAAACGGTATCCGCTTCCGGTCGGTCGTATTGCATCGTCTTACGCTTTCGGAAAAGCGTCAATTTTCTTTACGGCGTATTGCAAGATCAGGCGAGCATCGGTTGAATCTACCTTTCCGTTACCATCCACGTCCGCTGCCGCGAGTTGTAATGCCACTCCGTCAATCTTTTGCACCGCATATTGTAGCACCAATCGCGCATCGGTAGAATCGATTTTTCCGTTCCCGTCCACTTCCCCAACAACGATTTCACTCTCTACTTTGCGTTTTTCGCCGCACACATTGCACTCGGCATCCCGATCATCGTCATAGATATGCCCTGTAGCAGCCACCGTTGTTTGTGCCTCCAGCACCTCACCGCACACGTCACAATGTGAACCCGCCGTCAACCCGTCTTCGGTACAAGTCGGCGCGACTGCTTCATCCGCCTTTGCAGTATGCCCTGTAGCAGCCACCGTTGTTTGTGCTTCCAACACCTCACCGCACACGTCACAATGTGAACCCGCCGTCAACCCGTCTTCGGTACAAGTCGGCGCGACTGCTTCATCCTCCTTTGCAGTATGCCCTGTAGCAGCCACCGTTGTTTGTGCCTCCAGCACCTCACCGCACACGTCACAATGTGAACCCGCCGTCAACCCGTCTTCGGTACAAGTCGGCGCGACTGCTTCATCCTCCTTTGCAGTATGCCCTGTAGCAGCCACCGTTGTTTGTGCCTCCAGCACCTCACCGCACACGTCACAATGTGAACCCGCCGTCAACCCGTCTTCGGTACAAGTCGGCGCGACTGCTTCATCCACAACAGGTGTATGGGGCTCGACCTCACGTACCGCACCGCACAAATTGCAGGTCGTATCGCAGGCGTTATCCCAATCGTGTTCACATCCCGCTCTGTAATGCCACTCTGCATTGACGAACGCATGATTATCAACATCATTTACCACAATAGCCGTGCGGTCCTCATGTGTGCCGCCATAGTATACATCAATGATTCCACTCCGCGCAAACGCCTGCTGTCGGACTTCTTGTAAATCCGCACCAACCGTAATCGTCCGCAATGCCGCACAATCGGCAAAAGTATACGCTTCGATTATCGCTACACTCGGAACCGCAATCTCTGTTAGAGAAGAACAGTACCAAAAAGCACTGCTGCCCAATGTCGTCAGCGTATTCGGAAGCGAAAGATCGTATAACCGTTCACACATAAAGAACGCACCGTCGCCGATACTTTGCACATGCGCACCGAGCGATACGCTTTCCAAGGCAGTACAGTAGGAGAACGCCGAGGCACCTATCTCGGTCACACCGCTGAAAACGATTTCTTCAAGTGACGAGCAATCCGAAAATGCGCCTATACCGATGCGTTTCACGCTGTCGGGGATCCTCACGGTCGTAAGTTCCGTGCAGGAGCTAAACATCTCATCACCGATGACTGTCACGCCGTCTTCCAGCGTCACCTCTTGCAGGAAACTACATGCTCGAAATGCGCAAATCCCAATCATCTGCACACTCGCCGGAATCGTCACCGTAGCAAACGAGCATCCCGAAAAAGCGTCGTTGCCGATCGTTTGTACTCCCGATCCAAGGGATACTTGGGTTAAAGGCGTCGCTTCAAACGCCTGTGCACCGATGCTCGTCACGCTGTCGGGAATGTCCACCGCCGTTAGCGAGGAACATCCCACGAACGCCCCATCACCAATCATCTGCACCCCCGCGCCAAGCGATAGATCCTCCAACGCGTAGCAGTTGGAAAAAGCACAAGTGCCAATTTGTGAGACGCTGTCAGATATATATACCTTCTCCAACATAGTGCAGTTGGCGAAGGCGTCGTCACCGATGCTCTCCACCCCCGTCGGAATCGTAATCTCTTTTATTGCCTCACATGCGAGGAACGCTCCCGCTTCAATGCGCGTTATCTGCGTACTCAATGCGATATCCTCTAAGGCATAACAGTAGGAAAATGCTCCTTTGCCGATGCTCACGACGCTGTCGGGCATATCCACCGCCGTCAGCGACCAGCATGCAAAAAACGCGTAATCACCGATGTGCGTTAAACCATCCGCAAAAACGAGTGACGTCAGTGAACCGCACTCCATTAAGGCTCTCTCGCCGATTGCGACCACAGGATAACCGCCAAGCGTGGACGGGATTGCCAACTCCTCGCTAACGGCACTGCCGTCGATCAAAACGACCGTAGCCTTCTCGTCTGTAACCGTATAATAGAAAGCGCCTTCCTTTTCCGTGTCAGCAAACGAAACCGCCCCCATCGGCAAGAGAGATATCAGCAACCCCAAAGATAAGATAAGTGAGAACACACGTTTCATATCTTTCTCCTCCTTATTTATGCCGGGAAACTTACTCGGCATCCTTTTCAGCACGAGTATAACACATCCGCACTACAGAATCAAGTATATTCTTGAAACGTCGATTTTAATATACTCTTCAGCGTCTCGCCTGTTTTGTCCAAAATTGATAGGGGGTACTTTTATGTATACACGCATTTTATATACAAAAAGTATTATTTCGGTTCTATATTACCGTTCCCCCCCTCGTTTTTCGCTTGACATGCTGTAACAATATGGTATACTATGATACAATCGTCAAAGAGAAGCGGAGAGAGGAATATATGACGAAGCAACAGATCGTCAAAACACATATGGTATCCTCGGTACTGCCCGCCTTGTTTTTCGGTGCGTTGGCAGGTGCGGTAACGGGGGCGGTCGTGACGGTATACAAGTGGCTGGCAGGCCACGCCACTGCCGTGTCCGCCGCGCTCTACGCGGCATTGCGCGCCCGCCTTTGGCTTCTGCCCGTTGCGGCGGCGGCACTTGTTGCGGTGGGATTTTTACTGCATGCGGTGTATCGCCGTCATCCCGGGTTGCGCGGGGGTGGTATCCCCACGGCGGTGGGGGCCATGCGCGGCACGTTGCCTGCCAACGGTCTGCGCAGTACGCTGGCATCCGCCGCGCTTTCGTTGCTCACGTTTTTGTGCGGCGTGCCGCTCGGCACCGAAGGGCCTTCGGTGTTGCTCGGCACGGGACTGGGCGGCGTCGCCGCCCGCAAAGCGCCCGAAAAGTGGCACGCGTGGGAACGTTATTCCATGACGGGCGGTGCGTGTGCAGGGTTTTCCGCTGCCACGGGGGCGCCGCTGTCGGGCATTTTGTTTGCAGTGGAAGAAGCACACCGCCGCATCTCCCCGCTGATCGTGTTGACGGCGGTGGTATCGGTGCTGTTTTCCGAGATCACGTCCAACCTGCTCGCCCCTTTGCTCGGGTGCGAGACCACGCTGTTTTCCTTTTCGCCGTTTACGTCGCTCGCGCTGTCCGAGATATGGATCCCGCTCGTCGTCGGGCTGAGTGCCGGCTTGTTTGCCGTGCTGTTTTTGCGCGGATACGCGCGGCTTTCCCAATGGCTGCACCGTCTGCCGCCTGTGGCGGTGGTATGCGGCGTGTTGCTCGCTACCCTTGCGTGCGGTCTCCTTTCGACCGATTTTATTGCCACCGGTCACGCGCTGATTGAAGAACTGTTTACGCGCACGCCCGCCCTATGGATGCTCGCGGCTCTCCTTCTTGTGCGCTCGGTGCTTTCCCTCTCCGCCAATCTTTCGGGCATTACGGGCGGCATCTTTCTGCCGTTGATGGCGGTGGGCGCCGTGCTTGCCGCCCTGCTCGGACGGGTGCTGTGTCTGTGCGGTGTTGACCCTGCACTGTACCCCGTGATCGTCTGTCTCGGCATCGGCGGCTGCATTGCGGGTATGATGAAGATGCCGCTCACCGCCATTCTGTTTGCGGTAGAGGCACTCGGTATGTCCCAAAATCTGTTACCGGTCATTTTGGTGTGCGCCCTCGCCTACGTCATACCCGAGGCGCTGAAGGAAGATTCGGTGATGGAGCGGGTACTCCACCGCCACCAGGAGAACCGCCGAAACGGTAAGAAGCAGGTGGTGTGCGAACGTGATTTCGTGGTGGAGGAACACGCCTTCGCGGTGGGCAAAGAAGTGCGCGACGTTTTCTGGCCGCACGGCGTGTTCGTCCTCTCGGTGAAAAAAGGCGGCGAGCCTTCCCCCCTGCTTGCGGCAGGAGACGTGCTGTCGGTACAGATCCAAAGTTGGGATATCGAAAAAACGGTAACCGACCTGCGTGCCATCACCTCCGCGAAAAACGGGGGTAGGATTTTGTAACCTCGCCCTTTTATATACTGTTTGTATATTGCAAACATAATATTACAGAAAACAAGCAAAAACCCCCGCCTTCTCCGAAGAGAAGGCGGGGGTCTCACGTTTTGGTACCGTTGTCAGAACGGCAGGGTCGCGCCACCGTTATCCGCGCTCTTTTTGAGCGTTTCCGCCAAACGAATGCTTTCGGCCGCACTTTCGGGCGGGTTTTGCAGGTTTGCTTCGCCGCTTTGGAAGATGTCGGTGATGTACTCGATCTCCTTCATATACATATCGGCAGGGGTGATATCCGCCTTGAAGGGCTCGCCTTCGTACGGATACACCGTTACGACACCGCCCTCAAGTACGACGTTGGCTTTTTCAAAACTGACGCGATAGTCCGCCACGAACGGCATCTGCTGCTGATCCCAACGGCCTTCCGCAAAGATGGACATACCGTCGTAGTCCATACGGGAGACGGCAAACGCATACTCGGTGATCTGCTGACCGCCCGCCACGCAGGAGACCGCTTTCGGCTCACCGAACAGGAAGCGGATGATATCCAGATCGTGAATGTGCAAATCAAAGATCACACCGCCCGAACGGGAGGGGTCCATAAACCAGTTTTCCCAGCCCCACGTGGGCGCGGCACTCAAGCGGCGGAAACTGCCGCCCGTGACCTTGCCGTAGGTGCCGTCCTCGATTAGTTTTTTAAGGTAGAGATACTCGGGGCTGAAACGCAGGCACTGGCCGATCATCAAACGGCCGTTCGATGCCGCGACCATTTCCTGACAGTCCGCGTAGGTCAGTGCCATCGGCTTTTCGCTCATCACCAAATACCCGCGGTTCAGCATATCCACCGCATACTTTTTGTGCAGATAGGTCGGCACCGCAATGTCGATGAAATCGAGTTCTTCGCTCGCGAGCATTTCCTCAAGGTCGGTGTAGGTGTGTAACCCTTCGAAACTGCTATCGCCGCCGCCGATGTTCAACTCCACCCCTTCGGTGAAGGCTTCGGGACGAATATCGCACGCCGCCACCAATTTCACTTTACCCATGGCTTCCAGCGCCTTGTAACCGGGCAGGTGGGCTCCCTTCACAATACCGCCGAAACCGATCAAACCGGCTTTTAACATCGTTTTGTCCTCCTAATCACGCAATTCTTGTCTTTACTCTACACTATATTTTTATAAATGTAAAGGGATACGCGTGTTTTACTCATTTTTTATTATGCTTTATAGGGAATTACGAACACACCTTCGCCCGCACCGAGGCGGATGCAGAACTTTCCGCTTTCGAGCGGCTCGTCGCATTCCCGTCCCGCACGCCAGTAGACCACGCGGTCGGCATCCGCGAAGGTCGCTTCTACCTCGTTCCTCTCATAATAGTACGGGTTGTGCGCGTTGACCAGCCAGTAGCCTTCCCGCCCGTCCTCGGGGTTTTCGAAACAGCCGATCAAGGTATCGCGCACGGCGGTAACGTCACGGAGCGCACCCGCAGTGTAATTCCTCTCCACGAGGCGGATATTTTCGTCGCCGCTCTTCAGCACCGTGCGGCAACCCTTCCAGTCAAACCGCAAAAACACGTGATCACAGGCGTGTACCTGTTCATTCACCTTTTTTACGTCGTAATAGATGCCGGTTTTGCGCCACCCTTCCGCTTCCGCCTCGTCGTACACGACCATCGCGGTGGGAAACACCTCGTATTGACTCTCATTATAGTGCTGCCAGAAGGTGAAATAACCGAGCCGCCGTGCGCCGAACGCCAGGGCGGCGTACACCTGCCAGCGCACGTCTTCGTAGGTCGTTTCGCGGAAGACGGGTTGCCCTTTACCGGTGGCAGGGTCGTAACGGCGGTCCATGCGGAACGCCTGCAACGTCGCGGACATCGGAAAACCGCCTGCTTTTGCCCCCTCAGCCGCCAATTCCAGGTTGCGGAAGAAGAGGGGAGACAACGTTTCGGGGCCCGCATCGTGGTTGAGCGCGTAGTAATCGAAGGAAAACTCACCCATCAGCGCGCCGTAGGCGGCCACGTACTTTCGGTATTCCGCCTCCTTCATCTTCAGAGTGATCTCTTTGTCCTTGTATTGCGGATCGTTCATGTCTGCACCAAACATCTCCGCCGTGCCGTAGATCGGAAGCATCGAGACAAACAGATCCCATTCGGGCGCCAACTCCCGCACGAAATTGACGCAGGATTCCACCCCGACACGATGCTTCATGGTCGGCTCGTCGGTCAGAAGCAAGCCTTTTACTGCGTTGGGGAAATGTTTTTTCAACGTGGCGACCATTTCGGCGACTACGTCCTTTTCCGCATCGGTCATCGGCGTGTCGCGGCGTGCCATAACGTACATCAGCTCCGCCTGCGAGGGATACACGGGGATGCCGTGCTTCTCGGCAATCGTCAAAAAGCGGAAAAGATCGCTTTTTTCAAAATCCGCTTCCCCCGTAATGCCGTTTTCCGTCACGCGGGTACCGTAAAAGGCGTCCCCCTCGGGAATGAGAAAGGTAAACCCTGCCGCTTTATAGGCCTCAAACACCGCGTCACTCCAAAATTCGGGAAACCCTGCCTCGGGGTCACGCGGGTTGCCGTATTCTTCGTTGAATTTGCGCTTACCCGCACGGCGCGGACCCATATACGCCGTCATATCCATCTGACGATCGTCCGCGTAATGCGGTTTGCCGTGTTGTATCATACCGTGTACTCCCTTCGGTTGTGTATAACCGCAGTATAGCATGGTTTTGGGGAAAGTGCAAGGATTACAAAAACAGAGTGGAAGCTCCCGCCATCGTATCCTCGCCTTTCTTGCGGTATGTAACCAGCACGAAGGAGGAAATACACCTGCGGTGATGCCATACACGCTAAAGCGTGATTACCTGCGCCTGTCGGCGATTACATACCAATCCTGCGGATTGGAAAAAAGAGACAGACCCGTCGGTCTGTCTCTTTTATTGTCATTCGTGTCCGAAAAAGAACTGGGCAAAAACCGAGGATTTTCCTTACTTTTTTCTAAATATTGCTTTAATTTTACTGATTATATTTGACTTTTGAAGCTTTTGAGAAAAAGTAATAGGTAAATCTCTTTCTTCCTCAAGTATATAAGAGAAATCTCCCTCAATACATATCCAAAAATATTCCCCTGTTCTATCGCGAGGAATGGAAGCGCCTTTTTGAAAAGTGATTTTCACACCAAACCTTTCAAAATCAAATTCCTCGCCTTCGATTTTGCCGAAAACGCCGTAACAGCCTTCGTGATGAATTAAAGACTCTTCATCATTTCCCAAATCCCAAGAAAAAACTTCTTCGGTGCAATTATAATCAACGCCAAATCCACTCAAAAACTCAACAAGTTCAAAATTGTTTTGAATATTTTTGTAATAATTTCTGCAATCTTGACAATCACAAGGCTTATTGAAATCCGTTCGATATTCTTTCGTTTTTTCCTTATCAAAAGTTATTTTAACAGAATTGATTTCTACAGTTTGAAAGGACATTACATCACCGCCTTAGGTGTATTATAACATAAAAGCGGTGGAGGGGCAAGATATAATGATGCATCGCCTTTGGCGATATGATGCATTTGCTTCGCAAATATGATGTTGCTCATTTCATTCGCAATGATGCAATGTTTGCCAAGAACATTAGCGAAGCGACATCATTAGGCGAAGCCGTCATCATTAACGAAGTGACATCATTTGCCGAAGGCAAACATCATTGAAAAAACTCCTTGAGAAATCTCAAGGAGTTTTTTCTGGCACCCGCAACAGGAATCGAACCTGTAACTACCCCTTAGGAGGCACAGTCGGAATGTGCACCTTGCGTGCAGGACATGGGTACATAAGGTGTGTGATGCGGCAGGATTGCCCTACAGAACGGTGCATTCGCTGCGCCATACCAACATCACCATGCAAATCGCAGCGGGCGTACCGCTGGTCACAGTAGCCGGTAGAGCAGGCCACGCGCGAACAAGTACCACGACGGACATCTACAGCCACTTCCTAAAAAGCTCCGATAAAACGGCAGCAGAAAAACTGGAGCAGTTCGAATAGCTGAGCACAAAGGGGCAGCGATCAGAACCAAATGATCGTTGCCCCTATTTTATGTAATTAAGATGATGGTGTCAGCTTGATTACGGCTTCAAGCTGTAAGTTATATACTCATCAAAACCGCTGTAACGAAGAAACTCACGCTTATTGCTGTTGAGACAGCGGAGCACAATGTTGCCATCAACCGCTGGATAGATAACATATATGTTTCTGCAGCCAACCAAGCCGTTCTTTTTTAGTTCTCGGTAGATAGCATCTAAAAAGTCTGAGACAAAATGCATGAATTCAAATTCCTGACTGTCTAAGACGACAGGATACGGGAAAAAGAAAATAACATGCTCGTCTGCCTCTACGGTTTCCAGTCTGTGCGATAAGATTTTGTAAAGCTCCATGCTGGCTACGTTTTTACCTCGTGAAGCAACAATATCTTCACCAAATTCGTATTCTTGCTGCTGCATAAGCATCAACCATTTTGTGAAATCACGTTGCTTTTCGCTGCCAATTAGCTTCCCGTGTTTCTTTTCGAAGGGGAGCTTGGTGTCAAACTTAGTTCCTGTACCAATTTCTAAAAAATCGCACTCGTTCGAGGGTTGCTCCAAAATACGCTGATAACTTCCAGGAAAAACAGCCGTGGATAAATTCATGAGCTCACAAAGGCAAGGTTCGTATTTGTCCTTTTTTATGAGCTTGCTGAATTTTTCGGAAATTGTTGCTGCAATAGTAAATTCTACCGCCACGGTTGCTCACCTCTTTGAAATGGTTCCATTCGCTCTATAATTACCCTGATTAGCGTGGGGATAAATGATTCTCACATTTATCCCCACGCTAAAGCACCTCGCTCCCCCCGTAATGGTGGAGGGCCAGGGAGTTGCCAAAGTTAGATGTTTGGATTCGGCTGCCTCATTGCAGAAGGTAACCTCTCCATGCTATTGCCGTCACAAATTTCAAAGTTTTCATTATACCACCGTACGGAATTATAGTCCGGCAGTTCGGGAGAAGGAGACCCCAGAAGATACCTTGTGTGATTGTATACGATACCAAAAGGGATGCCATTAAATTTCGGTCCCCTATATAGACCAACTAACTGAGGGGAACCGCCGCAGGAAGGTATGTTACTGCACATTAACGACTGGCAGAAGCATTGAAAAATATTGCGACTTGTGTTTGCAATATCGCCAGTTTGGTACTTGGAGTATAACCTTTTAAATTCATGTGCACCAGACCCTTCAGCAAAAATGAGAGAGGATTTAGTTGTATCAACTGCCAATTCTTCTGAAGACCAGGTTCCATACGAAGGGGAATACTTATAGCAATACACATGAAATGTGTTTGCGTTATCTTTGCTGAAGTGGAAAATAGATGATGGTCCACGCGCAAATGTTGGGAAATTTGCAAACTGTGTTTTTATTTGATTGAAGATGATTCGAGAGCGCTCAGAGCTATCTGCCGATGCGGGGAAAAGTGTACCAGCATCACCTGCGTTTACTAACTGTGAAAGCGTTTGACTTGCAAAAAGTACTTCACCACAATAGCCAAGTATATCAGGGCAACTTTTAAAAGCAAATAGCTTTTGCCCGTAGTCGTAACTGTTATGTTGTCCATCCCAAGTGAAACGGCTATCACTCATTAAGTAGGCCGAGCAGGGAGAGTGAGAATCGACACCAAGCCAGCCAATCAAAATGGTCATACTCACACCTCCATAATAGCTGCAGCATGAATTTATTAGACTTGTTGCTACGATTGAAAATAGAAAACAGCCCTGGACTATGGAGCAGCGTCCACAGTCGTGGGCTGTTAATGGCACGCCCGGCGCGATTCGAACGCGCGGCCTTTCGCTTAGGAGGCGAACGCTCTATCCTGCTGAGCTACGGGCGCATATTATGAAATTTAGGTAAATTGGGCTTTGAAGGCATATCCCTTACATTTTCTCGAAAAGGCACCAAAGGGTACCAAACAGGGTGCCAAATCTCCGGAGTGACCCAAGCAAGGTCGCGAAAGCGGCGTTTTTCTCGCGTTTTCTCGCTTTCCTGCGGGTATCACGCGGAAAGAGCAAGACCTTAGGAGGGGGCTGTTATATCCATTTAACTAAGGAGACATGGTGGGCACTGAAACTTCGCGGGGTTATTATTGCGAGCAAAGCGAGCAATAAGGTTCCCGGGCACCCGTTCAAAATCTTTGATTTTGGTAACGGGTGGGGTTCTTATATCCATTTAACTATGCAGGCGTGGTGGGTACTATTCTCATATTCTACACCATTCCGCTTTTTCTGTCAATATATTCCCTTCTTTTCAAAATTTCCCGTTGCGTTTTGCTGAGAAAGCGTGTATAATGGAAGCAGATTTATTTCAGAAAGGATGTTTCCCCCTATGACTCGACGCATTTTCAGCGGTATCGTGGCAGTTTTGCTGGTAGCGACCATGCTTGCGGGCTGTAACAAGGCTCCCGCGAACGACGGCGGCACCACGACCACGACCGTGACCACCACCACGACCACGACGGCAACGACCGACGGCACGACCACCACAACAGCGCCGAACGTGGAGAACACCGCCAACTACAACCGCCTGACGGGTGAGTACGACAACGCGGCCGGCGCCAACTCCCGCCCGTTTGCGATCATGGTAGCGAACGATAAATATAAGGCTCGTCCGCAGGTGGGTCTCTCCCAAGCGGATATGTACGTAGAGATCGAGACCGAAGGCGGCATCACCCGTATTATGGCGGTGTTTGCGGACGCGTCCCGCGTGCCCGAGCAGATCGCGCCCGTGCGTTCCGCCCGTACCCCGTTCGTCAAGATGGCGCAGGCGCTCGACGTGATCTACGCTCACGCAGGCGGCTCGCCCGGCGGCAGTGCGCTGCTCTCGCAGTTTGAAAAGAACGGCACGATCGAGCGTTTGAACGCGCTGGGCAACAACGGCAACGCGTTCTACCGTGACCAGGCGTTGTGGAACGAGCGCGACAAGGAACACAGCCTGTCCGCCCGCGGCAGCGCGATCGTGGAGCGTATTGCTTACCGCAAGTTCCGCACCACCTCCTCCCGCGCACCGTTCGTGTTTGCGGAAAAGGGCACCACCCCGAGCGGCAACGCGTGCAACGAACTTACCGTGAAATTGAGCGGCGCAGAGACCTGCTCCTTCAAGTACGATGCCGAAAGCGGCAAATACGTGAAGTATTTCGGCAAAGTCAGCGACAACAAACCCCACAAAGATACCGACGGTAACGGCATTGCGGTGTCCAACGTGGTGGTGATGTACGACGAAAAGTACAAGGAAAGCGAAGAATGCATCGGTTTCACGCTGGAAAGCGGCAACGGCATCCTTTGTTCGGGCGGCACGGTGCGTAACATTCAGTGGACGCGCACCGAAAACGGTCTCACCTTTACCGAAAACGGCAAGGACGCGACCTTCCTCACCGGCAAGACCTACATCTGTGTGGTTTCGGACGGTTACAAAGGCGGAACGGTCATCGGATAAGTTTCACGTGAAACACGGTGTGTCAATCGACACACCGTGTTTTTATTTTGCCACACGCACTAAAAATTCAATGTACTCGGCCGTCTCGGTCTTGGAACAGCTTGCCTGCACGCCTGAACGGCACATCGTCTCCACCGCGTGCTTCACCGTGTTGCTGAACACCCGCACGTCTCGTATCGGCGGGGTGCGTACGGGCTTTTTGGTTGTGACGGTTGCGGCGATCAACCGCTCGGCTGCCGCAACGGTGAGTTTTCCCGCCGCTATCCGCCGCAGAAGTTCCCATCGCCGCGCGGTATCCTCCACCGTGAGCAGCGCGCGGGCGTGCCGCTCGGTCAAGCCATGCTCCAGCATAAACGCCCGCTCGTCTTCCGCAAACCGCAACAGCCGCAGGCGGTTGGCAACCGCCGATTGCGAGCAACCGAGCCGTGCCGCCGCCTCCTCCTGCGTCAGCCCGTACACCGCGATCAGACGGCGAATACCCTCCGCCGTTTCGAAGCAGTTCATCTCCTGCCGCTGCCGGTTTTCTATCAAGCCCAGTACCGCACGGTCGCGCTCGTCCGCCCGCACCACGATACACGGTACGGTGGGCATACCAAGCATTTTTGCCGCCCGCAAACGCCGCTCGCCCGCGATCAGAACAGGGTGTCCGTCCTGCAAGGTGATGCTCAGCGGATTGAGCATACCGTTTTCGCTGATGCTCTGTGCCAACCCCGCCAGTTCTGCAAACGCGAAAGAGCGGCGCGGTTGGTCGGGATTCGGCAATATCTCTCCCGTCGGCACGTTCAGCACCCGCTCCCCTGCTGCGTACGGCATCGCGGTCTTTTTCCATTTCATTCTTTTCACTTCCCATCGTAAGCAGAGAGACATATCCGACCCCGTTTTAGGTGTGTTCGGATGCGTCTCCTCCGCTTAACCTTTTTTCGGTTGCGTTCACACACCACAACCCCTCCGTCAAAACCTACGGTTTTGCCACCTCCCCTTACACAGGGGAGGCAAAAGAAAAACTCCGTTTCCTCAGGTTTAGTGTACCATACGGAAACGGAGTTTTTTGTCACATTTAGAGTGGTGCGGCCTTTTTCGCGTTGGGGCGCGGAAATTTTTGGGGTGTGACAGTCGTTTTCTCTACCACCAGTATGTGGCGCTCGGAGGTGCCGCCTTCTGCAGCGAGATTCGGCAGGGTGACCGCCGCCCCTTCGGCAAAGCGCCCGCCGAGGGTTTTGACCGCGCGCGCCGCTTCTTCTTTTTCGCGCGGTGCGTCGGGTCCTTTCAGTGCCAAGAAACGCCCGCCCACCTTCACAAACGGCAGGCAAAGCTCGCACAACACGGGCAGACCCGCCACCGCACGGGCGGTCGCGACGTCGAACGCGTCGCGCAGGTCAGGATTACGGCCTCCTTCCTCCGCACGGGCGTGTATCCGCGTGGCGGAAACCCCCACCGCGCGGCACACCTCTTCCAAGAAGATCAAGCGTTTATTCAGGCTGTCCAGCAAGGTCAGTTGCATATCGTCCCGCAAAATAGCGAGCGGCAAGCCGGGAAAACCCGCACCCGTGCCTACGTCGATGAGCGAAAACGGCGTCTTCGGCAACAGCGGCAAGGCGGTCAGCGAATCCACGAAGTGCTTCAGCACGATCCCTTCGGGGTCGGTGATGGCGGTAAGATTCATCTTCTCGTTCCATTCAACGAGCAGGCGGGCGTAGATATCCAGCCGTTCGGCGGCGGTATCGTCCACAGTGATGCCCAGTGATGCCGCGGTTTCTTTCAGCATTATACGGTCGATCACTTTTGCCCCTCCTTACTTAAGCAGAGGAGGCAAATCCGAACCCGATTTTAACGGGCCGATTTTCCCCTCGGCTGTGTTAAAATACTGTTTTTAGCCTTGCCGACGAAAAAATCGGCTCCGTTTAAATTCTTCGACCTAAAACGA
>SVPJ01000055.1 GCA_015065885.1 Oscillospiraceae bacterium | reverse complement strand
GAGTAGAATTTCGTGCGATTTTTGGTGCGGCGAAGGTGGCAAGGCTGTCGCCTGCCACCGACAACAAATCAAAAAGCGCGGAAATTATGCCGTTTTAGGCGTGTTCGGATGCGCCTCCTCTGCTTACTCTTCCGTGCAGTCGCACTCGCCGTTGCACTCTTCGCACACATCGTCCCACGAGCAGCAATCGTCTTCCAGCCACTCTTCACGATTTTTCTTGGCGCGCAGCCAGAGCAGCACGGCGGCACCCGCAGCCGCCACGACGCCGAGCGCGACCAACAGTTTCCAAAAAACTTTCATAGGAACATCCTCCTTCATTCTCTTTCGGTACCTTCAGTATATCCCGAAACGGCGGGAAAGTCAATATCCGCCGCCGAATTTACAATTATTTTACGAATGAATTTTTGCCTTTTTTTGCGAAAAACAGTAATTTTTTGCTAAAATTTTTATTGGTAACAGTTTCAGCCTTGACTTTTCGCACAACTTTCTTTATTATAATACATATATATTCACTCAGCGATGGCGTTTACGAAAGGAAGGAAACGCGTATGAATATTTTAGACCTCTTATTCGGCGAGCCGGGTGCGGCAGTGCCGCATCGCAAGGACACGCGCTATTGCGTGACCGCCAATATGCCCGCCCCTGCCACGGTGACACTGATGATGTCGCAACACATCGGCGCGCCTTGTACTCCGACCGTTGCGGTGGGTGACACGGTGGCGGTCGGTCAGTGTGTGGCAGACAGCGATCAATTCGTGTCCGCTCCTATCCACTCCCCCGTTTCGGGTAAGGTGAAGGCGATCACGAGCATTCGCCAATCGAACGGGCAGATCGGGCAGGCGTTGGTGATCGAAAACGACGGTGAAGACCGCGTGTCCGAGGATATTGCCCCTCCCGAAGTGACCGATAAGGACTCTTTTCTCAAGGCGGTGCGGAATTCCGGCTTGGTGGGTCTTGGCGGTGCGGGCTTCCCCGCGCATATCAAACTGAATCCCAAAAACATCGACGAGGTGGATACGCTGGTCATCAACGCCGCCGAATGCGAGCCGTACATCACGGCGGATTTCCGCGAGTGTATGGAGGCGACCGACGATATTTTGGACGGTATTGCGGCGGTGATGAAGTGGCTGGACCTTGCGCACACCATCATCGGTGTGGAAAGCAATAAGCCCGATGCCATTGCGCTGTTGCGTAAACGTGCCGCGGCGCGGAAGATGAAGCACGTGACCGTGAAGGTGTTGCCGTCGCGGTATCCGCAGGGTGCGGAAAAAATGCTGGTGAACACCTGTATGGGACGGCGCGTACCCGACGGCGGTTTGCCTGCCGATATCGGTTGCGTTGTGATGAATGTCACCTCGGTCGGATTTCTGGCGCGTTACCTTAAAACGGGTATGCCGCTGATCACAAAGCGGGTCACGGTTGCGGGCACGGGCGTTCAGTTCCCGCAGAACGTGCGGGTTGCCATTGGTACCCCCATATCCGAAGTGTTGGATTTCTGCGGTGGTATGCACGAAGAAACGACCCGTCTGCTGATGGGCGGCCCGATGATGGGTATCGCCCTCCCCGACCCGTCCTTGCCGGTGGTAAAACAAAACAACGCGTTTTTGGCACTTACCGAAGAGGAGTTGCGGGCGCATCCGCAAAGTCCCTGCCTGCGGTGCGGGCGGTGTGTGGCGGCGTGTCCGATGAAACTGGTGCCCACCTCCATGGCGGACGCCTATCAGCGCGGGGATCTGGAAGAACTCAAAAAACGCCACATCATGTCCTGTATGGAATGCGGCACCTGCGCGTATACCTGCCCCGCCTTCCGTCCGTTGGTACAGAATTTCCGCATGGCAAAAGCCGCCCTGCGGGCAAAGAAATAAGGAGGTGACCGCTATGTCGCAATTGTTGCTTTCGGCTTCGCCGCATCTGCACGGCAAAGATTCCACCCGCACCATTATGCGGGACGTTATTATTGCGTTGATGCCGTCACTGTTTGCCGCCACCCTGTTGTTCGGCTGGCGCACCCTCGCCATCACGGCGGTGTGTGTCGCGTCCTGCGTGGCGTCGGAATACCTTTCCCGCGTCGCGATGAAACGGCCTCAGACGGTGAGCGACCTGTCCGCCATCGTCACGGGCATTCTGCTTGCTTTTAATCTGCCGGTGGACATTCCGCTGTGGCAGGCGGCGTTCGGCAGCGTGGTCGCCATCGTTGTTGTCAAGCAGATGTTCGGCGGCATCGGTTGTAATTTCGTGAACCCCGCGTTGATGGGCCGTATCGTGTTGCTCGGCAGTTTCGCTTCCACGATGAGCGAGTACCATCTGCCGCTGTACGCGCCCGCCGACGCGGTGACGAGCGCCACCCCGCTCGCCTCGATGGCGGCGGGTGAGGAATTGCACTACTCGTTGCTTGACCTGTTTTTGGGCAACCGCCCCGGCTCGCTCGGTGAGACCTGCATTCTCGCTTTGCTGATCGGCTTTGCTTATCTTTTGTACCGCCGCGTGATCACCCCCGTGATTCCCGTGGTGTATATCGGCTCGGTGTTTCTGCTCTCGTGGCTGTTCACCGGTTCGGCAACCGTGGCGTTTTATCAAATTCTTTCGGGCGGTCTGTTCCTCGGTGCGATCTTCATGGCGACCGATTACACCACCACTCCCGTCACCCGCGGCGGCCAGGTGCTGTTTGCATTGGGTTGCGGTTTGTTCACGGTGGTCATCCGTCAGTTCGGCTCGTTGCCCGAAGGCGTCTCCTTCGCTATTGTTTTGATGAACATCATCACCCCGTATCTTGACCGTTTGACCATGCCGCGCGTGTTCGGCGCAACCAAAGGAGGGGCAAGAAAATGAAAACGTTTGGCTCCATTCTTCTCTCGGTGTTGGCGCTGACCTTGATCGCGGCGGTGGCGACCGCCGCTCTTGCCGGTACCAACGCGCTGACCAAAGACATTATTGCCGAGAATAACGCCGCCACTGCCGATGCCGCACGTCGCACGGTGTTTTCTGCGGCAGAGGCGTTTGAAGAACGCACCCTTACCGCAGACGGCGATACCGTGACCTATCACGCCGCGCTGAAAGGCGGCGAAGTGATCGGCTACGTCTTCACCGCCGTCTCCACCGGCAAAAGCGCGGGGCTTGTCGTGATGACCGGCGTGGATACGAGCGGTACCGTCACGGGTGTAGCGGTGACCGAAGACAGCGAGACCGCGGGATACATCGCCAAAGTGACCGACGGCGGGCTGTTTGAGACGCTGAAAGGGCGGCAAAACACAGACGGGGTCGATACCGTATCCCAAGCCACCAAGACGTCGAAAGGTATCTTGAAGGGCGTGGACAAAGCGCTCGAATATTTCGCGCATATCGGTTAAGAAAAAACCTACCCCTATTTACAGAAAGGGCGTGAGCCGTGTGAATAAGTATGCTGAAACCTTTACCAAAGGTTTATTAAAGGAAAACCCGACGCTGCGTTTGGTGTTGGGCACCTGCCCGACCCTCGCGGTGACCACCACCGCGTTTAACGGTCTCGGTATGGGCGTGGCGGCGACCTTCGTGTTGTTCTGTTCGAACATTGCGATCTCGGCACTGCGTAAAGTGATCCCCTCGAAGGTGCGCTTGCCCGCGTACATTGTGGTGATCGCAGCGTTTACCACCATCGTGCAGATGTTGGTGCAGGCGTATCTGCCTGCTATCGACAAGGCACTCGGCATCTTCCTGCCGCTGATCGTGGTGAACTGTATCATTTTGGGACGTGCGGAAGCGTTTGCCAGCAAAAATCCCGTAGTGCTGTCGGCACTGGACGGTCTCGGCATGGGCTTCGGCTTTACGGGGGCGCTGGTGCTGATGGGAGGCATCCGTGAATTGCTCGGCAACGGTACGCTGTTCGGCTGGCCGGAGGGCGGTCTGCTCCCCCCCATCTCCATCTTCGTGCTTCCAGCGGGCGGTTTCTTCGTGTTCGGTATGCTCATCTGGCTGACCAACCGACTCTCCGCAAAACATGACCCGACCTATATGCCGCGTACCGAACTCGGTTGCGCGGCGTGTCCGCACGCGGCGACCTGCGCGCGCGTGTCTTGCGAAAAGGAGGCGGAGTAAATGGTCAATCCCGGATTTTTCCCGCTGCTCATCGGCGGTCTGCTCGTGAACAACTACGTACTCAGTCAGTTCCTCGGCATCTGTCCGTTCCTGGGTGTTTCCAAAAAGGTAGGCCCTGCTGTGGGTATGTCTGCCGCGGTCATTTTCGTTATGTTGATGGCGACGGCTGCCACTTGGCCGATCTTCCACTTCCTACTCGCACCGAACGACTTGAATTATTTGCGCACCATCGTGTTCATTTTGGTCATCGCCGCCTTGGTGCAGTTGGTGGAACTGGTGTTGAAACGGTTTGTGAAACCGCTCTACAACGCGCTCGGCATTTATCTGCCGCTCATCACTACCAACTGTGCGGTGCTGGGCGTTACCATTTTGAATATCGATTCGAACTACACCTTTATCGCCGCGCTCATCAACGCGTTTGCGAGCGGTGCGGGTTTCCTGCTTGCGATGGTGCTGTTTGCGGGCGTGCGTGAGCGGTTGGAACTCGTGCCCGTGCCCGAAAGTTTGAAAGGTCTGCCCATCACACTGGTGGCGGCGTCGCTGGTGTCGGTGTCGTTCCTTGGATTCCAGGGCCTGTTTGGGCTATAAGGAGGTTTTGCTATGAGTCCGATCTTATTGGCAGTGCTGATCGTCGGCGGCGTGGGACTCGTGTTGGGTCTGGTGTTGGCGGTCGCTTCGGTGGTACTCTCGGTCCCGACCGACCCACGTGTGGAAAAACTGTGCGACGTGTTGCCCGGTGCCAACTGCGGTGGTTGCGGTCACTCGGGGTGTGAGGCGTACGCCGCGGCGCTGGTCGCAGGCACCGCCGACCCCGGTATGTGTTCGCCCGGTGGACAGGAGGTGGCGGACGCCATCGCGCGGATATTGGGTAAAGAGTCGGTGGCACTGAAGAAAAAGGTCGCCGCGGTGCGGTGTGCGGGTTGTGAAGAAAACGCCGTCACACTTGCAAATTACGAAAACGTGGATTCCTGCAAGAAAGCCACGCTGCTGTACGGCGGCGGCAAGGCATGCCTGTACGGCTGTTTGGGACTTGGCGACTGTGCCGCCGCATGTCCCTACGGTGCGATCAACGTGCAAAACGGTCTGGCACGCGTGGACACGACCCGTTGTGCGGGTTGCGGTGTGTGTGTGGAGACCTGCCCGCGCCGTCTGTTGTCGCTGGTGCCCGATCCGCAAATGCCGCTTGTGGTCTGCCGCAATACCGACAAGGGGGCGCAGGTGCGCAAGGTGTGCAAAAGCGGCTGTATCGGTTGCGGTAAATGCACCAAGGTCTGCCCGCACGAAGCCGTTTTGCTGCACGATAACGTGGCAGTCATCAATCCCGAAGTGTGCCAAAACTGCGGCGCGTGTGCCGCGGCGTGTCCCGTCGGGTGCATTCAGTAAAGTTTTTTTGATTTTCTGAAAAAAACAGTTGACAAACCCCGTCTGATAGGATATAATAACCCATGCACTCCGCGTGAGTGCATGCCTATGGCGGCATAGCTCAGTTGGCTAGAGCATGCGGTTCATACCCGCAGTGTCGTTGGTTCGACTCCGACTGCCGCTACCAATTCCCGCCAATAGGCGGGGACTATGGCCCGGTGGTCAAGCGGTTAAGACACCGCCCTTTCACGGCGGTAACACGAGTTCGATTCTCGTCCGGGTCACCACTATGCGCGTATAGCTCAGCTGGTTAGAGCGCTTGCTTCACACGCAAGAGGTCAGCGGTTCGAGTCCGTTTACGCGCACCAAAACAAAAGACACACCCCGATGGGGTGTGTCTTTTGTTTTATTGTGTCTACACGACCCATGCCGATGATCTCTCGCGAGAAGCGACCGCTTCTCGCAGCACTTTCTCCACGCGAAAAACTACGAAAAGCACCTACTAATCTCTCGTTCGCGTGGAGAAACGTGCGGTCAGCGGTTCGAGTCCACACCCCGTCGGGGTGTTTTCTTTTTTTTACGTAAACGGACTTGAAACGAGCTCCAAGGGTGAGTTGCCAACGGCAACGAAGCCTTGGCAGCAACAGTCCGGTGGACTGCCCGGCTCGCGAGAAGAGAGTCCGTTTACGTATTCGACTCAGCAGGCAATATTGTCACCCGCTTCTCGCAGCACTTTCTCTACGCGAAAAACTACGGTAAGCACTCACAGACATAGTTTACACCGCTGACGGCGGGTAGCCGAAATGCCGTTTGAATGCGCGGCTGAATACGTAGACCGAGGAAAACCCCAGCTCTTCCGCCACGGCGGTGACCGCTTTTTCTTTCAGCAGGCAGGCGGCGTGTTCCATGCGTACGCGGTTGCGATAGGCGATAAGCGACGTGCCGAACGCTTTTGTAAATTCACGTTCCAGGTGGTATTTGCTGTAGTTAAAATACTGCTCCAACTCATCCAGCGACGCGGCATGTCCTTGACCGGCGTCCAAAAACTCCTTTAACTGCACCGCAATGGCAAGTTCTCCCGCTGTTTCAACAAAAGCTTCGGGGAAATTGTCCGCAATCAGCATGTTGAGCAGCAACAGAAACGGCGCTTTTCGTGCGAGCGGGGTGAGTGAGCCGCCGTGTATGATCTCATAAAACAAGGCTTTGGCTTGTTCGCTGTTACGAAAGGTAATATACGGTACGGTGGGGTATGCCGCGAAGGCATCTTCCTGTATCAAGGCAAATTCCTCTTCCCGCAGTTCGTCACGGTCACGAAAACAGATGGGCGTACGGGCGCTGCGAGAGGAAAACGCCAGATCAAAATGCACGTGCGGCTGCGAGAGCGGCGCATCAATTTCTTCGAAACTGTGCGGCACACCGGGGCGTAACAGTAAAAACTGTCCCGCACAGCACGGATGAGCCACCCCGTCGCAGACCAGTTGAAACGCCCCGCTTTCCACATACAACAGCTCGTAATCAAAAATGATACGGCGGCGAATGGTCGTGCCCGCCGCCAACACCGACGGGATCGCGCGCCGAATATACGGATTGATGCGTTGCAGTTCCATAGCACACCTCGTCAAGAAATGATAAATATACGCCAAGAAAAGCCATACCTATTTTACCATATTTGTGGTTAAATGGCAATAGAGGTGATATAAATGTTAAACAATTTGACGACCAAAAAGAATATTCGCACCTTCTCGGTCTCGCCCGAAAACCTTACGGGCGAAAAAGGAAAGGGCGGCATGGCAGTCGAAGGTACCGGCGCACGGCAAGCGCGTGAACTCGGCCAAGGGTGGAAGATCAACCCGCTGTTGGTGTTGCATCCCGGCACTACCACCGTGTTGGCAGACATTCACGGCCAAGGTGCGATCAAGCATATATGGATGACCGACTCGGCGGCAAAAGGACGGTTGCTGATCCTGCGCATCTACTTTGATGACCACAAAAACCCCGCGGTGGAAGCACCGCTGTCCGATTTCTTCTGCAATGCGGATTACGGCGAGTATCGCCAACTTTCGTCGCTGGCGATGTGTGCCAACCCCAAACGCGGGCTTAATTGCTACTTTGAAATGCCGTATTATACGGGTTTTCGCATCGAGGTGGAAAATCGCGGCGAAAAGGACAGTGCGCTGTATTATCAGATCGACTGCGAAGAAAAAGAGTTGCCGCCCGATACGCTGTATTTTCACGCACAGTTCCGCCGCACGAATCCCCTGCCCTACGCCACCCCCTACGTGATACTCGATAATATCAAAGGTAACGGGCATTACGTCGGCACCTATATGCACTGGGGTCCCAAGAACAACGGTTGGTGGGGCGAAGGCGAGATCAAATTCTATCTTGACGGTGATACCGACTTCCCCACGATCTGCGGTACCGGCACGGAAGACTATTTCTGCGGTGCGTACAACTTTGACGTGGAGGGGCAGTACCGTGAGTACACCACGCCGTACGCGGGTATGTATAAGGTGCGCCGCACCGACGGCATCTACGCCTCCCAGCGTTACTTCAATATGTACCGCTGGCACATCACCGACCCGATCTATTTCAAAGAAGATATCAAGGTAACCATTCAGGCGCTCTCCTGGCGCAGCGAGGGGCGCTATCTCCCCACGCAGGACGACATCTCTTCGGTGGCGTATTGGTATTCCGACACGCTCGACGACGAGTACCCGCCCTTCCCCGACAGAAACGCGGTGGAGATCATCTGATCCGAAACCGTCATGGTCTCGCCATCGTTTTTTACAAAATACAAGGCGTCAAAGCCCTCGTCGTAAGACGGCATCTGCAGTTTGTTTGAAGTGGCGGCCACGGCGGCGGTCGGCACCCGCGCCTTCCCCTGCCGTCGTTCTCATTCTATCCTCTGTTTTGTCCGATAAAACGGACGACTTTGTGCGGCTGTAACGTATCAAATTCCCATACGAAAGCAACCGACATTGTAAGACGTATAATGGGTTTGTCCGGTTTGCCCCATTGAACGCATTGGTGTCAAATTGGGTTTTTGGATGGGTTTTATACATAGCAAAAGCGAGGGGATTCCCCCCCTCGCTTTTGAATTCTATTTGTTGTAATGCTTATACAAATTCGCAAGTGTATGATTCATGGATTTTAATTTATCGAGTTCACAATCCATATATGACCATTCGTATGCTTTTTCCGAAAAACCCATAATTTCCAAATGTTTATATGAACGATAAAAATCATACTCGTTTTCAGAAATAGCGGTAATATTTTTTGTTTGATTATCTTCAAACTCAGCAACAAATCCGTGCTCAATAATAAGATCAGCATTTCGCATAAATCCCAGAACATAATATTTATTTGTTTCTTTATCAAACTCTATATGGTCCAACATCATATCTTCGCCCAACAGAATTTGGTTGGCAAGCGAAAAATCAAAGGTGTTATAAACCGAAATCGCAGAATGCAAATCATCTTTTTGACGTTCGATGTTTATAAAAAACTTTCCATCGGGTGAAAAGCAAAATCCGTCAT
>SVPJ01000007.1 GCA_015065885.1 Oscillospiraceae bacterium | reverse complement strand
GAAATGTCTATTTCCTCATTTTGTTCAAAAGCGATTTTTGGAGAATCATAATATTTCGAATTAAAACTGCAGACACCGTAAATAGAAAATTCAAAACCATTGACAAAAAAATTTATTGCAAGAAGAAGTACAATAACACCAATAACAACCAAAGCAATTCTTTTCTTTTTCATATCATCACCGCCTTGAGTGTATTATAACACACCGATGGTGATGGTGCAAGGGATAATGATATATCGCTAACGCGATATGATATACGACTTGCGCCGTATGATATATTTGCATTGCAAATATGATATAATATCCGTTCCTTCATATGTTAAGCATATATCATCCACCGCAGGTGGATATCATACCAAAGGTATATCACCCGTTCCGTAAGGAACGGATATCATTGAAAAAACTCCTTGAGAAATCTCAAGGAGTTTTTTCTGGAGCATCTAACCAGAGTTGAACTGGTGACCTCATCCTTACCAAGGATGCGCTCTACCTACTGAGCTATAGATGCAAATATGGCGACCCGGAACGGGCTCGAACCGTCGACCTCTAGCGTGACAGGCTAGCGTTCTAACCAGCTGAACTACCGGGCCGCGTTTCGTTGCTCAGCTGCAACGTTTAACATTATAGCGGGGTAAGAGCGTTTTGTCAATATCTTTTTTTAAAAAACTCAAAAATTTTTAGCGTTCATCCATCGTGCGATATTCCTGCCGCGGCTGCACCGCTTTATAGGCGGGGCGGATGATCTTGCCCGCGTTGGTGATCTCTTCCAAGCGGTGGGCACTCCACCCCGTGATGCGGGCGGTGGCAAACAGCGGGGTGTATAATTCCTGCGGCAATCCCAACATATCGTACACGAAGCCGCTGTAGAAGTCGATATTCGCGCTGACGCCTTTATAGATGCGGCGTTCCTCCGCGATCACGGCGGGAGCCAACTCCTCCACCGCCGTGTAGAGAGCAAATTCCTTTTTTAAATGCTTTTCGCGGGCAAGTTTCTCGACGTAACCTTTCAAAATGCGGGCACGCGGATCGGACAGCGAGTACACCGCGTGTCCCATACCGTAGATAAGACCGCTCTTATCGAATGCGTCTTTTTGCAAAATACGGCGCAGATAGTTCTTGATCTCTTCGCGGTCGGTCCAATCGTGTACGTTCTTTTTGATATCTTTAAACATCGCGCACACTTTGATGTTTGCGCCGCCGTGCTTGGGTCCTTTCAGTGAACCGAGCGACGCCGCCACCGCCGAATAGGTATCCGTTCCCGAAGAGGACACCACGTGGGTGGTAAAGGTGGAGTTGTTGCCGCCGCCGTGTTCCGCATGCAACACCAACGCCATATCCAGAATTTTGGCCTCGAGCGGCGTATACTTGCTGTCCAGACGTAGCATGTGCAGAATGTTCTCCGCCGTGGAAAGATCGGGGCGCGGTTCGTGAATAAAGAAACTTTTACGCTCACGGCGGTAATAGTCGTATGCCTGATAGCCGTATACCGCAAGAAGCGGGAACATCGCGATCAACTGCAAACACTGACGCAACACGTTCTCCACCGACACGTCGTCGGGGTTATTGTCGTACGCATACAGTGCCAACACACTGCGGGCGAGCGAATTCATCATATCGGTACTGGGGGCTTTCATAATAAAATCCCGCACGAAGGAATTGGGCAACGAGCGATAGTCTGCCAGCAACGCACGAAAATCGGCGTATTCCTCTGCGGTCGGCAATTCACCGAACAGAATAAGATACGTGATCTCCTCAAACCCGAAGCGGCCGTCCTGCACGAAACCGTTCACCAGATCGTCGATCGCATAGCCGCGATAAAACAGTTTGCCCTCGCAGGGCACCTCTTCCCCATCCACCAGCCGTTTCGACTCGATCTCGGATATCTCGGTAAGACCCGTCAGCACGCCTTTACCGTTCAGATCACGCAGGCCGCGGTTGACCGCGTATTTCACGTGAAGTTCCGGCGGGATCGCCCCGTTTTGCACGCATTTTTCTGCCAACGACTGAATGGCGGGGGTGATTTTTGAATAGTCGCGTTTTTTCATTTTCTTGCCTCTTTCGCATGTATTACTTACAGTTTACCACAAATTTCCGTGTCATCTGTGAACGGGAATTAAATTTTAAAAGTTTCCCAGTACTCGTCCGCTTCACTCCGAATGATCTCGCGATCAGGGATCGAGCCTTTGTCTTCCAGGGCGATCGTATACATTCCCGCCGCTTTTGCCGAGCGCACACCGCCGAGCGTATCTTCGTACACCGTACATTCCGCGGGGGACGCCCCCATCTGTTCGGCGGTGGCGAGATACACCGCGGGCGAGGATTTTCCCGCCCCCACTTCATCGGCGTACACCACCGTTTCAAACCAATCCAAGATCCCGTGATGCCGAAGCGCGGCTTCGGCAGGCTCACGCACCAGTGCGGTGGCGACCGCCATACGCACCCCCGCCGCTCGCCGTGCGGTCAGGTATTCCATTGCCCCCTCTTTCATCGGCACGGCGGTCGCGTACGCTTCGATCGCCATCTGCCGCCATTCTGCAACGATATCCTCCGCTTGCTCGTTCAGCGAAAAACGGGCAATGGTATAGTCCGCCGCTTCTCCCAAATGCATCACCGACACCGCACGCGCGTAGTCGTCGGGCAGGGTCAGCCCGCGCTTGTGTAAAAAGCGTTCGTCAATGGTGCGCCACACGTCGCCCGAATCGAGCAACGTGCCGTCTAAATCAAAAATCTCCACCCGTGCCATACGTGAATACCTCGCAGTTCGTTTTTATCATTGTACCAAACTCTCCCAAGAACTGTCAAGTTGGAACATCGCGAGGAAATTTTTAGAAAAAGCGTCGTTTAGGGTTGCAACCTGTCGAAAAATACGCTATTATATATTTTGGTATTTTATATTATGAGGTGGATACGTTGGTCTTTTCGAACTTGTTGTTCGTGTTTGCTTTTTTTCCGTTGTGTATGTTGTTTTATGTACTCGCACGGGGCATTCGCGTAAAAAACGTGGTATTGCTGATCTTTTCCCTGCTGTTTTACGCCTGGGGTGAACCTGTTTACGTTCTGTTGCTGCTTGCAATGGCCTTCTTCGACTGGCTGTTCGCCCGCTTAATTGAACGGGACAGCGGTTACCGCCGCAGTAAGCTGTGGCTTGTTCTCGCCTGCGTGGTTGATCTTGGGTTGCTGGGTGTATTCAAATACGGCACGTTTGCCATGACAAACCTGCAATCGCTTACGGGATTTCCCGCCGTCGTACCGCAGATCCTGCTCCCCATCGGCATCTCGTTTTACACCTTCCAACTGCTCTCCTACGTGGTGGACGTGTACCGCGGCGAGGTGGCGGCACAGCGCAGTTTCTTCCGCTTGCTTTTGTACGTCAGCCTGTTTCATCAGTGCATTGCAGGACCCATCGTGAGATACAGTCAGGTATCCGAGGAGTTATTGCTTCGCCGCGCTTCCGCCTCGGACGTGAGCTACGGCATTACCCGCTTTACGGTAGGTCTCGGCAAAAAGGTGTTGCTCGCCAACACCTGTGCCGTGATTGCGGACAAGTATTTTCCCGCCGACGGCCTTGCCGCCACAGCGGCGGAAGTCGCGGCCGCCGCTGACGTGATCGCGTCGCAACCCGTCTCCCTGCTGTGGCTCGGTGCGCTCGCGTATATGCTACAGATCTATCTTGATTTTTCCGCTTATTCCGATATGGCGATCGGTATGGGACGAATGATCGGTTTCCATTATCTCGAAAACTTCGATTATCCGTATCTCTCCCGCTCGATCACCGAATTCTGGCGGCGGTGGCACATGTCACTTGGCACCTTCTTCCGCGACTACGTATATATTCCGCTCGGCGGCAGCCGCCGCGGTATGTTCCGCACCATCCTCAACCTGCTTGTGGTGTGGGCGCTGACGGGTCTGTGGCACGGTGCGAGTTGGAATTTCGTGTTGTGGGGACTTTACTACTTCGTATTTTTGGTGCTTGAAAAGTTGTTCTTAAAACGGATACTCGACCGTTTACCCACCGTGATTTCGTGGCTGTACTCGATGGTCGTGGTGTTCTTCGGATGGATCCTGTTCCGTTTCCGCGACCTTTCGCTCGTGTGGCTCGCGGTGTGCGGTCTGTTTGGGCAAAACGCCAACCCGCTCACCACCTTTGAAGCGAACACGGTATGGCTGAATTACGCCTTCTTCCTACCGATCGCGTTGGTGGGCGTGACACCGCTCGTGCATTGGATAAACCAGCGCCTGCACCACGAAGCCCCCGTAAACCGCGGTGCGCGTACCGTGCTGAACACGGCGCAGGTGTTGGCGCCCATTTTGCTGTTGGCACTTTCCGCCTTCGCGTTAGTGGGCAACAGTTACAATCCGTTCTTGTATTTCCAATTTTAAAGGGAGGATAGGTCGATGAAAAACAAACGCTTGACGTTATCCCCCGAATTGCAACGCGAACAATACCGTCACGGATACATTCCGTGGAAGATCATCCTTTTCTTCCTCACGTTAACGGCAGGGTGTGTACTCTCCTTCCTGCTGTTTTTGCGCCCCTCCTATTCCGAAGGAGAAAAGCGGCAACTCGCCCCCTTTCCCGCTTTTACGGTCAACGCACTGCTCAGCGGCGACTATTTTGCGGATATCGACGCATGGTTTTCGGACACCTTTCCTCTGCGTGAGGAGATGGTGGCGATCCACGGTGGGATGGAATCCCTTTACGGCATTCGTCAGCACGCGGTGTATACCGACAACGACAACCATTTTGACGATGACGTGATCCCCGACACCCCCACCCGTCCGACGACGGCGGCTACCGCCCCCACCACCACGGCAACATTGCCGCCCTACTCCACCACGGTGGGTACGACCGCGACAACCACCGTGACGACGACCACCGCGACCGAGGACACCGCAACGACCACCACGACGGTGACCGACCCCGTGACCGCGACCACCACCGTCCCGCCCGTTGCGGACAACGTACCGCAAACGCTCGGTTCCATTTTGGTGGTAGGCAATTCGGGTTACGAGTATTACAGTTTCAGCCAAAAGGCGGCGGATATGTACGTCGGTGCGGTCAACCGTGCCGCCGCCGCCTTGAAGGATAAAGCCACGGTGTACGATATTCTAATACCGCTCGCGATCGACATTGTATTGGACGACGAGGTACGGAGCGAAGTGCGGTCTGCCGACCAGAAAAAAGCCATAGACTACATCTACGGCTCGTTGGATGCGAGTGTCCGCACGGTGGACGCCTACTCTGCTTTGCGTGCCCATCGCGACGAATACCTCTATTTCCGCACCGACCATCACTGGACAGCCACCGGCGCGTATTACGCTTACACCGCGTTCGGCGAAGCGAAAGGTACCGCCGTGCCCGCGCTGACCGATTACGAAACGAAGGATTTCGAAGGATATCTCGGCACGCTGTACAGCAAGACGGGTAAAGTTGCCGCACTGGGCAACACGCCCGACACCGTGCGCGCGTATTTCCCGCTGTATCCCACCTCAATGCAATTTACCGACCGTAAGGGTAACACTATGTCGTGGCCGGTGGTGAAAGACGTTTCGAGTTGGAAGAAGGAAAGCCTCTATTCCGCTTTCATCGGCGGCGACAACCCCTTCACCGAAATTCACAACAAATCCATTACCGACGGCAGTTCCTGTGTGGTGGTGAAGGAGTCGTTCGGCAACGCGTTCGTGCCGTTCTTGGTATCCCATTACGAGACGGTATACGTGGTGGATTACCGCTATTACCAAGACGATTTCATCAACTTTGTCACCGAAAACGGTGTGGACGACGTGATCTTTATCAACAATATGTCTGCCACCCGTTCCACCAACCTGATGACCTTTGTGGACGATCTGATCAAGTAAGAGAGGATGTGTTCCGTGGAAGCAAACGAAAAACGTGCCGCTTTGCGTAAAAAAGCCACGGCACTGCCGCTTCGTCCCGGTGTGTATTTGATGAAAGATACGCGCGGGCACATCATCTATGTGGGCAAAGCCAAGGCACTGAAAAACCGTGTCAGCCAATATTTCGGGGCGGACACCAACCACACACCGAAAGTGCGGCAGATGGTAAGTCTCGTGGATGATTTCGATTATATTTTAGCGGACAGCGAATTTGAAGCGTTGGTGCTGGAATGCTCACTCATCAAACAATACTCGCCGAAATACAACATTCTGTTAAAAGACGATAAAGGGTATTCCTATATCCGCATCTCCCCCCCGCCGTTTTCCCGTATCCGCGGCGTTCTGCAAAAGGAGGACGACGGTGCGCGGTACATCGGGCCGTATATCAGTTCCTACGCGGTGCGACAAGCGGTGGATGAGGCGTGTAAAGTGTTCGGACTTTCCACTTGTCGCCTGCCGCTGGCGTACGGCAAGAAGGCACAGCTGCGCCCGTGTTTGAACCACCACATCGGGCAGTGTTGTGCCCCTTGCACGGGTAAGGTGAGCGAAGATGCATACGCCGAACGGGTGGAGGGCGCACTGCAGTTTTTGCAAAAAGGCAGTGCCGACACGTTGCACAGTTTGGAACAGGCGATGAACGAAGCGGCGGAAAATTTGGAGTTTGAAAAAGCCGCCAAACTGCGCGATCGTATCACCGCTATTAAGCGAATGAACGACCGTCAAAAGGTCGTGATGTCGCATATCAAAGAGCAAGACGTGATCGCCTTGGCACAAGGAAGCGGAGCGGCGTGTTTTGAAGTGTTTCGCTTTGCGGGCGGCAGTTTATACGACCGGGAACACTTTATATTGGATGAGATCGACGATGCCTGCGCCGCCCGTTCGGAGTTTTTGCGGCGGTATTACACCATGCGAAAACCGCCCGCACAGGTGACGTTAGACGGAGAATGCGAAGATACCGAATTGCTCACACAATGGCTGACCGAAGCGGCGGGACGGCGGGTCTCTCTCGTGTTGCCGCAAAAAGGCGAACAGGCAAAACTCGTCGAAATGTGCCGTCACAACGCGGCAGAACGCATTGCACAGCAAGTGGGCATGGCAGGGCGTGACACCGCCGCACTCGACGAGTTGGCGCGCTTACTCGGTCTTCCCCATCCGCCCGCGTATATTGAGTGCTACGACATCTCCCACACAGCAGGACAAGATGCCGTTGCGGGCATGGTGGTGTTTGAAAACGGACGGCCGCTCAAATCCGCCTATCGTCGTTTTGCAATTCAAAGAGCCGCCGCAGGAGACGATTACGCCGCAATGAGCGAAGTGCTGGAACGCCGCCTGAACGAATACCTCGCCCGCAAAGATGAGGGGGTAGGTTTCGGCAGGAAACCCGACCTTATTCTGTTGGACGGCGGTGCGGGTCACGTGGCGGTCTGCCGTCCCGTGGTGGACGGCTTTGGGTTGAATATCCCCGTATACGGCCTGGTGAAGGACGACGCTCACCGCACCCGTGCGATCGCGGCGGACGGCGGTGAGATCGCCATTCGTTCCAAGCGTACCGCCTTTACCCTGCTCTCCTCCATTCAAGAGGAGGTACATCGTTTCGCCATCACCTATCACCGTCAAAAGCGCAAACAAAACAGTATCGGCACGGTACTCACGCGGGTGGACGGCATCGGGGAAACGCGGGCACGGGCATTGCTGCGGCATTTCGGGTCACTGCGTGCCATCCGTGCCGCATCGGTGGAAGAACTGGCGGCTGTGAAGGGAATGAGCATTACAGCGGCAAAAGCATTACATCTCTATTTGGAAACGGAGGACGCGCAATGAAACTGAATTACAAACGCACCACCCTCATCGGTCTCGCCTTTATGTCCATTCTGGCGTTCTGGCAATTCTACGACCAGGTCATCCCGTTCCTTTTGGAAAACACCTTCGGGCTGACCACCTTCGGTGCCAACGCCATTATGTCCATCGACAATATTTTGGCACTCTTTATGCTGCCGCTGTTCGGTGCATTATCCGACCGCACCCACACGCGTCTCGGTCGACGCACGCCGTATATTCTGTTCGGCACACTCGCGGCGGTCGCCCTGATGGTCGTAATGGCGTTTTATGTGCAGGCGAAGAACTTTTGGGGTTTCACCGTCACGCTGATCGCTCTGCTCGTAACGATGGCAGTGTATCGCACCCCTGCCGTGGCGTATATGCCCGACGTGACCGAAAAACCGCTGCGCAGTAAAGCCAATGCCGTTATCAATCTGGTGGGGTATATCGGCGGCATTTTCGCCACCGTGATGATGATGTTCCTGCTGAAAAGCGAGAAGACGGCAGACGGCGCGAGTGTCTACTCCTCCGATCAATCTTTTATGCCCATCTTCTTCGTGATTGCCGCCTTTATGCTGATCACGGTGCTGATCATGGTGTTCACCGTGAACGAGAATCGCGTGGTTGCCGAAACGGCGGTACACGACGAGGAGGAGGAAGAGACCCGCACAGGCGGCAAACTTGCCCCGCCGGTGCGCCGCAGTTTGCTACTCATTCTGCTGTCGGTATTTTTGTGGTATGCCGCCTATAACGCCGTTACCACCGCCTTTTCGCGGTACTGTCAAACGGTACTCGGGGCAGACCTCAGTGCCTCTTCAAGTTACTTGCTGATCGCAACCATTGCGGCGATCGCGGCTTTCGTGCCGCTCGGTTTCCTCTCAAGTGCCATCGGCCGCAAAAAGGCGGTGTTGCTGGGCGTAGCGTTGATGACCGTCTGTTACGGCATTGCCTTCTTCATCACCCGCCCCACCCCTGTGATCTACCTTCTGTTCGCGCTGGTGGGTATCGGCTGGGCGTCCATCAACGTCAACTCCTTCCCCATGGTGGTGGAGATGAGCAGCGGTGCGGACGTGGGTAAATACACCGGATTTTACTACACCTTCTCGATGGCGGCACAGATCGCAACGCCCCTGTTCTCGGGCTTTTTGATCGACCGCCTGCCGTGGGGGTATACGATCCTGTTCCCGTACGCCGTCGTTTTCTCGGCGTTGGCTTTCCTCACCATGTCGTTTGTAAAACACGGTGACGTAAAACCCGCCGCCAAAAAATCGTTGCTTGAAAACTTCGACGTGGAGGAATGAACGATGTACTGGATTTTGGGAAGTCTGCTTTTTCTCGTTTTGCTTTTCCTGTTTTTCGTGTTTCCCGCCGTGCGGCGGCACCCACACCGTGAGGTGCTGAAAAACCGCTTTATCGCCCACCGCGGGTTGCACGACGCCGACCGCCCCGAAAACTCGCTTTCCGCTTTTGCCGCGGCAAAAGCGGCGGGATACACCATTGAAACGGACGTACATCTTACCGCCGACGGTGAGGTGGTGGTATTCCACGACGATACCCTCACCCGTATGTGCGGTGTAAACGGCGTTGTGGAAGAATCGACGCTTGCGGAATTGAAGGCGTTACGCCTAAAAAACAGCGACGAGTGTATTCCCACCTTTGCGGAGTTTCTGGAATTGGTGGACGGTACCGTTCCGCTGTTGATCGAATTCAAAGTGCATGGCGGCAACACCGTCCCGCTGTGTGAGGCGGTGGAACGTATACTGGCGGATTACAAAGGTGAGTACATCATCCAATCCTTCTACCCGCCCGTGTTACACTGGTACCGCAAAAACCGACCTGCCGTCTGCCGCGGTCAGTTGTCCGCCCCGTTCCTGAACGAAAATTTTGCTCATATTCTCTCGGGCTGCTTGCTGTTTAACGTGATCGCCCGTCCCGATTTTGTGTCCTACGACCACATGGGTGCGAATCACCCGTGCCGCCGTCTTTGCACCGTACTCGGCGCACTGCCCGTGGGTTGGACTTTCCATTCGCAAAAAGAAATCGACGCTCACCGCGCCGATTTCGAAGGGTTTATCTTTGAAGGATTTACACCGCAATAACAAAAAAGAGAACGCACGTGTTCGGCGTTCTCTTTTTTTGTTATTCTTCGTGTTTCCCGCGACGGTTCGCGATAAAGCGTACTATCGCTACGACCGCACAGGTCAACACCAATGCGCCGAGCATTACGCCTGCGATCTTTGCCACCATCATCCAGTCCACCACGGGATCGGGATCGGGTAACGGACTGGTCGGTACGGTCGGCTTCGCTTCCAGCGTCGGTTCAAACGTCCACACGAGCGATTCGTACGACGGCACCGCACCCGTGTAGGTGAAGGCACAAGAGACGGTCATTTTGAGTTCACGGCTCTCACCCGCGGGCACACCCGCAATTTGGATCGCGGCACGGTCGCCGTCCATCAAACGGGTAAACGGGCCGTGGTACACCTCGCGTCCGTCTTGCTCGATCACCAACGTGACCGCATCCAGATACGTCAGCGCCGCCTCGTTGTCATACGGCAGAGAAACGGAGGCCAGTGTAAAGTCCACCGTACGGTCGGACTCGTTTTTCAAAGTGATCACACCGCCGCTGCGGGTCTGTCCCGTCACGACGTTCGGAGCCTCCCAAAAGGTCAGTTCTCCTTCGGTCTGTTCAAAGAAATACCCTTCGCTGTCCTTCAAAAAGACATATTCCGCCCTGTCACTTATCGCAAAAGCAGATGTTCCGCACGCCCATATCACGCCCAGCATGAGCAGCAGACAAAAGAAACGTTTCATCATCGGCGGTCACCGTCCTTTCGTTTGCGGTCGTGGATATTCAGCACCACGGTCAGCGTGACGTACGCCGCCACGATACCGCCAAGCGTATACACACCCCACATCGGCACACCGAACAGCGTTTTGCCAAGCGTCTGCCGTGCTGGCTCGGTTGTGGTGGTCGTGGTGGTAGTCGTGGTGGTAGCCGTCGTAGTCGATGGCTCAGTCGGCAAATATACCACGTTGCCTTCTTCACTGTATCCCGCGAGAGTCTGTATCTCCGATACACTTAAGACCTTTCGGTACAATTCCACATTATCAAGCAGCGCATTGAGTGTAGGGTCGCCCCACTCCCCCGTACCGATGTCCAGCGAATGGGCGTTCAGTTCGTATATCGACGTCATCATACGATCTTCGAGCCACAGCACGCCGTCGATATATACCTGCACGGTACGCGCATCGGAAGTTACCGCCACGTGATGCCATCCCCCCCGCGGCAAGGCATACGAAATGGTCTCGTCGGTGGGATTGAACAGATCCAGCACTGTGCCGTTTTCACCGCCGAACTGATACCGCAGGTGTACACCGTTGGCAAATCCGCTGTTTTGATACAACGCGGTATCGTGCATATACGGCGAGAAGGTGAGATAATTGTCGTTCCCGCGTGCGATACTGAACAGGCGCTGACCGCTTTCGCCCCCCTGCCAGTTCACCCACGCAGAAAAGGTAAACGCCGTCACCCGCGCCACCGTGTAATCCAGTCGCAGAAACGTACCATCCCCCGCAAGGTGCAAGGCTTTGCCGTCGTAGCCGTTATCCACCCACGTAAGCTCATCCGCCGTGATCTGTTCTTCTCCACGGTAATAGCGAATGCCGTCGGCAGGCAGTGCGTCCGGCTCACTCACCACCGACAAACGGTGCGTGCGGTCGTAATTGATCGCCGCACTCGGCAGTACCGTGCAGGAAAGCAGCAGGCACAGCGTGGAAACAATGGTCAACAAGCGTTTCATACGTTCTCTCCTTTGGTGGGCTTTCCGTTGATGCGTTTGGTGGCTTTACGATTCAGCCACCGCGGTGTCAGGCGAGAAAGAAAACTCATCACACACACGGTGATGCCGCAATAGCGAACGGCACGTCCCTTCATCGTCGCTTTATACCCACGGCGCGCCACCGTTTCGGCACGCTCAACGGGCAGGGCGGAAAACAGGTTGCCGCTCTTCAAATTCGCCGCCGCTTCAAAGTTGCTTTCGGTCGGACCGGGACACAGCGCTGTCACGGTGATGCCGTATTCGCGCAGTTCCTCACTCATCGCCTCGGAGAAGGACAAGACGAACGCCTTGGTGGCGTAGTAGGTCGCCATATACGGCCCCGGTGCCACAGCCGCCAAGGACGCGACGTTCAAAATACGGCCACCGCCCTGCTCACGCATAGCACGGGCAAAGCAATGGGTCAGTTGCATCAGCGCGGTCACGTTCAAGGTAACCATATCTTCTTGATGTTGCCAATCGGCATCAACAAAGGACACGAAATCACCGAAGCCCGCGTTGTTTACCAGAATATCCACCGTCCACCCCTGGGTAGCGACAGCGTCGTACACCTGACGCGCCGCGTGCGGTTGCGTCAAGTCTTGCGGCAGGATCTCCACCGCCACACCGTATTCCTTTTCCAACTCCGCTTTACGCTCGGACAAGCGTCCTTCACTGCGGGCAACCAAGATCAGCGGATGCCCGCCCGCGGCAAATTGCCGTGCCAGTGCAAAGCCGATGCCGCCCGAAGCACCCGTTATCAGCGTATAGTTCGCCATTTCCTTCACCTCGATCTGCAGAAATGCTACAATATAATCATAAAGCCTTTCACACACGGTGTCAAGGAAAAATCGAAATTTTACATACGCAAAAAACCGTACGGTCCGTCGGATCGTACGGTTTTGCTTTCTTCTAAAACGCGGGCTTGTATTCTTCGCCGTCGCGATACAAGTGGATATTCGCCTGCAAATCCCCGTTTCTTGTGGGTTTCATTACGGACGATACACCGAGGTTGGCAAACTGTGCACTCACGCGACCGTCTTGCACCGTGCAGCGGGCAATCGGCGTATCCCCTTTCGAATCCGCTTCACAGTAGGTAACCAGTGCCGCTTTTTCCATATTACCGAACTCAATGGTAGTGCGCTCGCCGTGATACAGCACCGCCGCCACGCCGAGACAGTTTCCGTTACGGGTAACCTCAAAACGCACGGGATGATCGCCGAACACTGCAAACGGAAAGCCGACCGTCACCGCAAACCCGCTCTCCCGCTCGGTCACGGTGAACACACCGCTGTCTTCGGTCACGTCGAGCCGTTCAATATCGCCGTAGAACTCCCATTGCACGCGGAAATCTTCCGCCGCGATCTTCGCATCCTTCACCATATCCAAATTGATGTGGGTATCACCGCCGTTGGTCATAAAGCCGACGACCGACAGCACACGTCCCTTATCCTGCACCGAGCCCGCCACACCCGAGCAATAGTCCCATCCGTCATGCGTGCATTTGAGACAAAAGGCAAACGGTGCATCCACCGTGCCGAAGTAGCCGAGTACGTCGCGGTGCTGATTCCAAAGATTTTCGATATGTAACGTGCCGAGTGTAAAGGTGTCGTTCATATACGTATACGCCATTTGGTTATGGGCAAAGGTCTGATCCAGCACCCGCTCGCCGCAATCTTCGGTGAAATACGGAATGAACTTCGGGGGGCAACGCAGGTTGCCGTCGTAGTCGCACCCGTTCACCATAGCGTCGTAATCCTTCACGAGACGCACCTTGTGATCCAGTGCACGCTCTATAGAAACACGGGTAGCATCCGACAGCAGATAGACGTATGCACGGTAATGCGGACCAGCCATCTGTCCCGTCGCCTTGTGATAGTGCAGTGCTACCGTCTCCCACGCCATATCCGAAAGCTCTTCCGCCATCCGCTTACAATCCGCATCCTGCACGTCTGCAATAAAATCCGCCAAATCGTGCAACACCACGAAGGTGTAGGTCGGGCTGTTGAACTCGCTGAAACTGCCGTTCCCCTTGTTGTAGTCATACAATCTCTGCAGACGCCGTTTGCCGTAAGCCAGCACTTCTTCCCAACCAAACAGTTCACCCGCCACGCAGGTGACGTACGCCCCCATCACCGAAATGTTGGTGTAATGCGGATTGACGTTGCGGTTGATGATGG
The DNA here is from genome assembly GCA_015065885.1 of Oscillospiraceae bacterium. Classification (GTDB taxonomy): domain Bacteria; phylum Bacillota; class Clostridia; order Oscillospirales; family Acutalibacteraceae; genus SIG588. Next base: position 46,499 of record SVPJ01000007.1, on the reverse strand, counting down.
CACAGCATGCGTGCCATACCGCATCCTTCATACGTGTTTTCAGATCATCGGTCAGTGCATCGGGTGACGTAAGCAACATACGCAGCAGATGTTTGGCGTTAAAATCCGCCCAGTTCCAATCGGGCATATCCATTTCTTCCAGCCATTCTTCCAGATAGTAGGACCAGATACCGTAGGTGCTTCGCGAAGGGTCGATATCCTGCAACGGCATTACGCGATACAAAATCTCATACGCGCGGGCACGGTCACCGTGCGCATCGCGACGAAACAGATTATACGCATATTCCAGACTTTCACGCACTGCATGAACGGTACATTCCGACAATTTGCTGTGATAGCCGTTCGCACCGCGCCAGATCCGCATCATGCGTTTTTGGGGATCGTACTGTGCATCCAAATATTGCATACGGCGATCAAACAATTCTTTGTCGATTGCATTTTCAAACGTCAACATACTTATGCACCTCACTGTACTGTACTGTACTGTCTGTCAGCATCATAATTCCTATCGCAAACGATGTCAAGGAAAGAAGAAGGATTTCAGCAGGTTTTACATATATCCGAACTTGTTTTACATATCAAAACGGCACACGCCGACGGTGTGTGCCGTTTCACTGTTTTATTCCGTACGCAGTGCCACGACGGGGTCTTTCTTCGCCGCACTGCGGGAAGGAATGATACCTGCGATCAAGGTCAGCACCACACTGATGACCACCAAGATCACGGCGGCGACAGGCGGCAACACCGCACGCAGGTTCGCAATGCCCGTGACGTGGTTCAGTATCAGATTGATGGGGATACAGAGAAGGTAGGTCACCCCGACGCCAAGCAGACCCGCCGCAAAACCGACGATCATCGTTTCAGCGTTGAACATACTCGACACGTCCCGCTTGGACGCACCGATGGCACGCAGAATACCGATCTCCTTGGTGCGTTCCTGCACCGAAATAAGGGTGATAACGCCGATCATAATGGAGGACACAACCAGCGAGATCGCCACGAACGCGATCAACACATAGGTGATGGCGTTGATGATGGTAGTGATGGAGGACATCATCAAACCGATGTAGTCGGTATAACGGATCTTGTGTACCTCGTCCACCGTCTTGTTGTAATCCGCAATGGCTTCCTCGATCACGTCTTTGTTTTCAAACGAGGAGGCGTACAGATTGATGGTGGCGGGCGATGCGAGATCCAAATACCCCATCGCCACCAGAATATCCTCGTAGGTGGTATCCGAAAACTCCATCAACTCGTCGTAGTACAGCGCACACTGTTCGGCAGTGAGAGTCGGCAGGGTGAATTCCAACGCCCCGAGCAGTTCCGCCGCCGACAGCGCCGCCATTTGCTCGCGCACGTTTTCGGCGTACTGCGCTTTGATCTGTTCGGTCATCGAACTTGCAACCAAGGTGTTGAGCTCTTCATCCGACATCGCTTGAAGATACGCAGCAATTTCGTCGGCACTCACGCCCGTTTGCTCCGAAAGTCCTTCTTTCAGCATATTTTCAAGCATCTCGCGGGTCATGTTGCCGAGCGCGGCGTCGAGTTGCTGCTGCACGAATTCCGCCGACGGAATCGCCTGCATGGATACGTAAAACGCCGCTTTTTCCGCATCGGTCATCTCGGCAACGTATGCACGGAACTCCGTCTCCTTTTGTTCCGCAGTCAAGTTACCTGTGTTGGACTTAAAGGGCAAGCCGGTCAGCACGTCTTTATGGGGCGACGCCAACTGGGCGGCGATCACGTCCGAATCCGCCGCTTTTTCGATCAGATGCTCGGTCAGCAGATGGGTGTAAGCAATACTGCCCGTAAGCATGGCGGTGTCGCTGTCTTCTTTCGGGCGAATGATACCCGTCACTTTCAAGGGCATCGCCGTGTCGTAAAGATACCGAAGTCCCGCTTCGGTCTCGCGCAGGTCGGTGTATTTGCCCTGCACGTCGTCCCACACGTAGCAATCCGCGGGCAGAATGGTCTTATACTCTCTGCCGACGATTTCTTCAAACGTCCAGCGATTTTCTTTGGATTCCAGAATAGTACCGTCGAGACTCGCATTGATGAGTGCCGCCATATCCTCTTCGGGCAAAAGGCCCAACGCATACAGCGTAATATCGTCAAGTTCGTTGTTCTTATCCACCACCAACACGATCTCATCGTGTGCGGCGGGCCAACGACCATACGCCGTTTCATACTGTTCAAACAACAGACCGTTCACTACTTCGCCGTTCGTGCCGGGAAGCAACTCCTGCCACAGTCCCGTGGACATACTGCTCATCGACATCATCGGAGACGCCGACCCGAGCGAAGACATGGCGGACATATCCACCCCCATATAGGTGATGAGCAGTTCGGTCAGTATCTCTTCGGTATCCGCCCTGAGGATGTTGCCGTCCACGTTTTCGGTGTAGATCATCATATCCAGATCGTAACCGTATTGCACGCCGTTCACGGCGTTATACAACGGCGATTCGGTATTTTTCAACTCTTTGAGCAAGAATTCACGGAAGGATTTCAAATCGTTTTCGGTCTCTTCCAGCGAATTCATCGCGTTGACCATATCGTACAGTGCCGATTTTTTATACACCGCGTCGTCGGTGTGCGTGACCTCGTCGCTTTGAATGTTCATAAACGCCTGCATCAGTGTGGTGAGTTCCACCGTGGTGGCTTCCAGCGTGATCGGGTACGCCGACAGCGTGCTTTCCTGCACCGAGTCGATATACGCTGTCGTCCCCTGCGAAACCGACAAGATCAGCGCAATGCCGATGATGCCGATCGACCCCGCAAACGCCGTCAGCGTGGTGCGCCCCTTTTTAGTGAACAGATTTTTCAGCGACAGCATAAAGGAGGTGCCGAAGGACATCGACGGTTTTTTCTCCTTTTTCTTCGGGGCGGATGCCGTGGCATACCGCTCGTCTGCCGCCGCGATCTCCTCTGCCGAAAGCGGGCAGGAATCGTCGGTGATGACACCGTCCAACATGCGGATGATACGGGAAGAATAGCGCTCCGCAAGTTCGGGGTTATGGGTCACCATCACGATCAGCCGATCGTGGGAGATGGATTTTAAGATCTCCATCACCTGCACGCTGGTCTCGGTATCCAACGCACCCGTGGGCTCATCCGCCAAAATGATATCGGGGTCGTTCACCAAGGCGCGTGCGATCGCCACACGCTGCATCTGACCGCCCGACATCTCACTCGGCCGCTTTTTCAGTTGGTCGCCCAATCCCACGTCCTCCAGCGCTTTCTTGGCGCGGGCGCGCCGTTCTGCCTTGGACACACCCGACAGCGTCAGTGCCAATTCCACATTTTGCAGCACCGTCTGGTGCGGAATCAAATTGTAACTTTGGAACACAAAGCCGACCGAATGGTTACGGTACGCATCCCAATCACGGTCTTTAAACTCTTTGGTGGAACGCCCGTTGATGATAAGATCCCCTTCGGTGTATCCGTCGAGACCCCCGATAATGTTCAGCATCGTGGTCTTTCCGCAGCCTGACGGGCCTAAGATCGACACGAACTCCGCACGGCGAAACCGCAGGTCGATACCTTTCAGCGCTTCGACCTTCCCGTTGCCTGCGGGATACTCTTTTTTGATACGGCAAAGTTGCAACATGAAAAATACCCCCATTTTCTTTACGTCCGTATTGTAGCATACCACATTTTACCGTCAGTTACACGAGTATGGCGGTTTTATGAATATTTTGTAAACATAATTTTGTCTTAAAACGTCACAAACTTTTGTATTTACATGGTGTATTGGCTGTGTTATACTGGCTTTGAGGTGATATCGATGACGTTTGAAGAACGGGCAAAAGCACTGGTATCGCAGATGACCTTAGCGGAAAAGCTGTCGCAGATGGTGTACGACGCCCCTGCTATTGAACGGCTGGGCGTTCCCGCCTACAACTGGTGGAACGAATGCTTACACGGTGTGGCACGCGCAGGCACGGCAACCGTATTCCCGCAAGCCATCGGCATGGCGGCCTCGTTTGACGAAGAGTTGCTGCACACGGTTGCAACCGCCGTTTCGGACGAAGCGCGTGCCAAATATAACCAATATAAAAGTTTCGGTCACACCGACATTTACCAAGGGCTTACCTTTTGGTCGCCCAATATCAACATCTTCCGTGACCCGCGTTGGGGTCGCGGACACGAGACCTACGGTGAAGACCCGTACCTCACCGCCCGCATGGGTACGGCGTTCATCCGCGGTCTGCAAGGGAACGGCAAATATCGCAAATTGGATGCGACGCTCAAGCATTTTGCGGTACACAGCGGTCCCGAAGCGGGACGGCACGCTTTCAATGCGGTCGTGGGTGAAAAAGACCTGTACGAAACCTATTTGTGGGCGTTTCGCTACTGTATCGAACACGCGAAGCCTTCCGCTGTTATGGGAGCGTACAACCGCGTAAACGGTGAGCCGTGTTGCGCCTCCCCCACCTTGCTCGGCGACATTTTGTACGGCGAGTTTGGGTTTGACGGTTATGTGGTGTCGGATTGCGGTGCCATTTGCGACATCAACAACCACCACAAGGTGACCGCCAACGAAGCCGAGAGTGCAGCACTGGCGGTAAACAACGGGTGTCAACTGAACTGCGGCACAGCGTATAAATGGTTGAAAACCGCCGTGGCGCTGGGTCTCATTGACGAAGAGACGATCACCGCCGCAGTCGAGCAGTTGCTCACCGCACGTTTCCGTTTGGGACAATTTGACACCGATTGCGAATACGACGCCATCCCCTACGACGTGGTGGATTGTGAAGCGCATCGCGCCCTCAACCGCCGTATGGCCGGGGAGAGCATCGTACTTTTGAAGAACGACGGCGTACTGCCGCTGAAAAACGCAAAAACACTGGCAGTCATCGGCCCGAACGCGGATGCGACCAACGTCTTGCTCGGCAATTACAACGGCACGCCCGCTCGCTATGCTACGCTGTTGCGCGGCATACAAGACGGTACCGATGCCCGCGTGCTGTACGCCCGCGGCTCGGATATATGGGAGAGCCGAAACGACTACGCATTGAACGAAGCCGTCATTACCGCGCGGCAGGCAGACGCAGTTATATTGTGTCTCGGGTTAAACCCGCAGATGGAAGGCGAAGAAGGTGACGCGTACAACGCCGATATGAGCGGCGACCGTGCCACGCTCGACCTTCCCCGCCCGCAACGCGAACTGCTTGAAACGATCGTTGCCGTGGGCAAACCCGTGATCCTCGTAAACGTCAGCGGCAGTTGTGTAGACTTGTCCTTCGCCAAAGAACACTGCGCCGCTGTTCTGCAATGCTTTTACCCCGGCGCCGAGGGCGGCAACGCACTGGCAGACGTGCTGTTCGGCAAAGTATCCCCTTCGGGTCGCTTGCCTGTCACCTTCTACCGCTCGGCAGACGATCTGCCGCCGTTTGAAGATTACTCGATGGAAAACCGCACCTATAAGTTTTTCAAAGGCGAGGCGGTCTTCCCCTTCGGTCACGGACTTACCTATTCGGATATCCGCGAAAATTGGGCAGACGAGCGCACCGTCACGTTGGAAAACCGCGGTGAATACGACGTAAATTACACCGTTTTGCGGTTTGAATACATCCCGCACAAAAACCTCTGCGGATTCAAAAAAGTATTTTTGAAAGCCGGCGAAAGTAAAACCGTACCGTTTTAAGCGAAAAGCCCTTGTGTCGAAAAAACACAAGGGCTTTTGATTATTCCTTTTCTGAAAACACGTCGCGCACGGCATCGAGATACCCGTAACCGTACAGGTCGTCGGGCTCCAAATAACTCGTTTCGGTCCACTCGTTCCAACTGTTGATCGTCACCATCGACAGACCGTGTTCTTCACAGAAGGCCTTGGCTTTTTGCAGTGCCGTTTTAAAGTTGGCGGGCGTGTTATTCTTCACGATACCCGGACGGAAGGTGCTGAAACGCGGGTTGTTATCCCACCCGATGGATACGTGCGGGAAATACGGGTGCGTAATTCCTGCCCCGTATAGGCAGGCCAAATATACGCCGCAACGTCGATCTTTTGCATGCTCTCACCTTCGTTTCATGTGTTGAGTTCAAAATAACACACACCATACAAAAAATCAAGCACATTTATGATAGCTTCTAAAAGCTCAGTACGCCGTACGTTTTAAAACGTCGCATTGCACTTCGGGTGCCAACGTAACGAACCGCGCCGAGAAGCCGCCCACCCGCACGATGATATCTCCGTGCTTTTCGGGATGCTGCATCGCATCTTCCAACGCCGCTTGATCGACCACGCTCAAATTGAGTTGTTGACCGCCCAAGGCAAAGAACGAAGACACGACCGCTTGAATTCCCGCACCGCCGTTTTGGAACAGCGAAGGCGACACCTTGAGATTTTGGTTGCCGCAGGCGTGAATGGAAGTATCCATTTTGGTCATTGAACGTATCAGTGCCGTAAGCCCGTGTGTGTCGCACCCGTTGCTCGGATTGTTCGCATTGGACAAGCCGTCGTTCGCGAACCGTCCGTCGGGTGTCGCATCCACGTGTTTTCCGAGCGTTACATTCATGCTGTTGTTGATGACCACCGCCAGGAAGGAGTCCAACCGCGTGTTTTCCCGTTGCTTGCGGATACCTTCACAGATGTATTCGTGCAATTCTGCCGCCAAATCGTCCGCGCGCGGATCGTCGTTTCCGAATTTCGGAGCACGGCGCAAATACTGCTGCGCCACCTCGTCCTCGGTAAAGTTGGTGCGCAATGCCTGCAGCAAGCGTGTTGCCGTCAGTTGCTTTTCCTCATACACCGCCGTGCGAATTGCCACCAGACTGTCGTATGCCGTCACGTTACCGTAAGTTTCCACCGTACCGCCCAGGTGGCGGATACCACCGTCTAAGAACCCTTTCCCGCGAGCAGGACAATCCTCCAACAGCAAACTTGCCTGCAGGAACGTGCCTTCCTCGGCACAGACATCATAGATCATCTCCTGCACCGCACCTGCCGCACCGCAAAAGAAATCGATCTGCGTTTTGAAACGCTGCACCAACTCCTCAAAAGAGGTCTTGTCGGTAAACGCACCCGTTTGTAATCCTAAGCGTTCCCCCGTCAAGGGATCAAAGCCGTTATACAGGGTGAGTTCCAACACTTTGGCAATATTCAACGCCGTGTTAGGTGTGCCGATACTGCGGCGATCCAGCATGAACTCACCGCAACCGAAGAAACTGTACTGTTCCGCTGTCGGGCGGGAGACGTCCATTGCTCGCATAACCGACGGAACGTTCACGTCGTCGTTATACAACAGCGGGAAGGGATAACCCCGACCAAGTAAGTCGAGCGACCGCTCGTACAGCGCCGTATTCATCCCCGCATGACAGCGCAGACTGATCTGTGGGTAAAAGCAGAAGCGACGGCGTTCCAACACGTCCAACATCACGTCGGCAAACGCATCGGAAGCGACAGGGTCTTTCCGCCCCACACCGCCGATAATGACGCGGGTATCCCGACCGTGTTCCTCATGAAGAAGGGTGAACATATTGTCAAGCAAGCGCACTGCCTCCTCACGGGTAACGGTGCCCTCACGCACACTGCGGTGATAGATCTCCTGCATATATTCATCCACGCGTCCAAGTTCCACAAAACGTCCCGCGAGCATATAGATGACCTGCAACTGCAACGCCTCACGGAAGTCGGCGGGCGGTGCCGCTGTCAGATTCACAAGACAGCGATGCATCTTTGTCAGTTCCTCGCGCCTTGCAGTGTCATCGCACGTCGAAAGCATCTCCCAAACCTCCTCGGCATAAGCCGAAAAGATGGCTTTCACATATTCCAACATACGGATACATGCCGTGTAAAACTCCCGCTTTTCTTCCCCGGCATCAGCACCCAGCGTGCGCAGTTCATCTTGCAATCCACAAAGCCCCAGACGGTACAGTTTTTTAAAATCCAAGTGCAGACCCGCCAGGCGGTATATCGGATGGATCGCCGCCCGATACCCGATATAATCGTCCGACGGCACGGCAAACGCCCAGTCGGCGGGAAACCGACGACGCACTTTGGCATTGGTATTTTCGGTGTGCCAGAAGGTCAGCATCTCCCGCACAGAGGCAAGATACGCTTCATCGTAGGCAGGGTCGCCTTCGATCTGTCGTAACAACTGCTCACACGCCGCTTCATCGATGGCATATCCCACTTTATCAATGCCGTCTCCTTCGAGGCAAGGCGAAAAAGTGATCAGCGGGCGATCGATACGTCCGGCTAAAAGATCCCCCTCATGCGGCGGCACGAAATAGTGTGCCAACTGACATTCCAAAACGGCAAGTTCCCGTTCGGTCTTGCTTTTTTCGGCAAAAGCACGGTATCGTGCGGTAAACTCCAACTCTCTCTCAAACGGTCGATAAGATGTTCTCATGATCCACCCTTCCTTTCGCTTGTTATAACGACATAAACAGCCGTTTGCGGCTTTCGCGGTATTGTTGCGGTGTCGTGCCGTATCGTTCTTTAAACCGACGATTAAAATACGACACACTGCCAAATCCGCAACGAAAGGCAACATCTAAAACCCGATCCTCACTCATCTGCAGTAACCGTGCCGCCAACTCCAATCGCAATGAATTTATGTATTCGGTAGGTGACATCTGACAAAATTTTTGAAAGGAACGGTTGACGTGTTCGGGGGACCGATTCGCCAACGCACGCAAGCGCGGCAGACCTAACTGCAGGTTTTCTTCTTCCGCCATCGCCGCGCACACCGTTTTCAGCCATTGCGGCGCGTGTTCGTCCACGCCGCCTTTCTGCACAGTCGCCGCCAAGATATCCTCCAACACGTTCTGCATCAAAAAATCGAACGTCTTTCCGCACGGAAACGTACCGAATACAAGGTCGGTCTTTTTCACACAAGAAAGGAACACGTGCTCGTCCAACACATGATACCCACATACCGATTCCGTGGACAGACCCGCTTTTTGTAGCGTCTGTTCGAACCGCGTCGTCTTGACTACTATATTTCGCAAAACGCAAGGCTTTCCGTAACCCGACGGTGCGTAGAACCCATGGGAATCGTTCGGAGACATAACGTGCAGATACCGTCGCCGTACCGTGTGCACCCTCCCGTTTGCCGTTTCGGAAAATTCGCCTTGCATTACGAAAAACATCTCATAGAAATCGTGCGTGTGCACCGCAATACGGCCGCCGTCCTCCCATAAAAGATCGGCAATATAAAAATCGGCGCCCTCTTCGGCATACTCTACAAATCGCTCTTCCATAGATTCACGCCTTTCGAACGGGCACGTGCGTGTGGGCGGCAATCGCCGCCACCCATGCCGTCACCGTTTCCTCGTCGGGAGTCTCTGCCCGAAAACTTTCTTCGCCCAAACGTGCCGATTTACTCACGCCGAGCGCGTGATACGGCTCCACGTGAATTTCCGTCACGTGATAAAGTTTCTCCGCCAGACGGGCGATCGCCTCCAAATGCTCCGTGCGGTCATTCAGCGTCGGAATGATCGGGCAACGCAGAATGATCGAACAGCCCGTCTCGTCCAACATAGCGAGATTGGCCAAGATTTGCTCGTTATAAACACCCGTGTACGCCCGATGGCGCTCACGGTCGCTCTCCTTATAATCGTACAGAAAAATATCCACCAGCGGGGCGATACGCCGCAGTTTTTCGGCATCCGCAAACCCACAGGTCTCAAGGCAGGTGTGAAGTCCACGCGCCTTCGCTGCCGCAAGCAGCGAATAGGTAAAATCGAACTGCAAAAGCGGCTCACCGCCCGACAGCGTGATGCCGCCGCCCGAGTTTTGATAAAACACCGCGTCGCGCATCACCTCGCGAAGCACCTCGTCTACCGTGCGTTCCGTACCGACAAGTTCTAAACACCCCGTGGGACAGACCGCGGCACACGCACCACATCCCACGCAACGGGCGCGATCAACCGTATGCTCCTTCGCCCCGAGCGCGTGCGCGTGTGTCGGGCAGGTTGCGGTACACGCCCCGCAAAGCAGGCATTTTCGTTGATCGAACAACAATTCCGATGAACGACGCTTGGATTCCGGGTTGTGACACCAGCGGCATTGCAACGGACAGCCCTTCAAAAACACCGTCGTTCGAATCCCCGGCCCATCATGAAGCGAAAATCGCTGGATATCGAACACGCATCCCATCACATCTTCTCCTTCCGGAAAGTCTATACCGCCTTTCTCACACCCCCATTGTAACGTATCTGCAACACCTATGTCAACCACTACCGTGAGCATGATCGCATCAATATAGTACAAGAAACCCGACATATTTAGTCGGGTTTCTCGTTTTGTTACCGTATTTCGGAGATCAATTCGTCCGCCGTTTTGCGCTTCTTCTCGCGTAGCGGGTCGCCCTCTTTGGCGTATCCCAGCGTGATGACCAACCGCACGGGGTGCGAAAGTCCGCACAAGGTGCGGATCTTTTGGTCGTCCAACCAACCCAAAATGCAGGTGGAAAGTCCCTGCTCGGTCGCCGCCGCGGTGATATACGCCGTGACGATACCGATATCGATCGAGCGGTAGTCGTTGTTTTTCACACGCGCCCCCACCGCCGCCGATTTGACGTACGCCTCTTCCGAAATGACGAGCATCACGGGCGCATCCGCGGCAAACTTATTCATCCCCATTCCCATCGTCGCTTTGGCGACCGCGCGAGCGCTGTCACCGTGGCATACGGTGATATGGTAGGGCTGTCCGTTGCAGGCAGAGGGCGCCAGCCGTGCCGCTTCGAGAACGGCATTCAGTTTTTCCGACTCCACCGCACGGGCGGCGTCGTAACAGCGGCAGGACTGCCGTTTGTGTATCAATTCATGAAAATCCATATTACAGTCCTTTCATAAAACCCGCGATCTTTTCCGCCAAGATCACGTGACCCGCGTCGTTCGGGTGCAGACCGTCGGGGACGTACCGCTCTTTAATGACCGGCACTTCGGGTTGCATACCGCTTGTTTTGTAGAGATCCAGTACGGGCAGCGAGTAATACTCCGCCACTTCGCGGATGATGTCCACGTAAGTCTTCAGCGGGGCCACGTCCTGCGGCTTGCCGCCATCGCCGCGGGGCGAGCGTTCGTTGCAACGGTGCAACGGAGTCAGGATCACGATTGGCTTGTCGGAATATTTGGTGATAAGGTCGCTGTATAACGTGTGCAACGCACCGTAGAAAGTAAGAGGGTCGCGGTCATTCATCGTCCCCAGCGGGGCGTCGCCGTGACCGTAGTCGTTCGTGCCGCCGAACACCACCACCGCATCGGCATCGGCATCCATTTCCGCTGCGCGGGTAATGAAATCCTGATCCCAACGCGGCTCGATCGAGGGTGTGTGCTGTTTCGCAATGCGCGTGCCGCCGATACCGTAGTTGCGGGCAATCACGCCGTAGTTTGCCGCCAACAGATCGGTGAACTTTTTGCCCGCCGCCGACGTGCCGTGTCCTTCGGTGATACTGTCACCTAAAAAATTGATCTTCTTACCCTGCAGTTCCATCGTGGTCCTTCTCCTTTTTGAAAATGACTAATTTGCTGAAAATGTAGTTCAATATCAACACGATCACCTGCAAGAGGATCTTACAGATATCGTGACCGTTCACCGTGATAAACGGGAGGGAGATCGACCACACGCCGCATCCCAACAGATCAATGGCAACGAACATTCCCGCTTCGGCGATCAGCAAAGACGCCACACGCGCACCCACAAACGCAGGTAGTTCCCGCCGCAACACCGCAGGGGCCCAGCTTTTGCTTTCAAACACCCACAGCTTGTTGGTGAAAAACGCGGTCAACACCGCCGCCGCCCACGCGACCACGTTCCACACGAGATACAGCCCCGTGCCGAACAACACACAACAAAGTTTGTATACCACCAGATCCACAAGCGTGGTGATCGCCCCAAAGACGATATACAGTATCATTTCCTTATATTTCAAAAACAGTTGTTTCATCCTATACCTCCGCGCAATCGTTAATTAAAAGATATCATAAAACGAAAGGGCTTGTCAACATTATGGATAAATTTTAACGAGGGGTCTCCCCCTCGTTAAAACACGGTTGCGATCAGGTTACTGATCACACAAAGCAACATACCGACCGCCGTCGGCAACAACACTGCAAGCGCCGTCCATTTCACACTGCGCGTCTCCTTCCACACGGTAAGGCAGGTGGTGGAACACGGCCAGTGAAACAGTGTGAACAACAGCACACACCACACGGTAAGCGGCGTCCACCCGTTTTGAAAGAGGATACCGCTCATCACGGCTGTACCCGTTTCGGCGAGAGTACCGCCCGCGGTATAGATCATAAGCAGGATCGGCATAACGATCTCGTTTGCGGGAAACCCCAGAATGAACGCGAGCAGGATCGCCCCGTCCATACCGAGCAATTGCCCGAACGGCTGCAAAAAGTCGGCGCACAGCCATATCAGCGGCACACCACCTGCCGTTACGTTGGCAAGCAACCAGATCACCACCCCCGCGGGTGCCGCCACCGCCGCCGCCCGCCCCAGCACGAACACCGTACGGTCCAGCACCGAGCGTACCAGCACCTGCCCCACGCGCGGCATACGGTAAGGCGGCAATTCCAACACGAAGGCGGAGGGCATTCCGCGCAACCACGTATGCGATAAGAAACGCGAAACGAGAAACGTCATCGCCACACCGAGCATCACCGTTGCCACCAACACCGCCGCCGCGCGCAGGGAGGAAGCGCGGCTTCCCGCAAACAACAGCGGCACAAGCGCGATGAGCAACGGAAACCGTCCGTTGCACGGCACCATGCTGTTGGTCACCGTCGCAATAATCCGCTCACGCGGGGAATCCATAATGCGGCACCCCGTCACCCCCACCGCGTTGCAACCGAGTCCCATACACATCGTAAGCCCTTGCTTGCCGCAGGTGCAGGCACGCTGAAATCCACGGTCTAATGTAAACGCTACCCGCGGCAGGTAGCCGACGTCTTCAAGCAGGGTGAACAGCGGAAAGAAGATCGCCATCGGCGGGAGCATAACCGCCACCACCCACGACAGCACGCCCCACGCGCCGTCCACCAACACCCCTTGCAACCACCACGGCGCACCGCACAGCCTGCACAGAGCGTTCAACCCTTCTCGTCCCCACCCGAACAGGCGGGAAAGCCACTCCGAAATCCCGTTTGCACCGTACACCGTAAACCACAACAGCACGCACAGTAAACAGAGCATGACGGGGATTCCCGTAAAGCGTCCCGTAAGAATACGGTCGACCCGCCGATCGCGTGCCGTTGCTTTTGCATCGCGATACTGCACTGCCGCATCACACAGTGCTTCGGCGTGCAGTACCGTGCATGCCGCTATCGCCTGCCCTACCCGCTCGCGCGAAAGTCCTGCCGACGCCGCCGCATCCCACGCCGCCGCCAGTTCTTCTTCCGGTATGCCGAGTGTTACGGCATCATCGGGGTGCTCCAACACCCGCCGTGCCACCCGCTCGTCCGCCGAAATACACGCGACCGCCTCCCGAATAGGCACCGTATACCGCACGGGATGCGGCACGGGCGACACGGTAAGTACGCGTTCGACCGCCGAAAGAAGAGCATCCAACCCCCGCTTATCCCGCGCACTGGTGGCAACCACGGGCACACCCAGATCCTCTTCCAACTGTCGCGTGTCCACCGTAATGCCTTTCGCGGCGGCTTCGTCGATCAAGTTCACGCACACCACCGTGCGTGGATGCCATTCGATGACCTGCAATGCCAAAATCAAACTGCGGGACAGACAAGTAGCGTCACACACCGCGATCACGGCGTCGGGCGCGCGATCGTACAAGTACGCCCGTGTCACCGCCTCTTCCTCCGACCGTGCGGCCAACGAATACGTTCCCGGCAGGTCCACCATACGCCAACAACGTCCCCCGCGCCGACAAACACCTTCTGCCGCCGCCACCGTCTTGCCCGTCCAATTCCCCGTATGTTGCCGCAACCCCGTCAGCGCGTTAAACACGGTACTTTTCCCCACGTTGGGATTTCCCGCAAGTGCCACGGTGACGGTCGGTTCCCGTTTCGGTGCGCGCCTCATCCCGTCACCGCCTCTCGGCAAAGGGTGACCGCCGCGGCATCCCGCCGCCGCAATGCCAGTACCGCCCCCCGCACAGCGTAGGCGGTCGGGTCACCCGACGGGGCGCGAAACAAACACTGTACCGACGTACCTTCCACCATCCCCATATCCCACAGACGCCGCCGCATGGCGTCGTCGGTATCCAGCGCACACACGACGCCCGACTCGCCCACCGAAAGCGCCGCCAACGTACATGTTTCTCTATTCATAGGTTCTCGCTCCTTTTCATAGAAATACCCTATACCAGTGTATGTCGCCGTGTGTGTCACCGTTACGCAGGAAAAAATATGCGGAAATTTTCATTTTTTCTTTGCGTTTTTAAAAGATGTGTGATATACTAAAATAAATATGCAAACGAAGGAGGAGTTCGCGTGAAACACATTGCCGTCGATGGGCTGAACGTCGCCTATTTTGACCAAGGCGAAGGTCCCGTCGTCTTGTTGTTGCACGGATGGGGTGCCCCTGCCAAGACCTACCGTTTGATCATCGATCATCTCTCCTCCTATTGTCGTGTGATCGCCCCCGATCTTCCCGGATTCGGGGAGTCGCAAGAACCGTCCGAGCCATGGAATTCGGCGCGTTTTGCCGAGTTCGTAAAGGCGTTTGCCGCCGCACTGGACATCAAAGAAGCGGTGTTGATCGGTCATTCCAACGGTGGACGCATTGCGTTACATCTGTTGGGCGAAGGGTGTAACTTTACCGTTAAAAAAGCCGTTTTGATGGATGCCGCGGGTCTAAAACCCCATCGCGGTCTTTCGTACTACTACAAAGTGTACACCTACAAAGCGGCGCGCTTCTTCTTCTCACTGCCGCTCATTCGCTCGTGGTTTCCGAATGCGGTGGAGAAAGCACGGCAAAAACGCGGCTCGGCGGATTACCGTAATGCTTCCCCCGTTATGCGGCAAAGCATGGTGTTGGCGGTGAACCAAGACCTTTCCCACTTGCTTTCAAATGTAAAGGCTTCCACCTTGCTGATATGGGGTGAGAAGGATACCGCCACCCCGTTGTGCGACGGACAAACGATGGAACGCCTCATCCCCGATGCGGGTCTGGTTACGTTGGCGGGTGCGGGACACTTTGCTTTTGCCGAGCAATGGGGGCAATGCAGCCGCGTTCTGGACTCGTTTCTCAAACCTACCCCCTGATTTAGGAGTTGATCGTTTATGCTACCGTTGATCGTTAAGCTGTTACTGCTGGCAAGTGCGGCGGTTTGTTACGGTGTACAGGTCGTTTACTTTACACATATGCTGCAACTGAATTCCTATCGTGACGAGCGGTATATGAACTGGTGCAACGAAAACACCGCCCGCCTGATCTCGGTCAAGCGGTTGTTACCGTTGCTCGCGGCGGTGTTGGCGTTTATTCCGCTGAACGGTACGTTGCGTGACGGCATTGCCGCCGCGGCGCTGTTGCTGACCGCCGTGTTAAACCGTCCGCAAAAAGCGAAAAAGCCGTTGGTGGTCACCGCCCGTGTGAAGCGATTGTTTGCGGTGGAAGCGCTGTTGCTCGCCGCCGCACTCACTGCCGCGTGGTTTTTCTCCCCGTGGCGGGCGCTGTTGCTGCTCGGCTTGTTCGGCAGCGTTACGTGGTTTTGGGTGCGGGTGGCGGCGTGGATCGCCTCTCCCGTGGAAAAAGCCATTGCACAGCGTTACGTGAACGATGCGCGCCGTCGCATGGAAGAACGCCCCGACCTTACGGTCATCGGTATCACGGGCAGTTACGGCAAGACCAGCACCAAAAACTTCCTGCAGGCGTTGCTCTCGGTGAAGTATAACGTTTTGATCACCCCCGAGAATTTCAACACGACACTCGGTGTGGTGCGTACCATCCGTGAGCATCTGCGTCCCTCGCATCAGATCTTCGTGTGTGAAATGGGGGCGAAAAACGTCGGCGATATTAAGGAGATCTGCGATCTCGTACACCCGAAACACGGCGTGATCACCTCCATCGGTGAACAGCATTTGGAGACGTTCGGCAGTCTCACAAACATTATCGCCACGAAATTTGAGCTGGCGGATGCCCTGCCTGAAGATGGTATATTGTTTTTAAATACCGATAACGAACACATCCGCGCACAAGGGCGTCAGGCGGTCGGTTACGGACTGGAATGCGGGGATTACACCGCCCGCAACATACACACCGATCAAAACGGCACCCATTTTACGGTGGCAAACGGAGCCGAAGAGATGGAATTCACCACCCGCCTGCTCGGTGCGCACAACATCCAGAATCTGGTGGGGTGTATCGCGGTGGCACACTGTATGGGTATTGAACTCAAAGATATGGCGTATCCCATTCGTCTGCTGAAACCCGTGGAACACCGTTTGCAACTGCTCCCCAACGGCTTTATCGACGATGCATACAATTCCAACCCCGCAGGTTTCCGTTCGGCTTTGGACGTTCTCGCGGGATTTGAGGGTCAGCGCGTGCTGGTCACCCCCGGTATGGTGGAACTCGGCGAGCGGCAGGAAGCACTCAACCGTGAACTCGGCGAGTACGCCGCCACCCGTTGTGACTGGGCCGTTCTGGTGGGCGAAAAGCAAGCCCCGCCGCTGAAAGCGGGTCTGCTGGACGGCGGTTTTGACGAGGCCCGTCTGTTCGTTGCTCCCACGTTAAACGATGCGTTGGCAATCCTTGCGACGCTGCCGTCGGAGGGAAAACGTACCGTGTTGCTTGAAAACGATCTGCCCGATAATTTTTAATAAATCCTTTAAGATAAGGAGTTGTGTCAGTTATGAAAACCAAAGTTGCCGTACTGTTCGGCGGAAAAAGCGTGGAACACGAGGTGTCCATTATTTCGGCGTTGCAAGCGTACCACGCACTCGACCGCGAAAAATACGAGCCCATTGCCGTGTATCTCTCGAAGGAGAACGGTTGGTACGTGGGCGAAGGGATCGACAAGATCGAATCCTATAAGAATATGAAAGCGTGTCTTGCAAACGCGACACGGGTGATGCCGATCGCGACGGCAGACGGCGTGGCACTGCAACGTGTGCCGCAAAAGAAATTCGGCAACAACACGGTGGCGACCTTTGAAGTCGCACTCCCCGTGGTACACGGCACCAACGTGGAGGACGGCACGCTGATGGGTATGCTCGAAATGCTCGGTGTCCCCTACGCCGCGTGTGACGTGACCTCCTCGGCACTGGGTATGGACAAATTCGCCATGAAGGCGGTGCTGAAGATGGCGGGGCTTCCCGTGCTGGACGCCGCGACTTACCGCGGGCGCGCGTGGGCGGCGGACAGTGCGGCGATACTTAAGGAGATCGAAACCCGCTTTACGTACCCCGTGATCGTCAAACCCGTCAACCTCGGCTCTTCGGTGGGCATTTCGTTGGCACACGACCGCGACTCCTTACAAAATGCGATGGACAACGCCTGCACCTTTGCCGACCGCGTGTTGGTGGAAACCGCCGTGCAAAATCTGCGGGAGATCAACTGTGCCGTGTTGGGCGATGCGGACGAGGCCATCCCCTCGGTGTGTGAACGACCCGTCAGCGCGGGCGAGATCTTGGATTTCAAACAAAAGTATCTGCAAGGCGGCAAGACCGCCGAGGGTATGACCTCGCTCAAGCGCGTTTGCCCCGCGGATATTCCCGACGAACTCGCCGCCCGTGTACAAGATCTGGCGGTAAAGACCTTCAAAGCCCTCGGTTGCTGCGGCGTGTCGCGCATTGATTTTCTGAACAATACCGAAACTGACGAGTTGTACGTGAATGAGATCAACACCATTCCCGGCTCACTCGCATTTTACCTCTGGGAAGCTTCCGACCTTGCCTTCCCCGCTTTGCTCGACCGTATGATCGACTTGGCGTTTAAGCGGAAACGTGACCGAGAGGCGCTGAATTTCAGCTTTGAGAGCAATATTCTGGACGGTTTCGGCGGTGCCAAAGGCGCCAAAGGAAAAGCGTAACTTCACCTGTTCACTGTAAAGGGCATTTCCTTGTCGGGAATGCCCTTTTTACATTTCTAAGCATACTGTGCAAAGAAACTGCCGATTTTTGGTGATTTTGTAGAATACACAATATCTTGTGTTTTGGTGTTGACACCGAAAACAAAATATGCTAAAATTAGCAAGCATCGATAAAAGGAGATTCAGCGCCCATGAACATTCAAGGATTTCAGAAATTAACGCTTCTTGATTTCCCCCAGCACACGGCTTGCACCGTTTTTACGGGCGGTTGCAACCTGCGCTGTCCCTTTTGTCACAACGCCTCTTTGGTGCGCACCCCCAAACCCCCGACGGTATCGGAGGACGAGATCTTCACCTATCTCGAACGCCGCCGCGGGATACTGGACGGCGTGTGTATCACGGGCGGAGAACCGTTGTTGCAACCCGATCTTATCCCTTTCCTGTTAAAGGTGAAGGAAATGGGCTATCTCGTGAAGTTGGATACCAACGGTATGCTTCCCAAGCGCCTGGCCGCCGTGCTGGCGGCAGGTGCCGTCGATTACGTGGCAATGGACGTGAAAAGTTCCCCCGCGGGATACGCGAAAGCTACCGGCGGCGCGGAGGACGTCACCCCGTTCGAGGAAAGCATGAAACTCCTGCGCGAGAGCGGCGTTTCCTATGAATTTCGCACCACGGCGGTGAAGGGGATCCACACGGTGGAGGACTTTTCCGCCATCGCCCGCTGGCTGCGACCTGACGATCCGTATTTTGTCCAACAGTTTGTGGACTCAGGTGAACTGCTCGGTGAAGGCTGTACCGCCTTTTCACCCGAGGAGATGCGCGAGATCCTTTCGGCGGTACAAGAACATCTGCCCCACGCGAGCCTGCGTGGTGTCTAATACATAATAAAGGAGAAGAAAAGTATGTTTCGTGTAAACAAGCGCGACGGTAAAGTAGCGGAATTTGACATTTCCAAGATCTCGATCGCGATCAAAAAAGCGTTTGAAGCGTGTGATCGCCAGTTCAATGACAACATCATCGACTTTTTGGCGTTGAAGGTGACCTCGGATTTCGAGCCGAAGATCGAAAACGGCGTGATCGAGGTGGAAGATATTCAGGACAGCGTGGAGACCGTGCTGGTGCAGGCGGGTTACGCGGACGTGGCGAAGGCATACATTCTGTATCGCCGTCAGCGCGAAAAACTGCGTAACATGAAATCCACCATCCTGGACTACAAAGAGATCGTGGATCAGTATGTGAAGAGCATCGACTGGCGCGTGAAGGAAAACTCCACCGTGACCTATTCGGTCGGCGGTCTGATCCTCAGCAACTCGGGTGCTATCACGGCGAACTACTGGCTGTCGGAAATTTACGACGACGAGATCGCGAACGCCCACAAGAATGCCGATATCCACCTGCACGATCTGTCCATGCTGACGGGTTACTGCGCGGGTTGGTCGCTCAAGCAGTTGATCGAAGAAGGTCTCGGCGGTGTGCCGGGCAAGATCACCTCTGCCCCCGCAAAACACCTTGCCACCCTATGTAACCAGATGGTCAACTTCCTCGGTATCATGCAAAACGAGTGGGCAGGCGCACAGGCGTTCTCCTCCTTCGATACCTATCTTGCCCCCTTCGTGAAGGCGGACAACCTCGATTACGACGCCGTGAAGAAGTGCATTGAATCCTTCATCTACGGTGTGAACACCCCCAGCCGTTGGGGCACGCAGGCACCGTTCAGCAACATCACGCTGGACTGGACCGTCCCGCAGGATCTGGCGGATGAGTACGTCATCATCGGCGGCAAGCGTCAGGATTTCAAGTACGGCGATTGCAAAGCGGAAATGGATATGGTCAACCGTGCGTTCATCGAAACGATGATCGAAGGCGACGCCAACGGCCGCGGCTTCCAGTATCCCATCCCCACCTACTCCATCACCCGCGACTTCGACTGGTCGGAGACCGAGAACAACAAACTGCTCTTTGAGATGACCTCGAAGTACGGCACTCCCTACTTCTCCAACTACGTCAACAGCGATATGGAGCCTTCCGACGTGCGCAGTATGTGCTGCCGTCTGCGTCTGGACCTGCGTGAACTCCGTAAAAAGTCGGGCGGTTTCTTCGGCAGCGGCGAAAGCACCGGTTCGATCGGCGTCGTGACCATCAATATGCCCCGCATCGCGTATCTGTCCGAAACGGAAGCGGATTTCTACAAGCGTCTCGACCACATGATGGATATCGCTGCCCGTTCGCTGAAAGTAAAGCGCACGGTCATCACCAAGTTGCTGGACGAAGGTCTGTATCCCTACACCAAGCGTTACCTCGGCACCTTCAACAATCACTTCTCCACCATCGGTCTCGTGGGTATGAACGAAGCGTGCTTGAACGCCAAGTGGATCCGCAAGAATATGACCACCGTCGAAGCGCAGCAGTTCACCAAGGACGTGCTGAATCACATGCGTGAGCGTCTGTCGGATTATCAGGAGATGTACGGCGATCTGTACAACCTCGAAGCGACTCCCGCCGAATCCACCTCCTACCGTCTGGCGAAGCATGACCGCAAGCACTATCCCGATATCATCTGCGCCTCGGATGCGGAAACGCCCTACTACACCAACTCCTCGCATCTGCCGGTCGGTTTCACCGACGATATCTTCACCGCACTGGATATGCAGGATGAGTTGCACACGCTGTACACCTCGGGCACCGTGTTCCACGCCTTCCTCGGCGAGAAACTGCCCGACTGGAAAGCGGCCGCCAACATCGTGCGCAAGATCGCCGAAAACTACCGTCTGCCCTATTACTCCTTGTCCCCCATCTACTCGGTGTGCAAGGAACACGGCTATATCGCGGGCGAGAAGTTTACCTGCCCGACCTGCGGCAAGGAGACCGAAGTGTACAGCCGTATCACGGGCTACTACCGTCCCGTGAAGAACTGGAACGCCGGTAAGGCACAGGAATATAAAGAGCGTCGTTCCTACGTGATCGAGACCTCGGTGCTGACCCACGAAGGTCCGCTCGGCTCGGATAGCGCGTGCGACGGCGGCTGTGCGGGTACGCCCGCCCTGTTGGACGGCGTGTATCTCTTCGCTTCCGCTACCTGCCCGAACTGCAAGATCGCGGAAGCCCTGCTCACCAAAGCAGGCATCGCCTACACCAAGGTGTTGGCGGAAGAAAACGTGGTGCTGACCGAATCGCTCGGCATCCGCCAAGCACCCACGCTGGTGTCGGTGGCCAACGGCCAGACCGAAAAGTTCGTTTCGGTGGCAAACATCAAGAAGTTTATCAACGGCTAAAAAATCAAACGAGGGCGCGAACAGCGCCCTTGTTTTCTCTGAGGTGACATAAGTATGTATGATATTATCGTTGTGGGTGCCGGCCCTGCGGGGCTGACCGCCGCCATCTACGCCCGCCGCGCCAACAAATCGGTGCTGTTGCTCGAAAAAGGTGCCTTCGGCGGACAGATCACCTTCTCCCCGAAGGTGGAGAACTACCCCGGTTTCGAAAGTGTCAGCGGCAGTGAACTGGCAGACAAACTGGTGGAGCAAACGCTGGCGCTGGGTGCAGAGGTAGAGATCGAAACGGTCACTGCTCTGCGGGACGAAAACGGCGTAAAAACGATCGAGACCGAAGACGGCAACACCTACGAAGCGAAAGCGGTCATTTTGGCGCTCGGTGCGAAACACCGCCATTTGGGGCTCGCCAACGAGGAAGCCTTCATCGGCGACGGCATCTCCTTCTGTGCCGTGTGCGACGGCGCGTTTTATGCGGGCAAAACGGTCGGCTTGGTCGGCGGCGGCAACTCCGCGTTGCAGGAAGCCATTTTGCTGTCCGAGACCAGCGAACACGTCTACGTGATCCAAAATCTGCCGTATCTGACGGGTGAACAACGCCTGCAGGAAGTACTCGCCGAACGCCGCAACGTCACGGTGCTGACCGAAACGCTGGTGACCGCCATCCCCGCGGGTGATACTTTCACGGGTGTGGAGATCACGAACACCGCCGATAACACCACCCGCACGCTGGCACTGGACGGCTTGTTCGTCGCCATCGGTCTGGAGCCGGAAAACGAGGCGTTTGCCGAACTGGCGGCACTGGACGCGGCAGGTTACTTTGATTCCGCCGAAGATTGCCTGACAAAGAGCGCCGGCGTCTTTGTGGCGGGCGATTGTCGTCGCAAAGGTGTGCGGCAGGTCACCACCGCCACGGGTGACGGTGCCACCGCCGCCATCGCCGCGTGCCGCTATTTGGATACGCTTTAAAACAGCACTTGACAAACACGTGTTCGGCATGATACAATAACGTTCCCAAATACACCGTTTCTTTTCCGCAGCGTACATCTTAAAGTGTTCTTTAAGAGGGGGCAGCGAAGTCGCTGTTTCGTTTTCAAACCTGCATTGCGCTTTCGGTCAAAACCGAAAGCGCCGCCCTGATGTCGCGCCGTCGAGTAACCAATCACTTCGTGATTTCAAACTCGCCTTTGCTCGTATCAGGACATTTTGTGCGGAAAAGAGACGGTGTCTTTCTATCTAAAAAGGAGGACGTTCTATGCATATTCAAAACGGCGCGGTCACGTTTGAACCGCACGATATGTGGTTTGTCAAGCGCGTCGGCTTTGAAGCGGCTTGTGAAATGGTGCTTGACTACGCCTCGCAAAACAAGCTGCCGTTTTTGTACGATACCCACCAACTGGCGCATTTTTTACACATCCCCCGCCGCTATCTGTTCCGCTGGTTTCGTGACATGTCCTCTTGCTATACACCGATCGCGTTGACCAAAAGAAGCGGCGGCGTGCGTCATCTGCACGTACCCGTCGACCCGCTTATGTGCGCACAGCGGCGTATCCTGCAGGATATCGTGTCTCGCTTGCCCGTTTCCCCCTACGCCACTGCGTACGTAAAGGGCAAACGTCTGACGGATAACGCCGCCCCGCATTGCGGCCACCGCTATCTGTTGAAGCTGGATATCACCGATTTCTTCAGCAGTATCCGTTTCGATCAGGTTTACAGTGCGGCGTTCAACACCACCCGTTTTCCGAAATTGATCGGCGTAATGCTGACGGCGCTGTGCTGTTATGAAGACGTACTCCCGCAAGGGGCACCGACCTCCCCCGCCCTTTCCAACGTGGTCATGCGGCGGTTTGACGACCGGATCGGTGAGTGGTGCAAAAAACGCGGCATCGCCTACACCCGCTATTGCGACGATATGACCTTCTCGTCGGACAAACCGCTGTTTGCGGTGTATCAAAAGGTACGTGGCATGCTCGCGGAGATGGGTCTTTCTTTGAATGAGAAGAAAACGCGTTTCGTGACCCACGCCTCTCGCCAGAGTGTCACGGGGCTGACGGTGAACGAACGCGTTGCGGTATCGAGTGACTACAAACGCGACCTGCGCCAACAGGTACACTACGCGTTGAAGTTCGGATATGCCGACGCACTCGCCAAACGGGGCGATACAACGTTTGAAAACGGCGATCACTACGCCCACCATCTGATCGGACGCGTACGCTACGTATTACAGATCGAGCCGCACAACACCTGGTTTCGCGATGCGTTACCGCGGTTGCTGTGGAAATAAAGAAACAGCCACCCGTACGGGTGGCTGTTTTATTCTCCCCCGCGATATTCCCGCGGGGATCTCCCCGTGTACTCGCGAAACACGTGATTGAAACTGCGAATGGTCTGAAACCCGCTTTTCAGCGCAATATCGGTGATCGGCAGTGAGGTGCTTTCCAGCAGATGCACCGCCGCTTCCACGCGGTATTGGTTGAGCAAACGGCGGAAATTGATGTTGTACTGCTGACTGAGCAGATGCGAAAAGTAATGGTATTCGTATCCGAAATGCTGTGCCGCCCCTTTTAGCGTGACGTTTTCGGCGTAATGCAGTGCCAGCCAATCCAGCAGATCACCCACCAAACAATCACTTTTGTCCGCCCGCTGTTGCCACGTAACCTCACGTTCATACGCGGCACACAGCGCGTACAAACACGCTTTTTTCATCATACGGTCGCAGTCGTTCTCCACCATTTCGGTGAGCAGCAACTGCCACACGGCAGAAGGCGGCGTAAACAGCGGGGTACTCCCCTGCCGCCCTTTGGTATCGTTCAAAAATTTCGGCACGAATTCTTCCGAAAACACCGCCACCCACACGCAGCTGTCCGCATCCGCTTTAAAGGTATGGATCTGGTTGGGCAGTACCAACACCGCCTGCCCCGCTGTCGGTCTCACTACCATACCGCTGACCGTTACGTCAACCGCCCCTTTAAGCACCAGTAACACTTCGGCATTCTTGTGAAAGTGCGGTGCATATTCATCGGCGGTATAAAAGGTGGCGTTGTAATTGTAATTTCCCACAGAATTCATGGGTTGATGAAAGATCATAGGCATCTCCAAATCATAACTTTTTGCTATTATAATATAAGTTTCTTCTTTTTTTGTCAAGAGGGTTTCCTGTATAATGAAACCGAAAGAGAGGTGATACCGTGAGGGGACGTATATTTTCCATCGAGGAATTTTCCACTTTTGACGGTCCGGGAATACGTATGACTGTCTTCCTGAAGGGATGTCCGCTCCGTTGCGTCTGGTGCCACAATCCCGAAGGGCAATCCTTTGAGAAGGAATGGGTGCGCTCCCCCAACGGGTGTCTCGGTTGCGGCGCTTGCCTTGAGGCGGGACGCCAAGCAAACGGCATCCCCTCACTGACGGCGGAAAGTGCGGCGGTGTGCCCGCGCCATTTGGTGCGCGCCGCGGGTGAAGACGTAACAGCCGAGGAGCTGGTCGCCCGCCTGCAAAAAAATCTTACGATGGTAAACGCGGTGGGTGGCGGCGTCACCTTTTCGGGCGGCGAGCCTCTCGCACAGCCTGCTTTTTTGAAGGAATGCTTGCAGCAGCTTTGCGGAAAGACGCACCGCGCACTGCAGACCAGCGGTTATGCCACACCGCAACTCTTTGCCGATATTCTCCCCCACTGCGATTTCCTGCTGTACGATTTAAAACTGATGGACAGCGAGCAACATCGGACGTACATGGGCGTGGATAACGTCAACATTCTGGAGAATTACCGCACCCTTGTGAAAAGCGGCACGCCGTTTATTACCCGTATCCCGCTGATTCCCACCGTGAACGATACGGCAGAGAATATCACCGCTACGGCGGAATTTATGGCAGGGTTGGGTGTAGACCGCATCGAGCTTCTTCCTTACAACCGCGCAGCGGGTGCGAAATACGCACTGTTATCTCAAACCTACTCCCCCACGTTTGACGGCAGCCTGCCGCCAAATCCACGTCGCGAAATCTTTGAACACTACGGAATTGGAGTGACCATACTATGACCGAACGCGTACAAAAATTGAAGGATTTCATCATCGACCGCCGTTACCGTCAAACGCGTCTTGCCGAAGGCGTTACCGTGACGGTAAGCGGAAATAATACCTATGCGGACACACTGGCGGTTACGCGCGCCGTTATGGCAAAAGAAGAACCGGTGTTTTACGAAAACGACATTTTCGGGTTTTACACACGCCTGCCTACCTATGCGAAGACCGTGCTTACCAACGGCGAAAAATTCGGCTATCGCGCCAATAACGTTACCCCCGCCTACAACCTCCTGATCGACCGCGGCTTGCGTGTCGTGTTGCAGGAGTTGAACGCACACGCCTCGACCGCCGTCAGTGAAGCGAAAGAGTTTTACAACGCTGCCCTCGAGACGCTTGGCATTATGCTGGATTATTGCGAGACCTATCGTGCGGCGGCGAAAGCGCGTGGGTTTGACCGCTTGGCAGCGGCGTTAGAGCGGGTGCCGCAGGAGGCTCCCACCTCTCTTTACGAGGCTTGTCTCTTTCACAAAATTCTGCTGTTTTTCCTGCGGCAGACGAACGACCACATCACGCTCGGTCGGTTCGACCAATATATGTATCCGTATTACCAAATGGATGTCGACCGCGGTGCGTCACGTGAAGAATCGCTCGAAACGTTGGAACTCTATTTTCTGTCGCTGAACGTGGATGCCGACACGTATATGGGCGTGCAGCAAGGAGACAACGGCAGCAGCATGGTGCTGGGCGGCTTTGACGCGGACGGCCGTTCGCAATTCAACGAGCTGTCTTCTCTTTGTATGGACGCCTCGCTTGAAGTCAACGTCATCGACCCCAAAATTAATCTGCGTGTAGGCAAAAGCACACCGGACGAGTTGTATGCACTCGGCACGAAAATGACCAAGAAGGGGCTCGGTTTCCCGCAATACTGCAACGACGACGTCATTGTTCCCGCGTTGATTCGATTGGGGTACCGCCCCGAGGACGCATGGAACTACACCGTCGCTGCCTGCTGGGAACCGATCATCCCCGGCCTCGGCTACGATATCCCGAACATCACCACCACCGACCTGGCGCATATCACCGCCGATGCGGTCAACGCGCATTTGGCGGAGTGCGACACGTTCGAGCAGTTGCTCGCGTTTGTGAAAGACGGCATTACCCGTCGCGCGGAGGAACTGAAGGATATTCACGCCGTACAGTTTATGTACGCACCGCTGCTCTCCTTGCTGACCTACGACTGTTTGGAAAGCGGTCGCGATATTTCGCGCGGCGGCGCACGGTATAACAACTACGGCACCCACGGTGCCGGCATTTCCACGGCGGTAGATTCGCTGGCGGCGATTAAGACGTTGGTGTTCGATGAAAAGTCCGTGGAAAAAACCGAACTGCTGACGGCACTGGCAACGAATTTTGAAGGGTATACCACCCTGCGTAACCGCTTGCTGGACGCTCCGAAAATGGGCAACGGCGACGCCGTCACCGACGAGATCAGCGGATGGCTGCTGCGGGAATACGCCGACGCCGTAAACGGTAAACCGAACGTTGCGGGCGGTGTGTGGCGCGCGGGAACGGGCAGCGCGCAGATGTATATTCGCTATGCGAAGGAATGTCCCGCTACGGCAGACGGGCGTTTGGCGGGCGCGCCGTACGCCTGCAGCTTCTCCCCTGCCATCGGCGCGCGTCTCAACGGGCCGTTGTCGGTTATTCGCTCGTTTACAAAACACGATTTGACCGACACCATCAACGGCGGTCCGCTGACCATCGAATTGCACGACAACGTGTTCCGCAACGCGGAGGGTGAAGCCAAAGTGGCGGCACTGGTAAAGTTGTTCGTGCTGTCGGGCGGGCATCAATTCCAGCTAAACACCATCAATCGCGATCGCTTACTGGATGCGCAAGCGCACCCCGAGCAGTATCCCAACCTGATTGTACGTGTGTGGGGATGGAGCGGCTATTTCTGCGAATTGGATCTCCCCTTCCAAAATCATATTATCGCCCGCACCGAATTTATGGTATAAAAAAAAACGCGGATATCTCGCAACGAGATATCCGCGTTTTACGTTGTATTACAGCCAGCCGAGAATGAGTGCCGCCGCAATGACGGCCGCCAGCACAATGCGGTACCAACCGAACACCTTGAAATCGTGCTTCTTGATATACCCCATCAGGAAGCGGATCGCGAGCAACGATACCACGAAGGCGACGACCGTACCCACCGCGAGCAGGATCCATTCATCCGACGTAAAGGGGGCCGTTTCATCGTCCAATATGAATTTCAGCACCTTCAGGCCGCTGGCGCCCGCCATCGCGGGGATCGCCATAAAGAAGGAGAATTCCGCCGCTACCTCGCGGGAAGTACCAAGCAAGGAGGAGCCCAGAATGGTAGACCCTGAGCGAGAGGTGCCGGGAATCAACGACAGACACTGAAACGCGCCGATACCGAGTGCACGGCCGTACGAGATATCCCCCAGCGTATTCACACGGGTCTTCGGCGGGAAGGTTTCCAAAAGCAAAAAGCCGACACCGTAAACGAACAGCGTAATGGCAATGACGAGCGGTGTGGACAGTACGCTGTCCACCAGATCCTCAATGGTAAACCCTACGATGGCAGTCGGGATACTGGCAACCAGCACCTTGCTCCACAGCACCCACGTGTCCTTTTTCTCTGCACTGTTCTTCTTGGGCGAAAAGGGGTTGAGTTTGTGGAAATACAACACCAGCACCGCCAAAATGGAGCCGAGCTGAATGACCACCTTGAAAATGTTAAAGAACTCTTCGCGCACGTTCATCGGCCACACGGCATCCAACAGCAGGATGTGTCCCGTGCTGCTGATGGGCAACCATTCGGTGATGCCTTGCACGATGCCCTGCAAAAAGGTTTTTATCAGTTCGATAATAAACACCGTAACACCTCTTTCATACATTGTATAAAGGGCTGTCGCTTCACGCGGCAGCCCTTTCGTTTTTGATTACAGATCCATTTCGTTGAGCAGGTCGCGCAGGAGGATCAGTTCATCCGCCGAAAGGGTCACGCCCTTGCTCGCCTTTGCGTGTTCGGGCGCCCAGTCACGAATGTCGTACTTGGGAGCGTTGTCGTTCCAGCTCACGAGATTGATCTCTTTCGACCAACCCGACGGGGACTGCGACAGCACACCGCACTCTTTCAAGATCTCAAATTTGATTTCTGCCATTTTGAAGCACTCCTTACAATATGTTAAATTTTAAGAACAAACTTATCCTCGCGCCAACCATTTTTGCAACCAGTCACGCGTTTTCTTCGGTGATTTCATTTCCCGTGAAATCGGTTTCGAAGCGCCGCTTCGGGCAGGGGGAATCACACTGTCCTGCGGCGGTTCAAAAAAAGTCGCCGTCGTCTGCCGTGGCAGACGCTTGTTCCACGGCGGCGGCCGAGCGTTCCAGTTCCTCCGCCAGTTCGATCAACCGCTGTTCTGCACGGCTGTTTTGCGACTCCAGTGCTTCTTCGGCGGCGGAGAACTCCTTTGCTGCCACGTCCAGCGCCGCACCGAGAGACGCGATCGCTCCCGAAAGCGCAGACAGTCGTGCCGAACACCGCTCGTTCGCCTCTTCCAAATACCGTGCGCCCATACCGCGCACTTCCACCACGAAGCGACCGACCTCGTTCACCAGTTCGTGATACCGACGGTTTTCCGCTTCCAACTTCTGCTTTTGTGTCCGCAAAGCCGCGAGTTCACGCCGCAGTTCCTGTTCGGTCGCCGCCGCTCGCTGTGCCGCGTCCCGCTTCACCGCCGTGTTTTCCGCTTCCAGTTCCGCCACACGTGCCACGAGTGCCGCATGGGTCTTACGTGCTTCTTCCGTCTCTGCCAACTGAATACGGAGCTCACGGTTGGCATCATATTGTTCGTTGATCAGTGCTTGCAGTTTTTCCTGCTCTTCCTGTTCGGCCAGCAGTGTGGCGTGCTGTTCTTCCAGTGCGGCGTTGGCTTGTGCCAAGGCTTTTTCATACGCCTCGTGTTCCGCCGTCGCTGCTTGCTGTTGCAGTGCCAATTCACGGCTATGCTCTTCCTGCAACGCGTTGATATAGGTCAACACGTCTTCCTTATTAAAGCCGCCGAATTTGGAACGAAAGCCGCAATTTTCAGCCATACTCCCATTCCTCTCCTTAGTAAAATATATTTATACGCTAACCAGTATACCACACTACTCAAAAAAACACAAGAAAAATTTTTCAGTCGTTGGTCACATCTCCGTTTCCCGACACGGGAATAGCTTCGCCGAGGTAGGTTGGCGCGGGTTGAAAGCGCGACGTAAAATAGTCTTTCACCCGTGCGAGTACCTCCCGCGCATCCCGTTTCACCTGTCCGTAGTAGGTCTCGTAATCCGATGCAACACCGTATGCTTCGAGTCCCAATCGTTCGGCGATATACAACGCACGGTACAAGTGATATTCCTGCGTGACCACCACGATCTTTTTCGCGCCGAACACGTCGCGTGCGCGGTACATACTCTCGTAGGTGGAAAATCCCGCGTGATCCATAAACACGTCAGCAGACGGCACCCCCGCTTCGACGGCGTACGCTTTCATGGTTTCCACTTCGTTGTACTCCTCGCGTCCGTGGTCACCGCTCATCAGAATCTTTTGCGCCACACCCTCCTCGTACAACGCCACACCGCGTCGCAATCGGTCGCGCAGCATAGCACTCGGCGTGCCGTCCTCACGCACCAGGCAACCGAGCACCACCACACAATCCACGTCGTCGAGTGCCGCCGCTTCTTCGGGTGTGAGAATGCGCTTGGCCCCCACCGCTTTCACGTGAGCGTTGATACCGAACACGGCAACCGCCGTCACAGCGACAATGCACCCCACGGCGGTCAGCAACAACCGCACGGTCTTTCGTTTCATCGTCATTCCTCTTTTCACATATTCTCGTTTCTAAGCGCATCAATGGGATTTTCGCGGCGGATCTTTTGCATGGCGTACACCATAGTCACAAACACCACCAAAAAAACGCTGCACACCGCGATAGCGACCGCCCCCCACGGCAGTTGAAAGGCGGTTTCATACCCTTGGTTGATCGCCAAATGAATAAGATACGTCACACCAAACGCGGCGGGCAACCCCCACAAAAGTGCCTTGCCGCCGTACAAGAGACATTCGTAGTTCATCATCTGCCGAAATCCTTTTTGGGTCATCCCCACCGAGCGCAGCATCGCCAGTTCACGGCGGCGCAAAGCGATGTTGGTGGAGATGGTGTTGAACACGTTTGCCGCGGCGATCAGCGAGATCAGCACAATAAAGCCATAGGAGAACACGCGAATGATCAATATGGTATTGCGGTTATTCTCCGCTTGCACGGCGTAGTCTTCGAGTCCCGCTTCCGAAAGCCCCTGTTCCGCCAAATAATTACGAATAGCGGTGCAGGCGGCGGCGTGGTCGTCCGCCTTCATCATCACCTGCGGTACATCTGCCGCGACCCCCTGCACAAGGAGAGCGTCTATTGCACTGTAGGGATACAGCAACAGAAGGTCAGGGGTGGTATCCACAAAATACGGACGCTCGTACAGTACCGTACCAAAGGGGGCTGTTACCGCGACCGCCGCTTCTTCGTACGGCATCTCCAGATATTCCGGCGGCTCGCCCGGACGGATATACCGCACGATACGCCGTCCGTCTTCGTCATAATACATCTCCCACGTGTGATAGCCTTCGGGCTCTTTTATAAACTCCGCTACAAACTCACCGTGTGTATCTTTCAACACCCGCATGGTCACGTAGCGTTCTTCGCTCCGATCAAACATCACGTTATCGTCGATCGCTACACCAAGCGGTGAGTCGGGGTCCATATACGTCGCGGGCGATAAGCCGTTTTGCTCTAAAAAAGTGCGATATTCCGCATCCTCTACGAAATACGTGTAAACGTTCACCTCGTTGGATACTTTTGAAGTGTAAAGGTTATTCGCTTTATACCTATCGGTCAGTACCGTTTCATCGACGGTACTTTGCATCAGCATACCGTTCACGTACACCGCTTCGTTCACGAGAGACATATCCCGCAACGTATCGGTCAGCACGTCGATGGGCAACGGACTGTCGGCATCGGGTTGATAGCGGATATCGAAGCCGAAGGTCTCAAACCCGCCTTCCACCGAAGCGGTGAGATAGGAACAAAAGGCGGAGGCAGAGATAAACAGCACCACACTCATAAACAGGCTGACCACCGTGGCGCGGTACTTTTTGCGACTGCGCCGAAAATATTTACTTGCCAGCGCACCCGGCAAGCCGAACAACTTTACAACGATTTTCGGCGTGCTGCGTCCCCGCCGCTTTTCGACGATGTCCTGATTTTGACGTATTGCTTCCACGGCGCTCACTTTGGTGGCGCGTTTCGCGGGGATCCACGCGGAAATGAGTACGGTGAGCATCGCGACCACCGCCGCCGCAACGATCGAGACGAGCGACACGTGCATATGCATCGGCACCGCAAACCCGAGGGAGCGAAATTTGTTGCCGATAAGCGCGAGGGTCACCGCCATGCCGCCGATGCCGCACCCGATACCAAGCGGAATGCCCACGGCGGCAACCGCCGCCGCTTCAAACAGCACCGTGCCGCGCAACTGCTTTTTGGTGGCACCGATCGAAGAGAGCAGGCCGAACTGTCGGGTGCGCTCCGCCACCGAAATGGAAAAGGCGTTGTAAATGAGCGACACCGACCCGAACATGATAAGCACGATGACGATGACAGCAAGGCTGTACAGCACCGTAGAAAACGCACTGTATCGCGAAATACCCGTGTACATCAGCACGTCGGAATTGACCTCTCCCGCAAGCCCGACGGTTTCCACAAAGGTGTACACCGTTTTTGGTTTACGGATTTTATAATATACATCCCGCACGGCGGCAGTCTTCCCTTCCGCCACCGTCAGCACGGTGTATCCGGGAGCGGTGTACTCCTCAAACGAGGGTCGCTCGTAAAAGCCCACCACCGTCACGGTACAGTTCGCACCGTTCGGGACGAAGGTCTCGCCCGCTGCACCGTCTTCTTCGGCAATAAACGGGTTTTGCTGGGTCAGTGTGACCCCATCGTATTGCCGCTCACCGAGTGACAGCATAAGCGTATCTCCCACTGCATAACGCACGCCGCCGTTGGATGCCACGTGCGAGGGTAACAACACTTCACCTGCCGTTTGCGGCAGGCGCCCCGCTGTGAGATGTACCGGCATACGGTCAAAAAAGCCTTCCGACACCCCCGTCAAGCAGACGTAGGGTTTGTATTCGTTGATACCGCCGTCCAGCACGGCGTATCCGATATTCTCACTCCACACGGCACTTTCCAGTTGTTCGTTTTCGCTGAGAGTATCCCACTCCTCTGCCGTGATACCAAGCGCAGATGCGTGCCAATCGCCGTCGGAATAGACGGCGTTGTCGTAGGCAAAGCGTCGCATACTCGATGCAAAGGTCGTGACGGCGCAGATCATCGCGGCAGACAGTACGATACCAATAACCGTGACTACCGTGCGGGTGGGGTTCTTTTTGAGCGACTGTAACGTCACTTTATGAAACACGTTCACGGGCGGATCACCTCATCCCGCGTGATACGTCCGTCTTCGATCGCCAAAATGCGGTCCGCCGTTAAAGCAATGCTTTCGTCGTGGGTAATGACGATCAAGGTCTGGCGGTACTTTCGGTTGGACGCTTTCAACAGTTCCACGATCTCGCGGCTGTTTTGCGAATCCAGATTGCCCGTCGGCTCGTCCGCCAACACCACCGCGGGAGCGTTGATGAGCGCCCGCCCGATGGATACGCGTTGCTGCTGTCCACCCGAAAGCTCGTTGGGCAGATGATGCTCGCGTCCGTTCAGTTTCAGCGTGGCGAGCAATTCGGAAAGCCGTTCGGGGTTGACTTGCCGCCCATCCATCAGCACGGGCAGGGTGATGTTTTCGGTCACGTTCAAAACGGGGATCAGGTTGTAAAATTGATAAATAAGCCCCACTTGACGGCGGCGAAAGATCGCCAACTGCTCCTCGTTTTGTGCATACACGTCACAGCCGTCTACAAACACCTTGCCCGACGTGGGACGGTCCACACCGCCTAAAATGTGCAACAAGGTGGATTTTCCCGACCCCGACGGGCCGATGATGGCAACAAACTGTCCTTTCTCCACCGAAAAGGACACGTCATCCAGGGCTTTGACCCGGTTTTCACCTTTACCGTAAATCTTGGAAAGATGTTCTACGCGTAAGATCTCCATCGTGTACCTCCTTCGTTTGTTACGGACATCGTATCATACGAAGATGACACGGCGGTGACAGTAAAGTGACAGATTCGTCACTTTAGACCACACTTTTGTAAAAACGCATGGTAAAGACGGCCCCGCCCGTGACGTTTTCTGCCGTCAGCGTGCCGTTTTGCGCAGTAACGATACGGCGCGCCAACGCCAATCCCACGCCGAAACTCTGCTCTTTCGCGTTCTTCCCTTTGTAAAAGCGTTCGAAAATATGCGGCAGATCCTCCGCGGCAATACCACCGCCGCTGTCCTGCACGCGAATTTCCGTATACAACGCGTTTTCGAACGCGGTAATAACGATGCTGCCGCCCGCGGGCGTATGCTCGGTGCAGTTTTTGACGATGTTGACGAGCGCTTCACCCGTCCATGCCGCATCACCAAAAAACTGCCCCCGTGCTTCTACCGTCACCGTCTGTCCGCGCAATTCGGTGGTGACCGCCAGCGGAGCAACGGCGCGGCGCACAAGGGTGTCAAGGGATATCGCTTCACATTGAAACTTGACCGTTCCCGCGTCCAGACGGGACATTTTTAACAGCGTCGTGATCAGCCAATCCATGCGGGAAAGCAAAGACAGCAATTCGCGGGTCAGTTCTGCACGCCGTTCGCCGTTTTGTTCCTCGCCCAGCAGTTGTACGAGCAGATTGACCGCGGTAAGCGGCGTGCGTATCTGATGCGAAATGTCCGCTATCGCGTCCGCCAGTTGTACTTTGTCGTTTTGCAAAAGATGCTGTTGTTCGCGCAGGCGCACGGTCATTTTCTGCAATTCGCTTTGCAACACGCCAAGCTCGCCTTCGGCGTATCCGTCGGGCGAAAAGGCAATTTCGGTGCCGTGTAACACACGGTCGATCTCTTCCGATAGGGCGGCTATTCTCCGATATCGCTGTAAAGTTGTAACGCTATACAGCAAAAGAAAGAGTACCGACAACGCGAGAACAAACCAACCGAACGGTGCATACCACCAAAACGCTGCCATCGTGAAGCCGCCGCACAGCAAACACAGCCACAACAACGCGTTTCGTATCTCACGATTTCTCATCCAGCGCATCATACGTCCACCTTATAGCCCAGACCGCGTACCGTTTTGATCAGCGTCGGCGACTGCGGATCGTCCTCGATCTTCTCGCGCAGACGTTTGATGTACACGGTCAGTGTGTTATCGTTCACGAACTCCCCTGCCGCATCCCACAGCGCATCCAGCAGTTGTGCGCGGGAGAGCAGATGCCCGCGATTGTTCAAAAATACGAGCAGTAAGCGGTATTCGAGCGCAGAGAGAAACAGGTCGCGCCCGTCTTTTTGGGCGGTGCCTTTCACGGTGTCCACCGTTACGTTGCCGAGATGCACCACCCCGCCGCCGCTTTTGGTGAGGCGCAGAATGTTTTTAATACGGCTGACCAACTCCCGCGGACGGAACGGTTTCGCGATATAGTCGTCTGCACCGAGTTCAAATCCCGTGACGGTGGAAAATTCGTCGTCCGATGCGGTGAGAAAGATCACCGGCAGACCGTATTCGGACTTGACGGCGCGACAGGTGGCAAACCCGTTGCCGTCCGCCAGCGATACGTCGAGCAACACGAGATCCACCGCGTGTTCCGCAAGCATCCCCAGCGCGTCGCTTTGCCCTGCGGCACTGTGTACCGCAAACCCTTCGCCCGCCAAAAACGCCGACAAATGGGACACGATGTTTTTATCGTCCTCTACCAACAAAATGGTCATCATTCCATCTCACCTCGCATTCAGTATAACACGCGGCATCTCAAAAATCTACCACAAATTGTGAATAGAAGCGCGCGGCAGGGACATACTGGAATAAACCGAAAAAAGGAGAGAGTGATATGACCTTTACGCAAAAAGAGACCACCCTGCTGAAAGACTTGAAATCGCAAGAGGAACTTTGCATCGAAAAGTACGGTAAATACGCCGCCGATGCGTGTGACGGAGAGCTTAAAAATCTGTTTACCACCATTCGCTCGACCGAGCAACAGCACCTTTCCACCGTGAACGGTTGGCTCGGCGAGACCTCCCCTGCCGCTACCGCCCCCGTACCCGAAAGCAGTGGGTGCGGCAATCAGGACAAGTTTCTCTGTCAGGACGCGCTGAGTATGGAAAAGCACGTGTCGTCGGTCTACGACGTGTGCATTTTCGAATTCAGCGATACGGCGGTGCGCCAGAAGTTGAATCAGATTCAATCCGACGAGCAAAAGCACGGCGAAATGATCTATCAATATATGTCCAAGCACGGGATGTATTAAACAGAAAAGCACCCGCTCTCTTCAAGGCAAGAGAGCGGGTGCTTTATTCACGTTTGTTTATACTTTGCGTTCCATCAAAAAATAGATATTCCCGCTGATGTGTTTTCCTTCGAGATACACACCGCACGCATCGTCTTCGACGCGTGTGAAGCGCGTATCGAACACGGGGGTATCGTCGGTGCCGCCTGCAATCGACACCGCCGCAGTACATCCTGCTTCGGGGAACAGGCGCACGGTCGCATCCGACAGACCCGTAAGTTTGATCGCACGGCGAAAACGCGCGTTCACGGGCGGTGCTTCACGGCAGGAGATCACGCCGCTCGTCTGTTCAACAAACACGCGGCATTCGCGGTGCTCCCCACGGCTGAAGCGATAGGAGGACATACCGTTTTGCATCTCCGTTTCCGCCCCGCACAGCACGGGCGCCCCCTGCGGGAAGCCAAACTGTGCCTCGGTCGTGGTGTTCGCGTTGTATACCGAAAAGAACCAGCCGTTCTCCCGTCGGGCGACCGCCATCGTGGGCGGTTTGGCGGACGGGTCTTTCTTCGAAAACGTAATGCGGTAGCCGAACGGCGCCAGTGCTTCGCGCAGGGATGCGCCCTCGCCCTCCACCGCCACACGCACGCACGAAAAATCCGCCGGCAAAGACGCCAGTTTCTCCCGCGTACCGTACACGACCACACCATGACCCGTGCGGGAGAGTTTTGCGAGAACAGCGGGATTTTCGGGGACGGGCGAGATCAAAACGCTGTTCTGATAGAGCGATGCGGTATGTTTCAGAAAATTGTCGGTCGACACCACACAGCACAGCGGCAAACCGTCGTTGATCGCATCGCAGATATAGCGGTCCCCCAGATTCATCTCCCGCAGAAGAGCGGCATCCTCGGTGGTGGTATATTCGCGCATCGGGTATACCCACACAAACGGTGCCACCGTGTCGGCGGCGTCTTTCTCTGCCTTTAAAAGGTGCGGCAACGGCTCGTTCACACACGCGGCAGGCATATCCCCGAACGCGTTATCAATGGAGAGGATGTTCAGCGAGTTCGCCGTTTCCACCTCCCCTGCCGCATTGATACGGGAGATCGCCATCGGCAGATAGATATCGCACGGTGAGCCGTCGTAACGGTCGTACCACGGGGAATTTACCCACCACGGATCGTGGATATAATAGCGGAACGGAAACCGCTCGCTCGGTAATTCGCAAATACGGGTCATATGCCCCATGATTTCAAGACCGTAGTTGTCGTTGAGTGCCGCCCACGGCGAATTCGGCGGTGCCGTGATGTCGAGATCGGCGGTGTAGATGTCGTTCAGCGGCACGCCGTCGCTCGCGTAGTCGATACCGACCGAGTTGTTTGTACCGCGTGTCTCAAGCGGGAAGGAGCATTCCGCACGGAACAGTTTCCAAAAGGCGAACACGCTCGCTTTGGTCTTTTTCAGTTTTTCGGGATAATACCGCTCGCCGTCGAAGATCTTACCCGTCTTGTCCCAGGGGTCGGCGCTGAAGCCCAAGCCGTTCGACAGCCAGAGATAATCGAACCCCATATCCCGCAAGAACACCTCCGCCTGTTTACCGAGGAAGGTGCCGAACGGTGTACCTTCGGGAATACCGTCGGGATAGGCGGCATACGGGTAGTCATCCGCGTGCAACGTGGCGGTCGCATCCACAAACCCGAAACGGTCGAGCGTTGCCCCCGACGTGATTTCGGTATGACGGCGGTATTTGAAATCCGAAACGGCAAACTCAGGCCCGATATCGAAAGTCTCGCCCACACGCACGACCGCCTCGGGGAAGGCTTTGCGCCCCTCCTCTTTTAAGCAAGTGACGATGCGGTGCAGCACGTCGTAGGTCATCACGGGCGCGTGTGTCATATAGTCCTGCTTGCGG
The DNA here is from genome assembly GCA_015065885.1 of Oscillospiraceae bacterium. Taxonomy (GTDB): domain Bacteria; phylum Bacillota; class Clostridia; order Oscillospirales; family Acutalibacteraceae; genus SIG588. Next base: position 8,853 of record SVPJ01000007.1, on the reverse strand, counting down.
TGATGCAAGGAGGTTTCGCGCGGGGCACCGTCCTCCAACATCGGCAGATTCGCCGTGCCGAGAAAACGGCACCACTCAAACGCCTTGTACCTGTCGCCGCTGTAATCGAGCAATTCACTGCCGTCCCCCACCCACAGCATGACCGAGACGGTCTTTCGATGCTTGAGCAACGGCCGCCACTGTTCAAAAACGCGGGCGCAGACGGAACGGATATACGTCTCGTCCGTTTGTTTGAAGGGTTTTAAGCTCATTTCCAACGTAACATTTTGAAACATCGTTTATTTCACCTCGATCAACTCAATACCGCTGATGCGGGCGAACTTCCGCAGGGTACCCATATGATGTCCCACACCGAGCGCCAAATGATGCGTGGGTCCCGCCTCACACCAACGTGCAAGAAAGTCACACACAGGGCAGTGGAAGGTCACGCGGGTATTGGTGTTGCCGGTCTGGGGGATATCCCCCGCGATCGACTCCCCTTCGGCGGCGATCATACGGAATTTACCAAAGCGATCCACATTGATACTAAGCAAGGTAACGGGGCCCGCTTTCAGCGAGAACTCCACCCCGATGCCGCTGCCCGATTTGCCGTGATACTTCTTAAGTTTGCGCAGGCGGGGTCTCCCTTCGGCAATGGTGATGTTATGCGGGCCGTCGTGACCGATGAGTACGACATCGTCGCAGACATCAAAGGGGTGTATCTCGGCAAACGAGCCACCGCCCCCGAGATTCTTCATGATCAGCATCGCAGCAGCGGTCTTCAAGTCTGCTTCGCCCGCTAACGGAATCCCTGACGAAGTCAAGAGGGTATTGCCGATGATAAGATTCGCCGCAAGTTGCTCGTAGGGATTCTGCGGTTCGCTTTTGTAGTAGTATGCCAGTGCAGTGAGTGTATTCTGTTCCACCAGTTTTTTGAGTGCGACCGTCTGACGGGCAGAATACACCAGATCATCGTCCTGTACGAAATCGGTCAACGGGTCGTGTGACGGGTCACAGATCTGAAAGATGTTTTTGATCTCTTCGATCTGTGCACAGATCTCCGCGTCGGAGACCTCCTCCGACAAGCGTGCCAATTCACACATTTCGAGCATCTTCACGTGAGCGCCGAAGGCGGCGGTGAAAGCGGTCGGGTCGGTGTGCATATCGTACATGCCTTCGTAGGTATGTCCGAGATAGCCGAACGTCTCATACTTAAAGCCCGCCATTGCCGCAGCGGCAGAGACCCATTCATCCACCTGCTTTTGCAGGTACGCACGTTGCGACGACGATGCCACAATGCAGGGCGGAACGGAACGCCCCAACCGCTCGTATACGCCCGCGATCTCAGGCATAGCGCAGATATCGTCGTTCACGAGTTGCCTATACGTAGTGGTACGGGCATAGTCCAAATGTTCGAGCGGCTGAATACCCACCAACACCTGAGGAATGTCCAAATACCGCGCAAACGGCGCACACACCGCAGACGGCAAATAGGTAGAAAGAAGGATAAAGAGCAGATCGACGTCTTCTTTCTTCAAATTTTGAACCGCTTGGAAGGCATCCTCCACGCAATCGATATACCCGGCATCCACCACATCACAGCGAGCGGGATCCAGATACGTTTTAAACGCTTCTCCCTTTTGCATCAGTTCCGCTTTTAAGTCGGAAAATTGTTGGAAATAGATGTAGTGCCCCAACGAAACGAGGGCAATCTTCGGTTTTTTCATCGGTATACCCCTCCTTGATCTAACTCGATTGTAGTAAATTCCGCCTGCATATTCAAGAGACAATACGCTCGTTTATAGGACGATCTGCTCTTTTTTCTTGACACACCTCTGCGATACGGATATACTGAAAAGCGTGAGGGGGGATCGCCGCATGTTGACGAATTCTTTTTATGCCGATATTCAAAAAATTCACGTTGCCCATCAATACACGTTAGATCGTATGCACGTCTGTACCTATCCGAAAGGGCGCGGGCACTACGGTCTGGTCTTTGCTTTGCGCGGAGAGGCAGAGTATCGATTTTCCTCGGGCGAGCAGGTACAAATGGCGACGGGCAACCTGTTGTTTCTGTCGCCCGACACCGCATACACCATTATTACAAGCGCCGAATTTGAGCATTATACGGTAAACTTCGTTCTTCACGAGGAGCAATCCGATTTAGGCGTTGCAGGCGACGCCTATTGCTTGTTGCAGAGCGAGGACACCGCCCCCCTTGAACGTGTTTTCCGCAAACTGGTCAGAACATGGGAAAAGAAGGCGGCAGGATACGAAATGCAGGCGGTCGGCATATTGTACGAACTGCTCACCTTGTTTTACTCCTATTATACCGAGGAGAGACGCTCCCTTGCTTACTGCCGCCTGCTTCCCGCCAAAGAGTACGTGGAGGAGCATTACGACAAAGCCGTTTCCCTTACGCAATTGGCGTTTCTCACCGACATGAGTCCTTCCCATTTCCGCCGTGAATGGAAACGTTTTTTCACCGAATCTCCCTTGCAATATCGGGATTCCATCCGCCTTTCGTATGCTAAGGAGTATCTGTTCAGCGGTTACTACACCGTCGGCGAAGTTGCGAAAAAGTGCGGATTTGAAGACGTGAGTTACTTCGTCCGCTTCTTCAAAAAAAAGACGGGAATGACCCCCGGCGAAGTGAAAAAAGACTACTTCGGAGTATAACAAAACAGCACCCCGACGGGGTGCTGTTTTGTCTATGCGGCGGAGGAAACCCCCTCACTTATTCCACTTCAAACCCGACGAAGGTATAAGGGGCAATGTCGTTTAAATATACTCTGTCACCATCGAGGCGGCCGTCACAGTGGATACATGCAATTTTCGAATACGTTTTGCCCAGCTCAACGATCGGCTCAATGGCGGTATCGGCATAGAAATTCCAAAGCCCCACCGCCAATCGACCGTCTTTCTCTTTTGTCTGCACGTACAAAGACGGATGTCCGTACACATAAGCGGGAAGTTTTTTGCCCGACAGCCAGGGAACGGCATCCGCGATCTGTCTGCCTCTGGCATACTGCTTCAGTAAAGGCAACTCCCCGTGGCGCGTGTTCAGATTAAACACCAAAAACCGTTCCCCGTTAGCGTTTTCGTATCGGTACGAAACGGGAACCTTCCCCTCGAAAACCGTGATGTCACTTAAAATTTCAGCGATCGCATCGATTTCGATGTCGTAAATTTCCGCACCCATCGCAGAGACGTGGTTGTCATCCTTCAAAAAATGCTCTTCATACAGTACGCCATCTTCTTTTAACAGCGAACGTATCTTCCGAAGACCGACGTCGACCCCTCTGTCGGCAAGGATCTCCGCCGCGGCAATATCCAATATCGTTCCGTTTTTCAGCGCGGACAACGGTAGCGTTCTTGCGTTTTCGTCAAAGACGATCCCACAAACACCCTCACCGTCATATACGGTCGGAATACTGTTGCAAGCAAGCGTTCTTGCAGCTTTCGAAAAAAACAGATCTTGAATATCCACCTGCCCGTTCACCTGCGTGGGCATCACCATATCCGAAATCTTTTTCATCGATTCGTATACGCGGATACCGCAACTCACCTTATCGCCGAACACCCGATCGATATCGCCGTATGCGCCCCGATTGCGTTCGTGGAAGCGGGCGTACCCCGTTTCATAATCGACGCGGGACGTGTAGTCCATACCGTATTTCAAGATGCCGTCGGTACATCCCGCGGCCCGAATCGCCGTATCAAAGCCTTCGAGGAAGGCGGCGGGGCACTGGGTTCTCGGGCGGGGATACGCATCTCCTTCGGCCATGATTTCGATATCCCCGTTTCTCGTCCAAGCGCTTTCCATCCGTTCCAGTTCAACAACGTCCTGCAAGCAGTTGCCCCAGCTTTTATTTACTGCCCAATACGGTGCACCGATCAGTCGCACGAAGGGCTTGGCGTTCCCTGCCAATATACGGGCGAGTTCATACGCATCCGTGCCATCGATATCCCACGCGGACATACATGCGCAAGCGCCGATCCGCACCGTGGGGGCGACCGTATCCACCGCTTCCCGCACGGTGCGCGCAAAGCTTCGGAAAGCATCCCCGTTCACCTTCAGATACGCATCGCGAAATTTGTTCTTCCCGCCCGAAACGATGTTGTTATACAATTCTTCCCTCGTGGAAGTTTCACCGGTAATGCCGTTGATCCTTTCAATATGTCCGTCGCAAAGGCAGGCGGGCGAATCTGCGAGAAAACCGTACCGAAAATCGTCGTCAAACTGAATGAGATCCACACCGCATCGGGCAATATCGCATAGGTAATCGGCGGCAAACGCCACGAAGTTTTCATCGGTCGGGCACATAATGTGTCCGATCTCCTCCCCTTTGATCGAACGCATATTTCGAAATGCGGTGTTGTTCTTCACCCAAAAGGTCCAGATCCACGCACCGACTTCAAAACCGTTTTCTTGGAAAAACCGGCAATTATCCGTCAATTCCTTCAATACCGCCGCACGCTTCTCGCCGTCCGTCTCGTACGTATCCAACGCGAGAAAGACCCGTTTTGCATCCAAGCGCCGCAGTTCCTGAAGCGCTCGTTCGCGGTCGTTTCGCTTCACGTTACCATTCATCAGCGGAACCGAGATCGTATACATTTTTCATTCCTCCTCAAATATTCAAGAACACGACGGCCAACAGACCGAACAAGAATCCGACGAACTGTGTTTTTGTCAGTGTTTCTTTATATAAAAATTTAGATACGATATACGTAACCAGCAATCCGCCGGCCGATATAAGCGAAAACATCAGCGACACGGGCATCCGCCCCGACAAGATCATCACAAACAGATTCACCCCACCGTTCAGCACGCCGCAAACAACCGCCAAATACCAGCCGTGCCGTGCACATTGCTTCACGTCCTTGCGCTCCTTACAAAGGGTCATGATCAGCATTACAACAGAAACGATCGCCAAAGCAACGATCATAAACTCGTTCTTATACGCACCGCCCGATGCGACCTGTTGCATCTTTTGCACGACCGAACACATACCGTTGCCGACAAACGCCAATATGACCCATACCAGCCACTTGAAGGATACGGGGGCTTTTTCGTTCGGCTTGTTGGTAAGAAAAAGTGAAACGGCAAGCAATCCCAACCCCGGCCAAAAGCCTGCGCCAACGCTTTCCCCTATCGCCAGTCCGTAAAGCGTCGGGATCATCAGAGAATACGAAATAAACAGCGAAGACAGCGACAGCGAGCCATAAGCAATGGCAAAAAACGTCCCCACCGATGCCACCGTATACGCCACCGCAAAACCGACGGAATACGGCAAAACGGACACGTCGAAATGCAGCTTGGGAGACGTAACAACAAAGAAGAGCAATGCCACCGCACTCAAAACCGTACTAAAAAAGTAGACACCTCTGTCTCCCACTTTTTGTGTGTACGGTTTTTTGGCAATATTTTGCCCCGCAACGCCGATTATGATTAAAATCAAATACGCTACGTTCCACACGGCTTTCCACTTCTCTCTTTGAATTTGTTGTCATTATACCATTGAGCACCGAAAAGCAAAATGCAAAATTTTCTCCATATATTGCACTTTCTTCCCAAATTTGTTATAATAGTACAAATCGAGGTGAGTGTTTATGATCGTGAAATATAACGAAGAAAAGTTACTTCAAATCATCAAAAGCATAGTTGATCTCACGGGTATGAGCATTTCCGTGGTGGATGCCGACTATCACCCCATCGTTTCATATACGCCGAAGCAGGATTACTGCTCTCTTTTGCAAACCGCCAGAGAAAACATAGAGAAATGTCGGCAGTGCGATAAAGAGCTTTTGAAACAATGCCGAGCCCACAAAAAAACAGAACATCATATCTGTTGGGCGGGATTGTACGATTCGGCCATGCCCATCATTAAAAACGATATTGTGGTAGGATACGCCCTTATGGGGCGTGTCCGTTCCGAACGATCACCCGCTTTGCCGCTGTCTCCCACCGACAGCGCCTGTACCGTCGATCGGATAAGCGAGCTGTACGGCAAAATTCCCTTCATCCCCGAAAGCAAGCTTTCCGCATTGTACGATCTTTTATCCCACATTTTGTTTGAGCCCGCTATTCAGATCGTGTACGACTCGCTCACAAAGGAAGCGGTCGAATACATTCGTGCAAATCTGCATGAAAATTTAAGCGTAGACCGACTTTGTCAAGCCTTTCACGTTTCCAAAAATTATTTGTACAAAGCGTTTGCGGATACGTTCGGCAGTACCGTTAATGCATATATCGCTGCGCAACGTTTGAAGCGTGCCAAGGAGTTACTGACCGAGAGCGATTCCCCCGTATACGCCGTTGCCGAAAAGGTGGGGATCGATAACTATCCGTATTTCTGCCGCTGGTTCAAAAAAAGCACGGGCTTCACGCCCGGTGAATACAGAAAAGCATCCCGAAAATAATCGGGATGCTACAGACCGTGTGGCGCAGGACCAATGCCGACGTATAAAAAAGTCACCCGCACGGCGGGTGGCTTTCCTTGTTTAGTACGCTTCAAATTCGCCCGAGGACGAGCCAATGGAAATCGTGTACATTTCTCCTTTTTTCATTGCGGGCGAGGAAAGGATCACGATCGCAAAATCCAATTCGGGTGTATGGGTAATGAGCGTGTTGCCGTCGGCGTCTTTCAGGACGACCGCCGTACCTGCCGTCTGCCGACCGACGTTTAAGGCGATGACCCCTTGCTCGGAATCGCTGAAGGTCTGCGCCATCATCGAGGAGCCTGTGCCGATGAAGGTGCCGCCCGTAATTATGCCGCTTGTGTCGTAATCCAAAACCGTCGTATCCCCCTGCGTCGGGCCGACGAGGGTCACGTGTCCGCCACGTATTGCTAACGTGCCGTTGGCGTCCATACCGTCGCCCGAAGACCGCACGTACAGCGTGCCGCCGGAAACGGTGATACTGCCGTTGGCATTCGACGACATACCGCCGTGTCCACCCATACCGCCGTGTCCACCCATGCCGCCGAGGCCGCCGAACATACCGTCACGACCGCCCGTAGTGCCGCTTTGGTCGGTGCCGCCTGCGGCATTCAATCCGTCGTCGCTCGCCACCAAGCGGATATCACCGCCCTGCACGTCGATGTGCAACGCTTCCAGCCCTTCGTAACTTTCCGTAACGTCGATCGTGCCCGCGGTGATGGTGAGCGTATCCTCCGCGTGAACGGCGTCGTCACCCGACGCGAGGGTGAATGTACCGCCGTTGATGATGACCGAAACATCCGCATGTACGGCATCGTCCGCTGAATTTATCGTAATATTACCATCCGCGATCAGCAGGCTGTTTGCGGCTTTCAACCCCTTCATACTGCTAGAAGCTTCTTCCGTAGTGTCCGCGGTATCGCTCGTCCGTCTGCCGCCGGGTGGGGTGCCCATCGGACCGCCGCCCATAAAGCCGCCGAAGGAATCCGAATGCTCCTTCGTGCCGTTTGCACTGCCGCCGACCAGCAGGTCGATACTACCGCCCATGATCTGCATATAGGCGCTCGCCGAAATACCGTCACCTTCCGCCTCGGCTTTGACCGTGCCGCTCGACACATAGACGAAACCTTTGGTGGCGTCCTCTTTGTTTTCCGCGTGAATCGCATCTTTACCCGCATCGACGGTCAAGGTTGCCTCCGCGATACGCACGCTGTCGTTGGCATTCAAGCCGTGAAAGGCGGAATTCACCACGTACGTCCCGCCCGTGATCACCAGATCGTCCTTACACACCACGCCGTGCCCTGCAGGCGAAGTTACCGTTAATCTTCCCGTCCCGTTCAGCGTCAGATCCTGCTTTGAAAAGAGCGGCGCATCGATATCGTCAGCAGCAAAACTGCCGCCGTTCGCAAGAGTGTTCGCCGTGCCCTCGGCAAGGGTCACGATCACCTTGTCGGACGCCATAACATACAGCGCCGCCGACGTACTGCTCGTGATCGACACCCCGTTCAGCACAACATGCGGTTTCGCCGTGCTCGGGGCATTGACGATCAACATTCCATCGGTAAGTTCACCCGATATGACATAGGTCGCGTCTTCGGTAAGGGTCACGGTAGAACCGCTGATCTCCACGCTATCGGCGCTCGCCACCGCCGTCGTGCCGTTTAACTGTACGAGGATCGCCTTATCGGCGTCGTAGGCAGTCGTGGTGTCCCGCACGGTAAACATATCGGCATCGGTCGCGGAAAAATCCACCGCAGGGGGCGCGGCGGTATCTCCCGTGCCATCGGTATCGGTTGTGTCCTTCACCCCGCCCGTTTTCGTGGGATCGGCATCCTTCACTTTCGTGCCGCATCCCGCAAGCATCCCGAGCACCACCGTCAAAACAAGCAGTATCGCTATCGTCCGTTTCATATACTCCTCCGAATAAATACATCACTCAACGAACATCAGTATACCGCGAAAATGTGAATTTTTCTAATTCCAATTGTTAACAAAAAATGATCGTTTGCCCCGCAGAGCTTCAAGGTCGACAGCGTACCCTCCCACTTTGGTCTTACCGACGGTCGAAACACAGAGGGGCACAACCGTTCGAAGCTCACAGAGAAATCATCCGCAACATATACAATTGTAAATGGCAAAAAACAGTGTCTGACACCAGGCGTGTCAGACACTGTTTTTTTATAATGCTTCTTTTATGCGGCGGGCGAAAGTGCCTGCTCTACGTTTTTCGCCACGTCCAACATCGTTTCCGCAAAGATACCGTATCCCTTTGTCGGGTCGTCCACCAACACGTGGGTGACGGCGCCGACGAGTTTGCCGTTTTGCACGATGGGTGAACCGCTCACGAGTGTGTCAAGAGGGATACAACAACTAATTTTTGGCGATTTTTAGGCCATTTTCGACCCCAAAATGCTCATTTTGACCAAAAAAGAA
>SVPJ01000054.1 GCA_015065885.1 Oscillospiraceae bacterium | reverse complement strand
GCACACCTTCTCGGGCATATCTTTATACACGGGAATACAGAATTCCATCGCGCCCGCCTTCACTTCGTCGGTGTACGCCCCCGCGAGGGTGACCGCCTCCGACGAAGGGGCGAAGATGTTGGTCATATATTGGTGACGGTAGTAGCCGTTACCGCCGTCGGTCACGTCAAATTTTTGCAGATACAGCGTGTTTTGCTCGCGGTTGATATACGAGTTGCCGAGAATCACCGCCCCGCCGCGAATGGCAAGCAGCGGCGTCGTCCACGGCAGATGATACGCCGCGTTGGTGGTTGCCGCGTACCGCGCGCCGTTTTGAATGGGGGAGAGGGTGTCGGTCGCGTAGGCGTTGACGTTGAAAATGTTGTAATAGCCGTTATACGGCGCATCCGCCGTGCCGTGAGCGAGCGGGTTGCCCGAAACGCCTTGTTCCTGCCGTGCGCGGGACGCCAGGTGATAGGGGCTGACTCCCGTCTCCCGTCCCGCCTCCATAAACCATGCGGCCCAGTCGCCTTCTGCCATAAAGGTGCCCGCCAAAATGGCTTTTACACCGTCGATGGTGCAGGTCTCGGAATAGGCTAAATTTTCAAACTGGAAGATGGCGGTGGCGGTGAGGGCGACCCGCGGGTCCAAACAATAGGCGATGATGCCGCGGTCGGCGGCGACCCAGGCGTCACTGTCCAGTCCCTTCCACGTGCCCGTGGCGGGGGTGTACGCCCCGTATTCGCACGATTTCCACGAAGCGATGCTGCCCCGCGGCACCAGACTGACGCCCACCACGCTTTGGGCATCCAGCACTTCCTGCCACGTAAGCCCCGTGTGCTGGGCGCGGAACACCCAGTTCGGGTACGCTTTATGTAATTCCCGCAGGGCAGGGCGGTAACTTTCGGGGAATTCCTGCGCGGTGAGCCACGCTTCAAAAGTGTCCTCGTCGCTCGGCGGCACTTCGCTGCCGTTCCCCGTGGTCGTCGTCCCCGTTGCGGCGGGCGCGGAGGCGGAGGGGGCGGTCGTGGAGGCGGAGGGCGCGGTCGTGGTGCCGACGGCTGTGGTCGTCGTAGCCGTTGCCGTTGTTGTCGTGACAGCGGTGCCGGTACCCTCGGCGGCGACGCCGAACAAGGTGCTGCCGAACAAAGCCAGCAACGTGACGGCCGCCAATAGGCGGTGGCGCATACCCTCGCCTCCTTTTCGATAAAATCACTTATTATTTTACCATATTGTCGGAAATTGTCAACAGGAATACGATTGACAAATATGGGAAGGCTTGGTAAACTGAAACGGTAAGCAGAGGAGGCGCATCCTCGGATATGCCTCCTCTGCTTAAGATTTCAACGGGAGGTCAAACGTATGGTACAGTTCAGTCGATTTAACACTACCGCCGATACGGCGGATAACATTACCCGCGCCTTGCGGTTTTGCCGCGAGCAGGGGGAGGATACGCTGGTTTTTGAAAAAGGGGAGTATCACCTGACGGCGGCCATGGCGGCGGAAGCACTGCTTTGTATGTCCAATCACGGCGATCCGGGGCTGAAACGCATCGGCTTTTTGCTCCGTGATATGCAGGATTTCACGCTGGACGGCGGCGGCAGTACCTTCATTTTTGAGGACGTGATGCAACCCGTGGCATTGCTCGGGTGCCGCAACGTCACCCTGAAGAATTTTTCGGTCATCTGCCGCCGCACCAAAAACACCCGCGCGGATATCGTGCGTGCGGGCGAGGATTGGATGGAACTTGCGATGGCGGCGGACGAGCCTTGGTACGTTTCCGAAGGGGAACTTATGATCGGCGAGCGGTGGTGTGACCCGCAACGCGTGTTCTATTTTGACGAATACGACGGCGAAACCGAACAACTGGCGGCGGGCAACGCGGAATACGTCTGCTACTCGCCTGCCGAAGGGCGGATACCGCATCTCACCTATTCCGAAACGGCGGAAGGCGGTGTGCGGGTAGCGGGCTTGCGCCGTCCGTTTAAAGCGGGCAACCGTGTGGTGCTGGGCACCGAGTCGCGGTGCGGCGCGGTGATGTTGGCGGAGGATTGTGTGAACACGGTGTTCCGTGACGTGACGCTGTACAGCGGTATCGGCATGGGGCTCATCGCCCAAAACTGCGACGGCGTGGAGCTGGACCGTTGCGCCACGCGGGTGTTGCCGCACCGTTTGTTCAGTTTGAATTCCGATGCGACCCACTTTGTCCACTGCAAAGGCAATATCCATATTCACGACTGCCATTTTGAGGGGCAACACGACGACGCATTGAACCTGCACAGCGTGTATCTGCAGGTGGTCGCGGTGCGTGAGGAGACGGTGACGGTGCGGTTTATGCACCCCGAGACCCGCGGACTTACGATCTTCCGTGCGGGCGACCGCGCGGCGGTGATCGATTCGCGCACCCTGCTCTCCCGCGGGGAGGTGCAGGTGGCGGCAGTGAGACCGCTGAACGTGGATACTATCGAACTCACGCTTACTCCCGACAGCGATCGCTCGTTCGTGCGGGTGGGGGACTGCCTGCACGAGCCGTCCTATCACGCGACGGTGCTGTTCGAGCGGTGTACCATGGTGAACAACCGTGCCCGCGGCGTACTGCTCAGCGGCGGTGCAGACTACACCTTCCGCAACAACCGCTTTTTCACCCCCGGCCCTGCCATCCGCTTTGCCTGCGAAGCCAAGTATTGGTATGAAACGGGCGGCAACGAGGCGGTGTTGGTGGAAAACAACGAGTTTCGCAACTGCGTGTACGCAGGGTGGGGTGTATACACCATCGACAGCAACCGCCTTCCGCACGACGAGGGGGTATATTTCCGCCGCTCGTTGGTGTTGCGGAACAACACCTTCCGCGACTGCGAACATCCGCTGGCGGACTTGTACGGTTTCGAGACGGTGTGCTTTGAGGGGAACGTGTTCGAAGGCGGGATCGCCCCCACCGTACGCGCCGAAAATTGCGGTACGGTGACGTTGCAGAAAGAGATAGCGAGGGTATGACGATGGATAAACTGTATCAATGGATGGACGCGCACGCCGACGAGTTGATCGAGGCGGCGGGGCGTTTGGTGCGCATCAACAGTGTGGGCGGCACGCCCGAAAACGGTCACCCGTTCGGCGACGGAGTGGCGGCGGCGTTGGACGAAGCGCTGGCTATTGCGCAAAACTGGGGGCTTGCCACCCATAATCACGAATATTACGTCGGTACGGCGCAACTGGGTGAGGGAGAGCCGCGCCTTGGTGTGCTGTGCCATTTGGATACCGTGCCGCTCGGCGTGGGGTGGACCCACGATCCGCTCGGTGCGGAAATTGACGACGGCAAGATGTACGGGCGCGGCACCACCGACGATAAAGGTCCTGCCGCGGCAACCTTGTTTGCGCTGCGGGCACTCAAAGAGTGTGGGATGACCCCGCCCGCCGCCTGCCGCGTGGTACTCGGCGGAGACGAGGAGACCGGCTCGACCGATATGGAATACTATCAGACCAAAGAGGCGTTTCCGCCGTATTTGTTTTCGCCCGACGGAAGTTATCCGCTCATCAACACCGAAAAAGGGCGGGTGCAACTGACCGTTACGGCGCCGATGACCGACCCTCGCCTTTTGTGGGCACGGGGCGGCGTGGCGCTGAACGCCGTGCCGACCGAAGCCACGGCGTGCCTTTGCGGGGTGGAAACGCAAGCCGTTCAAGAAGCCGCCGCGAGAGCGGGTCATACCGTAACGGTGGCGGAGACCGCTGAGGGTATGACGGTGACGGCGCACGGCGCGGCGGCACACGGCTCCACCCCCGAAAAGGGCGAAAACGCGGTGACCGCCCTGCTCGAAGTGCTGGCGGTACTCGGTGTCGGCGGCGCGGCAGTGAAGAACGCTTCGGAAAAATTTCCGTTTGCCGAATACGGCGGCGAGAGCGCGGGTGCCGCGTGCAGTGATGCCCCTTCGGGTGCGCTGACCTTGGCGTTCACCTGCCTTTCGATCGAAGGGGGGCAGTTTGTGGGAAAGGCGGACATCCGCTTCCCCGTGACCTTCACGGTGGCGGATATCGAAGGGAAACTCCACGCGGGGTTGGACGCGGCGTTCACCGTGACGTTTGCCAACTGCGTGGAGGGACACCACGTGCCCGAAGACAGCCCCTTCGTGCAGACGTTGCTCAACGTGTATGCGGAGGAAACGGGTGAGGAGGCGCACGGGCTCGCCATCGGCGGCGGCACCTACGTACACGGTATCCCGAACGGGGTGGCGTTCGGTGTGGAATTCCCCGGTGTGGACAACCGCATTCACGGGGCGGACGAGTTCATCGGCGTGGACGAATTGTTGATGGACGCCCGCCTGATTGCCCGCGCCGTGGCGGCAGTATGTGCAGAAAACTGGTAAAACTCACCGATACGGTCGGTATTTTTTAGAATTTATGGACAAAAAACACCCCCTTGCATCTTGACAAATGTGGTATAAGCGTGTAATATATAGATTGGGTATATCTTATCAGCGGCAGTCGGTGCTGTCGTTGGTATGAGCATATTCGAGCAACGCCCCGCGGGCGGTTGCTTTCATTCGTATTACACATCAAAAAACACACAGGGAGGTGCAAGGTTTCATGGATATGATATGGGTCATCGTGTCCGGTGTCGGCGGTCTGGTCGTCGGCTCGGTGGTGTCGGCCATCGTCGCGTTCAAAAGCGGCGTGAACAGCCGTCGCCGCACGGCCGAAGCGTTGATCGGCTCGGCGGAGCAGGAATCCGAACGTATCATCAAAGAAGCCAACCTCACAGCGGAAGCGAAAAAGAAAGAAGCTGTGTTGGAGGCAAAAGACGAAGTGCACCGTCTGCGCAGTGAAGCGGAACACGACATCAAAGAACGTCGCAAAGATATTCAGCGTCAGGAAAACCGTTTGCAGCAGAAGGAAGAGGCACTCGACCGTAAGATCGAAAACTACGAAAAGAAGGAAGAACAGATCGCCGAGCGTGCGAAGGCGGTGGAAGAACGTCTGGCGGATGTGGAAAACATCAAGCGCAGTCAGTTTGAAATGCTCGAACGCATTTCCGGCTACACTGCCGAGCAGGCGAAGGAGTATTTGCTGAACGCGCTCACCGACGAGTTGACGCACGAAAAGGCACTGCGCATCGCGGATATCGAAGCGCAGCTCAAGGACGAGGCGGACAGCCGCGCCCGCAATATGATCTCCCACGCTATTCAGCGCGTGGCGGCGGATCAGGTGACCGAAGCGACCGTGTCGGTCGTGCCGTTGCCGAATGACGAAATGAAAGGCCGCATCATCGGTCGCGAAGGACGGAACATCCGCGCGATCGAAACACTCACCGGTTGCGACCTCATTATCGACGATACCCCCGAAGCGATCACCTTGTCTTGCTTCGATCCCGTGCGTCGCGAAATTGCACGTCTGTCGCTTGAGCGCTTGATCTCGGACGGCCGTATCCATCCCGCCCGCATTGAGGAAATGGTGGAAAAATCCCGCCGCGAGGTGGAGGCTACCATCAAGGCAGAGGGCGAGCGTGCGGTGCTCGAAACGGGCTTGCACGGCATCCATCCCGAAGTGATGCGTCTGCTCGGCCGTCTGCGTTACCGCACCAGTTACGGTCAGAACGTGCTTAACCACTCGATGGAAGTGGCGTTCCTTGCGGGTATCATGGCAAGTGAACTCGGCATCGATCCCGTGGTGGCACGCCGTGCGGGTCTGCTTCACGACATCGGCAAGGCGGTGGATCATGAGATCGAAGGCTCCCACGTGGAGATCGGTGTGGACATCGCCCGCAAGTATAAGGAAAGCGACGCGGTCATCCACGCGATCCAGGCGCACCACGGCGACGTGGAAGCGGCGACCATCGTGGCTTGCTTGGTGCAGGCGGCGGATGCGATTTCCGCGGCACGTCCCGGCGCCCGTCGTGAGAATTTGGAAAACTACATTAAGCGTCTGGAAAAACTCGAAGAACTTGCAAACGAATTTAACGGAGTGGAACGCTCCTTCGCCATCCAGGCGGGTCGCGAAGTGCGTATCTTGGTGAAGCCCGAAGTGGTCAGCGACGACCAGATGATCCTGCTTGCCCGTGATATCGCGCAGAAGATCGAGGATAATATGGATTATCCCGGTCAGATCAAGGTCAATCTCATTCGCGAAAATCGCGCAGTGGACTACGCAAAGTAAACAACAAAGCGGGCGCGGATATTCCGCGCCCGCTTTTTAGTAGCATGAAATGGATCTCAAGAGAAAGTCGAGCCCCCCTTCGGGAGAAAGGGTGCCGAGCGAATGCAAGGCGGAGAGGGGGATATTCACACTACCCCTCTGTCACAGCGGCGCTGTGACACCTCCCCTGACAAGGGGAGGCAGGGAATGATAAAAGGAAGTGTACGGTAATGAACGTTTTATGTGTGGGTGACGTGGTGGGTCACCGCGGTTGTGAATTGGTGCGGCGGGTACTGCCCGCGCTCAAACGGCAATACGCGGTGGACGTATGTATTGTCAACGGCGAAAATTCCGCCGACGGCAACGGCATCACCCCCGTGGCGGCACGCTCGCTTCGCGACAGCGGGGCGGACGTGATCACGGGCGGCAACCATACGTTTCGCCGTCACGAGTTTTACGAACTGCTCGACAGTGAGCCGTGGCTGCTCCGCCCCGCGAATTTTCCCGCCGCCGCCCCCGGCGCGGGGATGTACACGGTGGATCGCGGACGCTATCAAGTGACGGTGATCAATCTCATTGGCACGGCGTTTATGGAGCCGCTCGCCTGCCCGTTTGACACGTTGGATTCCCTCTTGAAACAAGCAGGCAACCCGAAATTCTGTGTGGTGGATTTCCACGCAGAGGCGACGGCGGAGAAAAAGGCGCTCGCTTTCTATGCCGACGGACGGGTGTCGGCCCTCTTCGGCACCCATACCCACGTGCCCACGGCGGACGAGCAAATTTTGCCCGCGGGCACGGGATATATCACCGACGTGGGTATGAGCGGTCCCGTGGAATCGGTGCTGGGCATTCGCCCCGAACTGTCCATTGCCAAAATGCACGGCAAACTGCCCGTGCGCTTTGCGGTGGCGGAGGAAGGCCCGTGTGAACTGCAAGCGGTGCTGTTCACACTGGACGACAAAACGGGCAAAACGACGGCGGTGCAGAGAATTGCGGTGCGGTAAGACAGGTATCGTGCGCCGATCGCCCGCGTGATAGCGGCACAGGCTGCTATCAAAGAATCTAAGTAATTAGATTTATAAAAAGCAAATCCCCTTGAAGAAATCCAAGGGGATTTTTGTCATAATTTGTATTTTTAACAATTATGTGTTATACTATGAAAAACGAATTGAGGCGAACATTTTGGAAGTACTATTACAAGAAAAAGAAGACTTTATCAAAGGCATGAAATTAAAATCCAATCTTTCATTAAAGAAAATTGATGATTATTACTTCGGTATGGAAAAAGCTTTTGATGACGCTTTCAACCAGTACGCACGCAGAGAAAAGAAAAAATATGCGGCTGAAAAACAAAATTTAATGAAGCCGATGGTAGAAAGAATTTTTACATATCTCAATTCTGATGCAGAAACTTTCGAAAAGTGTTTTGCAGATTGCATTGATTTATCTAAAAAAATTCTAAACAACAACCGATATGGTGTTGCGCAAAAATTCACAAATATGGCGTTTAAGTATTTGTTCTGTTATTCTGATGCGAATGAGTTTGAAGTGAAATTTCAAGAGTGCCATATGCCGCTGGATAAATACACAATTAAATGGATTAAAAGTTTAAAGGACAAAAAAATAAACCAAAGATTAGGTATAATTAGCAGTGCTTGGGCTAATATAGACGAGACTTTATATAACGATATTCAAGAGCTTGTAACCAATACATTGGACAAAAACTACACATACATTATCAGTTTCAATAAGCAAGCAAACGAAGCAACTTGTATTCTTCCCAAAAACAAACTATACGCCGAATTTATAATATGGCATCAAGAAAAAATAAATGAATTATATACCATCATAGAGCGAGCTGAAGGTGATTTCGATAGGCTCGGTATAAGATGGCTATAATTACCCTCTTTTGCGTACAGCACCAAATCGGAGCGGATGCGTAGGGGAGGCGTTCCATCGCCTCCCGCGGACGTGCGACGCGTTTGTGTGATCGGTCGCAAAACGGACGGGTCAGGAGACCCGTCCCTACGGTGTTTGTGCCATCTTCGCGGACGCGTGCTGTGCGCCCGCCCGCGTTGTGCACACGCGGGCGTTCACAGAACGCTCCTACCCGTGCTATGAGAGAAACAGAAAAGACAGCGAAACGAGACATCGTTTCGCTGTCTTTCGTTTGCCTATTCGCGGGAAATTTGTCGACCTTCTTTCGGCAAACTTGCGCCCGCATTAAGCGGAAGCAGGGAAGTCGGTGATTTTTCGAACGGCATACTGTAAGATAAGCCGCGCATCGGTGCTGTCGATCTTGCCGTTGCCGTCCACGTCGGCGGCGAGATCTTCGGGAAGGGCGGGGATCTTTTTCACCGCGTATTGCAGCGTAAGACGCGCATCGGTGGAATCCACCTGTCCGTCACCGTTCACGTCGCCGTGAATGAGCAGGGGATAGGCCGTGAGTAGGGTGTCGCCTTTTACGATCTGTAACGCGTGCCCCGTGCCGACCGTGCCCGTTACTTTTGCGCCTGCGCGATCCACGACGAGCAGCGTGGCTTCGGAATCGGAGAGGGTGAAGTTCTGCAGAAATTGCTCGACGGTGGTGCCGGGGGCGATACCTTGGATGGTCTCCTCGATACGGTAAATCTCGCTTTCGAGGGTGGGGACATTCTCCTCCGACGGGGTGCGGTAGACCGAAAGGGTGTACGTCCGCACCGCACCTGAAGCGGCGGTCACCGTGATCGGCACGGTGTTCATCCCGCTTTTCAGCACCACCGTACCCACACCGCCCACTGTGGCGGTCGCGCTGTAGGCGGTCGCGTTCACACGAAGGGACGAGACCGCGGCGGGCACGCTCATTTCGTATTGCAGGCGGTAGGTGTCGAACGCGGGCGTGAAGGTGCGGTCGGTCACCGTCAAGGCGGAGAGCCAGTTGTCGTTACTGCCCGTGGAGGTCGGCTTTTCGCACACCTTCTCGGGCATATCTTTATACACGGGAATAC
>SVPJ01000053.1 GCA_015065885.1 Oscillospiraceae bacterium | reverse complement strand
GTTTTGTTCTACTTTCGTCTTTACGTTGTTTAATTTTCAAGGTCCTTTGCGACCCCCGTTTCGTGGGGTGCCTGAGTATAATACCAAATCCCTCCCCATTTGTCAACCCTTTTTTTCAAATTTTTTTCGATTTTTTTCAATTCACAGGTTTTGTCACAAAACACCGAAACCAGTATCAAGAAATTGTGCAACTTGAACAAGTAAAACCGAGCCGATCCCCCTTTCGGCGGAATCGGCTCGGTTTTTCCACTTTTTTATCGTTGCGTGATCCGTGCATCCTCGGTTTCGGACGTCCAATATTCCGCGGGAACGGCACAGAGATATTCTTCATAAAACATCGTCATTCCCGTCCGCTCATAGATCTCTTGCCCGCGTTCCGTTTCGTCCGCCGCCAGCAGGAAGCGATAAAACGGTACCCGCAGTCGGCTCATGCTGTCGGGGATATATTGCAATTCCACACTCAGGATCTCGATCTCGTCGTTGATCCAGTCGCCGTCTGCTTCCTCGCACATACGTTGCACGGTGGCTTTCGCTTCCTCCACCGACATAAGGGGATAGTTGCCGCGCAACGCATAATGGTCTGTAAGATACACGGTGTATGCCCGCAGTTCCCCTTCGGACACGTAGAGCGACACACTGTTCAGCCACCTTGCCGCTTCATCCTCCGTCGCCGCGTCGTATACGTAGGCACGGAAGGTCACCGTGTCGGCGGCAGTCCACCCCCCGCTCCCCGACCAAAGACGGTCGCGGTTGCCGTTGACCAAACGCAAGGCAGGCTTTTGCATGTGCGCAAACAGTTGTGGTGAATGGGACAGCACCTGTGACAACCATTCTTCCGTGTCGCCCATCACCAGCGGTTGCTGCAGCCACAGACCGATGGAATTGTGCGTACCCAGATCGTCGAAGGGAGGCGACACACTGTAGCGGAATTTTTCGCCCTCCGCCTGCGGCAGACCGCCGTATTCCGAAAAAGTGATCGGCGCCGTGAGCGTGTCCCCTGCCAAGGAAACGTACCGCTCGATGATCGCTTGCAGTTCCTCTTCCTCATCGAATTTTTCGAAATCCACCGTGTACACGGGCAACACCGACGGCGCTTCGGTGATACTTTCGATCGCGAGTTCGGCGAGTGAGAAGGCGGTAACCTCCGGTGTCATGCCCGCCCCCTCTGCCGTCGCGTTCATACGCCCGTCGCTTGTGAGCAAGGGTCGACCGTCGGGCGCGGTCGGCGCAGTGGCGAAACCCGTCGTGGTCGTGGTTGCGGTCGTGGTCGTCGTCACCGCCGTCGTCGGTGTCACGGGCTGTACGGGCGGCGTGTCACGCCACGCGTTCATCAGCCCCGCATATCCGATTACGCCCACGACGACCGCCGCGGCCGCCGCGAGCATCCAACCGTATAGCGGTTTGCGCTGTGTAAACGGTACTGCCGCCGCGACCATTGCCGCGTCCACTTCGCCAATTGCTGAAAATAATTGCCGTTCGGTCATACCGATACCCCTTCCTTCTCCAAAAATTTACGCAGGCGTTCCCGCTGGCGGGCAAGCCGCATCTTGACGGTACTCTCTCCACACCCGAGCCCTGCGGCAAGGGCGGCGATGGAATCGCCGTACCAATATCGCCGCAGGAACAGCCGACGGTATTCTTCCGTCTCTTCACGCAAAAACGCCGTGATGAGTTCCGCCGTGTACGTGCTGTCGAACGCCTCCTCCACCGAGCCGCCCGCGACTTCGCACAGTTCGGGCAACAGTTCCGCCATCTCGCCGCCGCGCTTTTGGGCGTTACGGCGGTCAAAGCGGTCGAGCGCGATGTTACGCGTCACCCGCCCGAGATACGCCGAAAGTGAATCGGGACGTGCGGGTGGAATGGCGTTCCAGAGTGCCAGATACGCGTCGTTCTCGCATTCCTCGACGTCCTCTGCATTGCCGAGCAAGTTGTGCGCGATACGGCGGCAGAGTTTGCCGTATTTTTCACGCACGACATCCAGTACCCGCTCATCCCGTGCCCAAAACAAGGCTATGATACGTTTGTCTTCCATCACCTCACCCCTTTCACCCTATAAGTAGGAAATTTTCGGTATCGGTCACTACGGTCACTACATATATTATAATAATTCACATTATAACGTGTCAACACAAAACGCCCTCTCGAGGTGAGAGGGCGTTTTGCTTGGAGGGATCATTTCTGCGTGATAAATCGGTCCCGACTTTCGGGTGTCCAGTACGCAGGCAAAACGGCGGTGACGTACACCGCGTAATACATCGTCAATCCCGTTTCGGCGCGCAGTTCGGACATATACGCGGCGCCGTCCGTCGTCACCAGAAAGCGATAGAGCGGCACGCGCAACCCGCTCGCGCTGTGCGGCATATAGACGAGCTCGGTGCTGAGGATCTCATAATTCTCGCTGATGATCGTATAGTACGGATAGTTCTTCAAGGTCTCGCACTGCTCCCGCGCAAGGGCGGTCGCCTCTGCCACCGAAAGTATGGGATAGTCGCCGAGCTTTTGATAATTCTCTTCAAACATGACGCATAGGGCGGTCAGCTTGCCGTCCTCGATCTTCAGCGACACGCCGTCGAGCCATTTCGAGGCCGCATCGGTCTGCTGTGCCGCGTCGTAAATACGGGCGTAGAACGTGACCGTCTCCTGCGCGGTGGCGGGAGACGTGGTATACGGTTTGTTCCACCAACGGCTGCCGTTCCAACGGTGCAGGGTAGGCTGTTGCATGGTTTCGAACAAGGCGGGGCAATACGCCGTCACCTGCGCGAGCCACTGATCGGGCGTGCCGAGCGTGATGGGTTTTATCAGCGACAGCATAACAAAGTTGCCCTGACCGCGGTTAATGTGATAGCGAAACCGTTCGCCTGTGCCGTTGGCACTCTTGCCGTCATCGTAGATATCACCGACAAGGGTATCGTCGGTCATTGTCATATATCTTTCAATTATGTCGGTCATGCTGTCCCGCTCGTACCGCTTCTCGGTCACCGTATACACCGGTAACACCGACGGGGCGGCCGTGATGCTTGGCACCTCCAATTCCTCGAAGGAATACCCAAACACAACGTCGGTATACCCGTTCAGGCGGTCGGTCTCCACCACATAGTCGCTGTTCAACACGGGCAAGCCGTTCGGCATCGTCCCCTTCGTCACCGACACGGTGGTCGTATCACTAACCCATGTCGATGAAACCGCTGTCGCAGAGGTGGTTGTAAAATTTTCCGTCGTAGAGGTCGTCGTAAGATCGACCGTCACGGCCGTTGTCGTCGTGGATTCCGAGCCCACCACTTGCGTAGTGGTCATGTGCAGGTCGATGGTTGTGGCGGTCGTTGGTGCGGTAGACGTTGTCTGTTTTGCCGTCGTGGTAGTTTGCTCAACCGAGGGGGTGATGGCCGAGGGAATACCTGCGTTTTGCCATGAGGTGGTCGTCACCGCCGTTGTCGATGGCGTAACGGGCTCTACCGGCGGGGCATCCTGCCACACACGCATCAGACCTGCGTAACCGAGCACGCCGATCACTACCGCCGCTGCTGCCGTGAGCAACCACACGTTTACGGGTCGCCGCCGTTTCGGCGGCGCGGCCGCCGCCAAAATGACCGACTCATCCAATTCACCGAGCAGTTCAAAAAATTGTTCTCCGTTCATACCGACACTCCTTCCTCTTGCAAATAGGCGCGCAGACGTTCGCGTTGGCGGGCAAGCCGCATCTTCACGGTGCTTTCGCCGCAACGGCTTTGCTCCGCCAAGGCGGCAATGGAATCGCCGTACCAATACCGCCGTAAGAATAGCCAGCGGTATTCCGCCGTTTCCTCCTGCAAAAAGGCGGTGACGAGCGAGAGGGTATGCGCACCGTCAAAGGCGTCTTCCACCGTATCTCCCACCACTTCGCACAGTTCGGGCAGCAACTCCACAAGTTCGCCGCCGCGTTTTTGCGCGCCCCGCGCATGAAAACGGTTGACCGCTAAATTACGGGTGATACGTCCGAGATACGCGGAGAGTGAGCGGGGCCGTGCCGGGGGGATCGCGTTCCACAGGGCAAGATACGCGTCGTTTTCGCACTCCTCTACGTCCTCGGCGTTGCCGAGCAGGTTGTGCGCGATGGTGCGGCAGAGTTTGCCGTATTGCCGCCGTACCGCATCAAGCGCCCGCTCGTCCCGCGCCCAGAACAGATCGACGATACGTTTGTCCTCCATTGCTCTCCCCCCTCTCACCCTATAAGTCAAGAAAAAAGTCGTTCGGTCACCTATATAATAAAAAATTTTTGCAGAATTTGTCAAGCGGAACGAATGGCCCGCGAAAATCGTATCTGACCAAGCCGAAAGCGTACCACTCCCCCTTCGCTTTTCGGCCGTTTTTACGACCGAAAAGTGCCGCCCCTGACAAGGGGTTAAACGCCATTCGCAAAAACGCCCGCCTTGCCGTGCGGCAAGACGGGCGAAGGGTCGTCAATCAACCGTCGCGTGCGTCGTGGCGGTCGCGCGTGTAGTCGTCGTAGGACCCGTATATACCGTTGTGGTAGTGGACGGCCCCGTGTAGGTTATCCCGTCGAACGTAGTAGACGCCGTTGAGGAACTTGTAAACAGCGGAAACACCGAGTACGCAAAAATGCGTTCGCTGTGGGCGGGGTCATCCCCGAAGATGGCATCCACAAACTCACCGCAGGTATATTCCTCCCACGTAGCGTGCAACGGTGCCGGATGCTCCAACGCTTTCTCCCAGTTCAGCGCGTGGATATACTCCTCACGGGTGAGACCGCAAAATTCCACGAACGTGAGAATGTTTGCCTCTTCCCCCTTGTCGCCGTAGGCGGCGTAATAGGCATTCCACTTCTCTTCGCCGACGTATTCGATCAGCGCACCGTTCACACGATGATACTCGGGCTGGTGCACCTCACACACACCGTCGAACAGATAGACGTCTTCCGTTTCGGGGTATTGCAACGTGTCAGCATTGAACACCCAAGCGGTCAACGCGGCGTCGTCGCCGTAGATCGCATCCACAAACTGTCCGTAGGTGTACGGTGCATAAGGATGATGATGCAAAGCGGTCATTCCTAATGCGTCTTCCCATCGCATCGCCGCAATAAATTGCTCACGCGAAATATGGAAGTATTCGACAAACGCAACGATCGTCATCTCTTCGCCGCGATATTTTTTCGTGAATTCGTCCATTTCTTCCTGCGAGACCAGATCCAACAAATAGCCGTCAATGTTGTGGTATTCAAACGAATGCACCGTACACGCATTCTCGTCGCCACCCGTGCCGTTTGGTGCGGTCGTCGTGGTCACCACCGTCGGGCGGGGATCCACCACGGGCGGTTGCTGTTGCCTCCACTCCATCAATCCCGCGTAGCCGAGCACGCCCACGACCACCGCCGCGGCCGCCGCAAGCATCCAGCCGTACAGCGGTTTGCGTTGCTTTTTCGGACGTCCCATCCATATAAGCTCACCGTCGAGATCGCCGATCGCCAAAAACAACTGTTTCGTATTCATACCGCCACTCCTTCCTTTTGCAGATACGCACGCAGGCGTTCCCGTTGACGGAACAGACGTGCTTTGAGGGTGTTTTCACTGTGTCCGCTTTGGCGGGCAAGGGTGCCGAGCGGATCGCCGTGCCAATACCGCCGCACGAACAGCCAGCGGTTTTCCTCTGTCTCCTCCCGCAAGAACGCGGCGATGAGCGCGGTCACCTGCGCGCTGTCGAAGGCGTCCTCCACCGTATCGGCGGCGGCAACTTCGCCGAGTTCGGACAAAAGCACCGCCATCTCGCCGCCCCGCTTTTGCGCCGTGCGGCGGTCAAACCGATTGAGCGCTACGTTGCGCACGATGCGCCCGAGATACGCCGCAAGCGACTGCGGCCGTGCCGGCGGAATGGCATTCCAGAGTGCGAGGTAGGCATCGTTTTCGCACTCTTCCACGTCCTCTTCATTGCCAAGCAAGCGGTGCGCGATCGCGCGGCAGAGATTGCCGTACCGCTCCCGCACGATTGTGAGCGCGCCCTCGTCCCGCGCCCAGAACATCTCTATGATGCGTTTTTCCTCCACAATTCATCGCCCCCTTTTGCCGACACCGGCGTTTACATATACAATACGAGCGGTGTCCAATCGGTTCCGCTGAGTTTTTCTGCCGACGCAAGACGGAGCTTGCCCGCCGTTTCCTTCACCGTATACCGCACGGTGACCGCTTCACACAGCGCTGTGGCATCTGCATAAAAACGAATCGTCACGGTGTGGGTATCCGCCGTTTTTTCGTATGCCTGCAACGCGCAACTGTACCACGCACTGCCGCGTCCCCACAACGTCACCTTGCCGTCGGCATAGGTGGGAGCGGCAGAAAATTCGGTCACCGACACGCCGAGCATTTCGGCACACAGTGCCGTCATCTCCGCTTCGGTGAATTCGCTTTTCATTTCTTCCCTGCGGCGTTTCGCCAGCATGCCGTGTACCAACGCCAAGTTCTCGCTTTGCTCTACCACCCATTGGGGCGAGAGTGTCGCCGTATCGGCCACCGTATCGAACAGCGAGAGGGACGTTGCCATCGCGTAGGCGAACGCCACCGCGTCCTCTGCCACGTTCACACCGTCAATCCAATTCACCGCCGTGCCGACCGCACTCCAGCGAATGCTGGAAAACTCTGCGACTCCCGCATGCAACTGCCATTCACTGTGGCCGACAGGTACGGTGGGCACGCCGCTTTCCGCCACCTCCAACAGCAAGGTGAGCGGACGGGTGTCAGTGGCGGCTTCTAACGCGTACTCTGTCACCCTCACCGTGGCGAGCCGCGCCGCCGCTTCTTCACTTTGCGTAAATCGCCGCAACGCCTCCACGTCCCGTTCGCACAGCGCGGTGACGAACTCTGCCACCGCCGACGGTGCCTGCTCGAGCGAAATGCGTCCCCCGCGCGACACAGACGGCGTTTTGGTACAACCACCAAACAGCAGCAGACAAATACAAAGAAGTATACATATCCTCTTTTTCATAGTTCATCGCCCCCTTTCACCCTTACAGTAAGAATTTTTTCCCAAAGGTTACGCGAGAAAAGAAAAAACAAGCCCCCTCTCCGTCGCGCTTCGCGCGACACCTCTCCCCAAAGGGGCGAGGCAAGCGGTAGGGTGCTTGTTCATCATTTCGCGTTATGCTCTTTTAAGGCGCGTTCCGCTTCCCGCTTCATATCACGGCGAGCGGCGTCGTCACGCTTGTCGTACAACTTTTTACCGCGGCAGAGCCCCACTTGCACCTTCACCCGCGAGCCTTTGAAATACAGCGACAGCGGAATGAGGGTGTAGCCCTGCTGTTTGGTCAGACCGAACAGGCGCATGATCTCCCGCTTGTGCAACAGCAGACGGCGCGGGCGCATCGGCTCGCGATTGAAAATATTGCCCTGCTCGTACGGAGAGATGTGCATGCCTTTCACAAACATCTCCCCGTCGTCCACCGTGCACCACGCATCTTTCAAGTTCGCCCCGTTACGGCGCAGCGACTTCACTTCGGTGCCGCACAGTTCGATCCCCGCCTCCAAATGCTCTTCCACAAAGTATTCGTGATAGGCTTTTTTGTTGGTGGCAATGGTCTTGGTTTCTTTTTTCTCCATTACAGTTCACTTCGTCCTTCCAGCGAATGGCGCAAGGTGACTTCGTCGGCATATTCGAGGTCGCCGCCCACGGGAATGCCGTACGCCAAGCGGGTGACCCGCACCCCGAACGGCTTGAGCAGTTTGGCGATGTACAAGGCGGTCGCCTCCCCTTCCACGGTGGGATTGGTCGCCATAATGACCTCTTTCACCTGCTCGTCCGCCACGCGGGGCAACAACTCCTTGATGCGCACCGCATCGGGACCGATACCGTCCATCGGCGAGATGGTGCCGTGCAGCACGTGATACAGCCCGTGGTAATCGCGGGCGCGTTCGAGCGCCATTACGTCACGTGCATCCTCCACCACGCAGATGGTGGTGCGGTCGCGGTTTTCCGAACGGCAGACGGGGCAGGTATCCCCGTCGGTCAAATTACAGCACACCGCACACTCGTGAATGTGCTCGCGCGCATCGGTGATAGCACCGATGAATTCCGCCGCCGTGGCTTTGTCGGTATTCAAAAGATAGAACGCCAAACGACACGCGCTTTTATGCCCGATACCGGGCAGGCGCTCCAACTGCTCGATCAGCCGCTCGAGCGGCGCTACGGTATACGCCACGACAGCTCACTCCTCAATCAAATTCACTGCGGATCAAAACAGACCGGGCAGGGACATACCGCCCGTGATCGCACCCATCTTCTCTTCGGAATCCGCCGCCGCTTTGCGGATCGCCTCGTTCACCGCGGCGATCACCAGGTCGGTCAGCATCTCCACGTCGTCGGGATCGACGGCGTCGGGCTGAATGGTGAGTTCTTTCAGTTCATGCGAGCCGTCCACCGTGGCGGTGACCATGCCGCCCCCCACCGTGGCGGAATAGGTGGTCGCGGCAAGTTCCTCCTGCACGCGCGCCATATCTTCCTGCATCTTTTGCGCTTGTTTTAACATACCTTGCATATTGGACGGGCCGCCGCCCATGCCCTGCGGTAATCTTGCTTTCATTTCGGTTTCCTCACTTTATATATAATGTATACCTTTTATTCTTCGGTCACGGGCACGCCGCGTTCACGGCTCTCCCGCAAAAAGGCGGTGAGCGGGTCGGTCGCCTCCGACACCGCGGGCACCGTGCGACGCAACCCGAAGCGATACTCCCGCCCCGTGACGCTACGCACCGCCGCTTGCAATTTGAGTTTGTGTTCTTCCTGCGTGACCAAGCCGCGGAACAACTCGTTATCGGTGCAAATGATCAGCTTATCCCCCTTCAGGATGGCGGACGAGCCGAGCAACACGCCGTAGAGCGGCATACAGTTCTGACGCAGATCGTCCATCACCTCGTTCCAACGGGCGAAGGGCTCTTCCGCCGCCGCATCCTCTGCCGCAGGGGCGGGTGCCGTCGGCATCGTCGGGGTTTCCCGCACGGGTGCCGGAGTCGGTGCGGGCGCGGGGACAGAGGCAGGTGCCGCCACCGTCACGCCGCTACGCACGGCATCCTCCAGCGCCTTGATGCGGCGAAGCAACGCTTCATTACTGACATCCAACGCGGGGGTGGCCAGGCGCATCAGCGCCATTTCCATCTCCACACGGCGGGACGCACCGCCGCGCAGACGCTCGAGCGTGTTTTGCAGGGCATCCATACAGTGAAGCACCGCGGGCAGTTCGTACTGCGCCGCTTCTTCCCGCATATGGGCGAGTTCCGCTGCGGCGGCAACCACCAACGCTTCGGCGTTCTTCACACTTTTCAGGATCATCAGGTTGCGGTAAAAATCGATCATTTCCACGCACAACCGTTCCATATCGCACGAGGCGGCGTACAAACGATCCAGCACGGTCAGTGCCGTTGCGGCGTCCGCCGTACGCACCGCCTCTGAAAGTTCGTACAAATAGTCGCGCCCCGCAAGCCCCACCGCCGCGGACACCACCTCGGCGGTGATCTCCTCCGAGCGGGAAAGGCACTGGTCCATCAGCGAAAGGGCATCACGCAACGCACCGTCCGCCAAACGGGCAAGCAGCATTGCCGCGTCTTCGGTCATGGTGATGGATTCTTTTTGCGCCACGTCGAGCAGACGTGCCGCAATATCTTCCGCGGGAATACGCCCGAAATCAAACCGCTGACAACGCGAAAGAATGGTCGCGGGCAGTTTGTGCACTTCGGTGGTCGCCAAAATGAAGATGACGTGTTCGGGCGGCTCTTCCAGCGTTTTGAGCAGTGCGTTGAACGCCCCTGCCGACAGCATGTGCACTTCGTCGATGATGTACACGCGATATTTTGCGGAAACGGGGGTGAAACCCGCCTCCTCTTGCAGATCGCGGATATTGTCCACGCCGTTGTTGGACGCGGCGTCGATCTCCACCACGTCCAGAATCGAGCCGTCGTCGATGCCGCGGCAGATCTCACATTCGCCGCACGGGTCGCCGTCGTGCAGGTCGAGACAGTTGACCGCCTTTGCCAGAATTTTGGCGCACGTGGTCTTGCCCGTCCCGCGCGAGCCGGTGAACAGATAGGCGTGCGCCAAACGGTCGTTGCGCAACTCGTTACGCAACGCCGCCGTCACCGTCGGCTGACCGTACACGTCACCGAACGTCTTCGGCCGCCATTTGCGGTACAACACCTGATACAAGGCCCTCTCCCCTTTCAAAAAAATGCGTGCTCTTGGGCATACGGACAAACCGGTTACCTGCGGCGCACGGAGCCAACCGCTTAATGCTGCTCGGTTCCCCGCCTGACATGGTTCACAGCGGTCCATCGCACAGGACCGATCCAT